>NZ_JAOQAH010000045.1 GCF_025963695.1 Segetibacter sp. | reverse complement strand
CAAATATTAACCAATGGTCCGCGTTGGAAGAATAAGAAAAAAGATAAAAAAGTAAAAGTTATAATTGCGTTTTAAAATATATTCTTTCTTCATCTTGCATTACGTTTGTACAAAATACCATTATGAATAAAATTTTTTTTATTGGCTTCATCGCTGTTTCATTGCTTACAGCAAATGTAAAAGCCCAGGTTGCCATGCCTGCAGCCAGCCCAACCCAAACAATTATACAAGATTTCGGAATGGGCAGAATTGAACTTACCTATAGCCGTCCCGGTATAAAAGGCCGCCAGTTATTTGGCGAGAAATCAGAACTGGCTCCCTACGGTAAACCCTGGAGAACCGGCGCAAATGCCGCTACCAGAATTCGTTTTACTGACAAGGTTGCAATAGGCGGCAAAACACTCGACTCTGGCCGTTATGTTATTTATACAATTCCTGCTGCAGGCCAGTGGGATGTAGTGTTCAGCAAGGGTACTACTTACCCTGGGCAAGACGGTTTTAAGGAAAGCGATGACGTTGTACGCGTAAAAGCACCCGCTGCAACTATGGACGTAAGCCTTGAAACATTTACAATACTGTTTAGCAATGTAAAAAATGAAAGCTGCGATTTACAACTTGCCTGGGGCAATACTGCAGTTTCTGTTCCTATCACAACAAACATTAAAGACCGCATTCGTACTCAGCTAGAAGCTGCGCTTAAAGGTGATAAAAAACCTTATCAACAAGCTGCTGGTTACTATTATGAGTATGAAAAAAATTATCCGAAAGCTTTGGAAAACATAAATAAAGCAATAGCTGAAAATCCTAAAGCTTATTATATGTACCTCACAAAAGCGAGAATTCAAAAAGACATGGGCGACAAGGCTGCTGCAAAAGCAAGCGCTCAAAAAACTGTCGAACTTGCTAAAGAAGGTAAAAACGACGATTACGTAATTTTCGGAAACGAGCTGTTGAAAAATTTATAAGAACCTTTTTAATAATGTAGAGCCCTTGCAATGCAGGGGCTTTTTTTATGGAGCCAGCCCCGTAAATTGATGCAGCTTTTCTTGCGTCGCACTCGTGTACGGGGGGGTCTTTGTGGTGCTGCAGTTTGCCCTGTTTTATACAGGTTCAATTTCAAATCGACACCTCATCCTCGTTCCTTCTCCTATAGGAGAAGGATGCCTCGCTGCAATAGGTTTATACCTTTTGATAAAGCAAACTTGAAAGGTTTAGAACTAACGAACTTTAACCAGAGGACTTTGAATATTCTTTTAAACTAACAACAGTTATTGCATAAGGGACATCAGCCGGTTGGGTGCTGAGCGAAGCGAAAGCATTTGGAAACATGCGTAGCAGTTTCGAAAACAAGCGGGTGGAGTCCCGTTGCAATAACGAAGCCTTGCGGCTTGAGCAAAAACTTTGGAAGTTGATCACTCCTTTAGGCATTAAAGTAAAATTCATTTAACCCCCAGAGGCTTCACTCTTTTCGAAACTCCATTCTCATTAAAAGCTTCTATAGAAAAATAATATTGTTGGTCGGTAGATAAGGCTTTTAGGTTTAGAGCGTTTTTTCCGTACACCATCCACGAACTATATAACTTGTCAGGAGCGATACCCCAAAGGATGTTATAGCCTTGTGAACCTGGTTGAGCGTTCCAGGTAATCATTGCGTCTCTTCTATCAACTTGTCGCGTTACTGAAAAGTTTTTTACTACGGATGGAGCCTTTCCCTGTCCTATACCAAAAACCCGCAGATCAGAAATAGACAAATTAGTCATGGGAGCATGAATATTGTTGTAACGGATATATCGCACTGTTTGTGGCGTGCCCAACTGCACATAATCATTTGGAACATCTCTGAAACTTTTGCTTCGATCTACCAAAGTGATCCAGGTTTGTCCATCAATAGAGCCTTCTATGGTATATCGGTGATAAAGATTGGGAACCCTACCATACAAGTCAGATTTGTAATCGTGGTAGTTTACCTGGACAGCATAAACGGCCGCGGGTTTCTGAAGGTCGATCTCCAACCATTGCTTACTGTCATTTTTCTCCGCCACCCAAAACGTTTTTACGTTTTCGTCAGTAATTACGGTAGCAGGATATTTATCTAAAAACGACGATGCTTTAACCGGCTTATTATATGACAACAACATCCACCCCGTAAACTGTCCCATCTTGCCCGCAATGGTTGGTGCATGATGCGGATAGTCACCAAACGAAGTATTAGAATACATCAGTCCATCTTTATCAAACCAGGCGGGGTACATGCAAATACGTCTCTCCCATCCCACATTTATATTTACTGCCGCAGACGCAAAATGCCAATACTCATTTGACGGACCCATAACGGTACTTCCATGTCCTGCGCCATTTGAAAAACCACCAGGCTTATAAAAAACAGGATTATTAGGTGCATAACGATAAGGGCCGAGTACGGAGTCGCTCATATACACTCCATCAGCATACACGTTGAACTCAGTGCCCGGGGCGCCGTATTGCATGTAGTACTTATTGTTGTGCTTCGTCAGCCATGCTCCTTCCATATAGCCGCTTAAAACAGTGTCCGAATGATTTTCGCCAAATCGCTCCCAGCCATGCTTCTTCATATCAAGGCCAAATAATTTATAGGTAGAATCTGAGGCACTGAAACGATGGTTTTTATCCAAAATCTTTGCTCTTATCGGAAACACATTGGATGATCCCCAAAACATATAAGCTTTACCGTCGTCATCTATAAACAAGTCAGGATCCTGTAAATCGTTTAATATAGATGGAACCGCTTTCCAGTCTCCTTTTTTTGGGTTATCAGTATATAAAATACTCATAGAGCCAGAAGGATCACCGGCAACATACAAAACGGAGTCTTTATAGTTATGGGCTGCAGGCGCGTTTGAACCCTGGAAATACCATTTCTCAGGTGTTATAAATCTCCAGTTTAGTAAGTCGGCAGAATGCCAATACCCCAACGAACGGGTAACAAACATGTAATACTCCCCCCTAAATCGTACCACTGCAGGATCTGCTCCTGAGCGATACGAAATGTTTTTGTCTGCGTTATAAATCATATAAGTGTAATCAAGATTTACAGGATTACAGTAAGTGGTCATTTGGGCCTCCTGGGCATTAACCATGGAAAAAAGACTAATACAGATAATATAAGTAGTCAGAAAACTTTTCTTTATCACATTCATTTTGGCAAGAGTTAGTGAGTGACCTATTTTGAACCTCGGAAATTAAGTGCATCTATTACTAAAAACATCTAATCTTCAGCTTCAGTTAGTTTAACGGTACAATACTTGACGTAAGTTAAATCTTTAGAGTAAAAAAGAGGTAAGGCTGGGGATGGTAATCCAGACTTCTTTAAGAGGTTTTAGTAGGAAGATATTTAGTCTTGAATTAATAGATTAAAAGCGGATGTAACTAAAAAAATCAACAATAGTATCAACATCAGCATCGAAAAATTATTCTGATGCTTTCTTCGTCTTCTTAATTCTTTACTTACCGTCATTTTCAATTGAATTTTTGTAAAATGAAAAAAAGTAATAGAGTTCCATTCCTTCTCATATTTGAAGAATAGAATAATTTTAATGAGAAAGATTAATGAGAAAATGCCTCCTAATACGATCTGACTCAATGGTATTAGTTCTCTTATATTGATCATACAAAAATTTTCTTAATCCCTGGTATAGGTCGACTATACAAAACCGTGCCGTTTGTATAATCGCAATTTACAGGCAGCAGTTGCCTTGAAGTCTTAGTGATAAAGAACTACGCTACGATATCCACTTAAACTAGATGTACCCTATGTACCTTTGCCCTACTTTCAATTACACTCAGTGCTTTATACCTGTGCAAAATATCTAGTAAGATCAGCGCTGTTGATTTTTTTCCGAAAAATTGTTTTTGAAAGCGGCGTTTCGTCTCATCAAAAAGGTCCTTTGCTGCTGGCTTGTAATCATCCAAACTCTTTTTTAGACGCCTTATTGATTGGCTCTTATTTTAAACATCCTGTTCATTTTTTAGCGAGAGGAGATGCCTTTAAAAACCCGCTCGTTAAAAAAATATTATCAGCATTAAAAGTCATTCCTATCTACCGCCTAAGTGAAGGAAAAGAATGTTTAGCTTTAAATGATACGACTTTCGGGAAATGCACAGATATTCTGGTGAACGGGGGAATTGTATTAATTTTTTCGGAAGGGCTTTGCCTACATCAATGGAAACTTACCTCACTAAAAAAAGGAACCGCACGCATTGCTCTAAACGCATGGAAGCAACCAGAAATAGCGGACAGTTTCTGCATATTGCCGGTTTCCTTAAACTATAGCTCGTTTACGCGATTTAGAAAAAATGTAATCATTGATTTTGGAGACACAATACGCCACAACGAAATACCAATCGGGAAACCTGAAGGCCAGCAAATTATAGAATTAAATAAATTAATTTCTGCAAGGTTAGAGAAAGGCTTGCTATTAGAAGCGAATGACCAAAGTACCATACAGTTTCTCTTGTCAAATTTCTGCTTGCTAAACACAGGCAACCATAAACTGATTATGTTTTTGAAGAAAAAGCAAACTCTCTTTAATAATCGTTCAAATGCTATGTTTGACAAATTAAAGGGAACCAAAAAAGTATCACTTTCCACCATTAGTTTCATCGCCTCTACTTCTGTAGTTTTTATACTATTTATACCTGCTGGCGTTGGCTTGCTTCTCCATTTGCCTTTATACGCACCTTTTAAAAACTATATAAAAAAGAAGACACAACGAACTGTATTTTTTCATTCCGCTTTGTTTGGTGGGTTAATAATTATCTATCCTGCTTACTCCATTATTATGATCGCGACGGTTGCTATCGTGTTTGAAAGCAGCACCTTTTTTACAGCCATCGTTGTAATGCCCTTTTTAGCGTTTATAGCTTTGGTGTGGATGGATTGTCTGGAACGTATTATCAACCATAATAAGTTGTCGAAAATTGAAAGGAAAGAAATACGGACGTGGAGATTTAAGTAGGCTTAGATGTACGCCGGATGAATAGCTAAAAGTATACGAGCGTGAAGGGAAGCCGCCGCAGCTCCAAAATCAGACGCTCATTCAAAAAAATCTCTATATAAATATTTCATAAAAGCACCAATGTAAAATCTTGTACGGCTTCTAAAAATCAAGAAATTGTACACTTATCTGTATACCAGCATTTCTTTGTATTTGTTCACCATGTCTTGCTGCAAGGCGCCACCCTTATACATCTGCAAAATCCGCCCGTTAGCCAACTGCACTTTTAGCCAGCTATTTGTCTCATATTTCCGGGCAGAAATAAGTGCTGCCTTGCGAAATATTTTATATCGGCCTGCCTTTTTTGCCCTTGTTACAATGTCATAATCTTCCATTATAAGCATTGGTTCATCAAAGCCTTTTATAGCATTAAAAAGGGATGTAGTCATAAACAAGGTCTGATCGCCACCATAACTAATGAACCAATCGAAGCGGGTAAAAAAAGCGTTGATCTTTAAAATAAATTTTTTGCTATCGAAAACTGTTCGGTAGCGTCCAAAAGCATAACCGGCAGATACGGCTTGGTTAATATCATTTACAAAAGTCAGCGGGGGAAAAGTATCGGCATGAATAAAGTAAAGAATATCACCGAGCGCTATAGAGGCTCCATAATTCATTTGTGCTGCCCGGCCTTTGTTTGCAGATAACACTGCCTTTACACCAAACGACTGCGCAATCTTTATAGTTTCATCCGTACTTCCGCCGTCGGAAACGATGATTTCGCAATCATTCTTTCCACTATTGGCAACCAGGTAAGAAACAAGCCGGGCAATATTGTCCGCTTCATTATAAGTTGGAATGACAATGCTAATCATAGGCAATTATAAAGCATTTTTGTTGCCAGCATCCGTTCATCTTTGATGCTTTGGTTGTGTCACTCACTTGTACGGCATCTTTTTATAGCGGCCGCCTCATTTCGGTGTACACTCCAAATGGCAAATTGGACACTCCTAACATAAAAGCAAAAAAGTGAAGATCAGGATAAGGTGTTTGCAGATTTCCTATCTTTATTTATGCTTTTAAATTAGAAAATAATCATCAGGCCGACGTGGATAAGTTGCTGGAGTTTGCAAAGCAAAATAATTGAAAACTGTCGGTAATAGACGACACTGATGCTCCTCATCTTCCCGGAAAACCTCTTACTGAAGAGCAAATAAACCACTTAATAAAAAGAGCAGAAAAAGCGGAAAAGCTTATATCGAGAATGCACATGAACTGATCAGGAAAAGTTTCCATGCGGATTAAAACAGCATTTTGGCAAGCTTGGTTACCTTATCAAAACCTGCCACGCCTCATCAACCTTATATTCATCCAACAATTTTGCTGCGTGTTGATGCTTTTTGATTTCAAGCTCCTTTGATTCTACAGGCAGATCGGTATAAAGGTTTTCAAGGTGTTTACTTGAAAAAGCTAAATCAGGCAACGGAATTTGTTGCACGTTTGCCAGCATGCCTAAATGATTCCCGGTAAGAATTTTACTTGTTCGAATATTTTCGGGGAGTGCGTCTATTCCAATTCCTATCAGCACATTGGGTTTTGGTACTATGAACAAATTTTCTTTTGAAACTTTACAATACCAGTCGCCGCCTAATCGTGCTACCGGTTCTAATTTCGTTTGATCAAATTTTTTATCTGGTGTAAGTAATTCATCCTCTATATGCAGGCATACAACTTCACAAATAACCAAATTACCGGCACCACCTTCTGTGCCTAATGATTTTATTTGGAGTACCCTACACTCGAGTTTTGCTTTACTCTCTTTCACCATTGGCGGTCTTACCATCGTGGCAGTTTCCTTTGTGAAGCCTGCTTTTGAAAACTCATCAACACCTTTTGCAAATTCACAACTTGCCAGAGAAGTTTGTTGAACCATATCGTAAGAGACCATGTTGATTACCACTTCCGGTACTTCCATTACGTTTTGTAAAGTGTGCTTGGTAGTATTGTCTCTTACCCGGCGCGAAGGAGAAAAAATAACAATTGGCGGATTTGAAGAAAACATATTGAAAAAGCTAAAAGGACTGAGATTTACGTTTCCTTCTTTATCAATTGTTGAGGCAA
>NZ_JAOQAH010000039.1 GCF_025963695.1 Segetibacter sp. | reverse complement strand
ATGTTTATTAGGTAGTTGCCCTGTCTTTGTTTAACAAAATGGCACAAAAGAGTTTTCGCGAAATTCGAAAGTGTCAGGGAATTATTTAAAACGAAAAACTTGCCTGACCCGTCCCTGGAAATCTTATTAAACATCGTTGCGTCGCACTCGTGTACAGCTGCTCCTATATTCAGCGAAGCTGTTATCCGGCCTATTAACAAGTGGAAGAATGGTCAGCATGAACGCCCAACAAAGTACAAAGTGTACAAGCAAGTGAGACAATTAAAGATCAACACGGCTAAAAGCCCTATCCCAAAATCTGCCATATGAAAATTCTTTGCATTGGAGAAGCATTAATTGATATGATTTGTACTGATGTCGGCAAATCGCTAAGTGAAGGTGAGCATTTTTTAAAAAAAGCCGGCGGTGCACCTGCCAACGTAGCTGCCGCAATCGGTGCGCTGGGAGGTAAGGTTGAACTAGCTGCCAAGGTAGGTTCGGACCCTTTTGGCCATCATTTGATAGATGTAATGAAGTCATTCGGGGTAGGTACCGAATGGATGCTTAAAGATGAAAGTAATTTCACAACCTTCGCTTTTGTCTCTCTAATGGAAAACGGGGAAAGAGATTTTTATTTTAATCGGGGGGCGGACGGACAGTTGAAAACGCAGGAGATAGAAGAAATTAACCTCCCCTCCTTTTCTATTGTTCATTTCGGATCTGCCACTGCTTTTTTACCTGGCCCCCTACAATCAACTTACCAAAGCTTACTGCAGGATTGTTTACAGCAAGACATCTTTATCAGTTTCGACCCTAATTATAGAAGCCTGCTCTTTCAACATAACAAGGAAAGTTTTATTGAGCAGTCCTGGAATTTTCTAAAAAACTGCCACTTCTTTAAACTAAGCGATGAAGAAGCTATGTTGCTTACCGGTACACTTACTGTAGCAGATGCAGCAAACATCCTGCTGCAAAAAACAAATGGTGTTTTTGCAATTACCCTGGGCAAAGAAGGTACAATGCTGGGTTTTAGTAATACCACATACATCCTTGAAAGCATCGTTATAAAACCTGTAGATACTACTGGCGCCGGCGATGCATTTGTAGGCGCAGTACTACATCAGTTAAGTGATAAAAAGCTTTCTGGCATCCGGGCAATGTCATTAGAGGAATGGCAACAGATCATTTACAATGCCAATAAAGCCGGTGCAAGAACTTGTGAGTATATGGGCGCAATGGAAGCATTTAAACACCTAAGTAGCGACATTTTTAACTAAAAGATCTCCTACATCAGGAAAGTGGCTTTAAAAAGAGCGTTACCTGGTGGGCAGGTCCATGTAATCAAGGGTAAGATTTGCTAACGCCTTTACGCCTAATAAAAGGCCGCTATCATCTATAAAAAAATCAGGCGTATGATGAGAGGGAGCCGTTAGCGGATTAACGCCTTTAGGCATTCCGCCTAAAAAAAAGAAAAGACCCGGAACTTTCTCCTGGAAAAAAGAAAAGTCTTCAGCACCTGTAACCGCCGCTTTTAACCGCACATTTTCTGTACCTGCCGTTTTTTGCAAAGACGGCAACATTTTTTCCATCAAAGAAATATTGTTGAAAGTAACAGGGTAATGGTTGGAGTATGGGATAAGAACTTCTGCGGAAGCACCGGCACTTTCGGCAGTCTTTGTAACTACCTGTTTTATTCTCTGAATAAACATTTTTTCATCTTCTGCACTTAACGTTCTTACAGTTCCAAGCATTTCGACCTGCTCGGGAATGATGTTAGAACGATTGCCCCCATGTATAGAGCCAATAGTTACCACGCCTGCGTTTTCCGTAACATTTAGGTTACGACTAACGATGGACTGTAAGTTATTAATGATTTGAGCAGAAACAACTATAGGGTCGATGGATGACCATGGATAGGCGCCATGTGCAGAACGACCTTTCACAGTGATCTTCATGTCATTTACACTGGCCATTATGCCCCCCGGCCGGTAAGTTATCTTACCAACTTCGGTCTGCGAATTAATGTGTAATCCAAATACCACATTAACCGCCGGGTTTTCAAGTACGCCTTCCTTAACCATGCGCTCTGCCCCGCCTGTCTCGCCTGCCGGTACACCTTCTTCAGCCGGTTGAAAAATAAACTTTACCGTTCCCTTCAAATCATTTTTCATTGCTGATAGAAGCTGTGCAACCCCCATGAGGATGGCAATATGTGTGTCGTGGCCACAGGCGTGCATCACGCCTACTTCTTGTCCGTTGTATGTTGCTTTTACTTTTGAGGCAAATGGTACCGGGGTTCTTTCAATAACCGGAAGTCCATCCATATCGGCTCTTAATGCCACAACCGGCCCTGGCTTGCCCCCTTTGAGTATTCCAACAACACCTGTTTTTGCAACCCCCGTTTTTACTTCTATCCCCAACGATTGCAAATGTTTTGCAATAATATCGGCAGTGCGAATTTCATTGTTACCTAGTTCGGGATGTGCGTGAAAATCGTGGCGCCATGCTATAACCTTTTGCTCAAGCTGATTGGCAGATTGCATTACTTTAGTACGCCGAGCATCGTTTTGAGCAAATGAGGAAATGGAGATTAAGACGGATATCGAGAGAAAGTACTTCTTCATAAAATCATAGGTTAAAGCGACTAATCTACAACATTGACTTCACAGAAAAAATTCAAATTGAGTAAGTAAAAAAGCTGAATAAAGAGTTGTCGTAGAAGTGAGTGACACAACAATGCTGAAAACAGGCCGGTTGTATAGTAACAAAAAAAGTATGTTATGATGTAAAAAAGTAAACCCTTCAAGCCAAGGCTCAAAGGGTTTAAAACTGGTTTAATGATTTTCTTAAAACCTAAAGGAAGCCCCAATATTTATACTATAATCAGCAAAAGCGGCATCGCCTTGAGTAAATCTTCCCGTGCGCGCTGTCGCTATTTTATCCGCTACACTCTGAGTACGGTTACGGGAAATAGAGGTAGGGACATAAGCGAAAACACTCACCTTAGGTAAACTATAAGTTACACCAGGTTCTACTGTCAAAATTCTACCTGGCCTCCTGAAGCCATTGCTACCCCCAATTAAATCATACACCGGTATAGATTCCTGGCGAAGACCAGCGGAAACAGTGAGGCGATTGATCATGTAATTTACTCCCGCCCTTATCATCATTTGGTCAGGAACACTCATTACATCACTACCATTTAATATTGCAGTTGCCGTTGCAGTTCCTCCTCGTGCAGTAGAAACACCGTTCTGCTCGCGGGGATTGCTTAGGTAATAAAAATTTCCATATAGGCCCAAACCATGAGAAAGATTATAGAACCCATTTACTTCAAGCGTTAAACCTGTGCCTCCATCTCCCAACTGGATAGATTGGTCAACAGGGCCCAACCTTTTTGTGCTGTCTGTTAATTTAAAATAATCCTGGTAGTTGTAGTCTCCCGTAGGCAACTTCACTCCCAAACCAACCTGAACGTTTCCCTTATACTTTTTTTCAGGGTTCCAGAGCCAGCTATATAATACAACACGCATGTCTCCCAGGCCAAATGAACGTGTAGTGTTTCTGCCAATATTTGCGTGCTCGTACAAAGACGACCTGGCATTTGAAAGAATCGGCATATCTAACATTAGCGACCATCTTGAATTTAACTTTCGTGTAATGGCAATATCAGTAGCGGTTGAATGATTGATGACTTCAGTGCCCAAATCCATTCTCTGCTTTTGCTCATCGGTGCCCACAAAGTGACGAAAAGATTTGAAGTACCTGTTATTTATAGTGAGCTGCCATTTACTACTGTCGGCTTGCTGCATACTACAATATCCGCCTGTGCTTCGAATGGCGACGCAACCTTGTGCATGCAAATGAGTTGCAGTTAATATGAAAGCAAAAAGAGTGAACAAGCTTAATAATATTTTTTTCATAATCGTTTAGTTGAGGTTGTCGTTAGTTTAATTTTTGGCTAAGAAGCCTTTTTTAAAGTCCTTCATTTTCAAACGTTGTAAAACAAGTTCTCCTACCTTAACACCCGTTTCATGCCCTACCTCGCAGGAGTATTTAAAGTGTATGCCTCCAAATATCCTTGACATTCCAGCCTCCCTTGCTGCTGCACGAACCGACGTAAAAGAACGACTGGGTATGCCGAACTCCAACTCTGAAGTATCGGTATAGCTAATATTGTCTCCAAAATAACGTGTCATAACTTCAGCAGCCGCTGCTGAAATAACCGCATGGCCGCTGGTGTATTCAGGAAATGGCGGAGTTTGAATATAAGGTTGCCATTCCGGATCAATGTATTTGTTTACGGCGGTTTCGGGCCTGATATAGTTGCTTCTGAATTTCTCATCCCAGCAACTTATAAATGCATCGAACAAGGCAATAGAGGTTTGAGCATAAGCAGAAACCGTGGTATTAAAATCCGATTTCTGAGTTGCTGCTAGTATACCGACAATGTTCATCCAATGGCCGCCCGGAGAAAACTTTTTGGTAGCATACATTACATGACCATTCACGTTTAATTTAAATGAATTATCGTCCCAAAAATCTGCCATATGCTTTTGTTCTGGTGTCAGGCTATCTACCGTACGCTTTACCAACATCATGGCATTATAAAAAGTGCTGGAGATGTTTTTTGGATCATACCTGGGCGGGCGAACAGGTTTCAATTGAGAACTAGAGTCAAGAACGAGGGTTCGTATTTCCATCCAATGTGGTTCTACAGCCTGTGCATACATCGGTGGGGTTGGTATCCACCTTCCTTCTTCGTTTGTAACTGTAAATTTCGTTGAACTGCGAATTTGTGCGTAGTTATCCTTTTTGCTCCAGCTCATAATACTGTCTGCAACAAGGCTTGCATACCCCACGCTACCTTTAAATATTTCAGAAGGCATCCCCGCATCTTTTGCTTTATTTTTCAGTTCATCTACATAAACATCCATACTTCCTTCAGGAAAGGTTACGGCATTACCTACCTGGCAAAATGCCAGCAAAGCAGCAAATGGAAAATCGACTTTGTTGGCAGCCTTTGGTTTAGGCACACCGATAAGACCATGAATTTGTCCGGCAAGTGATGGATAACTATTATCCCCTGCGGCAATGACCTCATAAGCAGCAATGTTTGCATAGGCATAATTGCGCGCTGCAATCATCGGAGGAAAATTGTTCTCCAACACAATGTCGTTAAGCTTCTTTACTGTTTTGCTATATAAAAAAGGATCATGGGTAACTGCCAGGTACTCTCCCGAATTTTTGCACGATTGTAGCAAAAACATTGTCAACAAAGCAAAAATTATTGTTCGCATAGTTCTCGTAGAATTAAATTGATATTTTTTAGGATAAACTTTTTTGGTTGCAGGCCAACTACATACAGCAACATCGTTGCGTCGCACACTTCAACGGTTTCTAAATCTCAACTTCTATTGCACTTTTATAATTGGAACGCTTTACGAGATGGCAGAATATCGAATAAAAAGCTTTCAACCGCTGATTGCAGTAGGCAGAAAAATAGTAGGTGCAAGTAAAAATTTGACCGTTGAGAAAGCAAGTAAAACCGCTTGAGCGAGAGCTGCTTTCAAGCATGCTTTCGCGCTTCTTGAGTTATAGAAACTCGGGGGGCTGCTCGGGCGAAGAATGAGGTGAAGAAGGTAAATAGTTTAGTTGTGGAGATAAGTAATAAAGGCTATCACTCAAAGCTGAAAACGGACGTGTGGCGGCTGTAATATGATAATCGTAATCGCTTGTAAGATTCTTAAAAAATCCTTTCGAATTATTCGACTTTTTAGAATTATCGTTTTGAGCTATATCATTTGCATTTTTAAAAAAATTGTGTTTTGCAGATTCTATGCTCATTTTGTTATGGTCGGGCAAGCATAACAAAACGAGGTTGCCATTAGTAATCTTCCTTTTTACATACTTATATATTTTGCCCTTAACGGTAATTTCACCGTCAATGCGTTCAAAATTCTGTTGATCATTTAGGTAAGGAAGAGAGAGGGGAACTTTTATGGCAATTAAGTCAGCTTCTTCAAAATCATTCTTATCGAATGAAGCTTCCAGTCTGACATCTGACTGCTGTTGAGCGTAATTAAAGACTAGCCTATAACCAAAAAGATTAAATAGGAAGATAGCAATCAGTAGTATGGCACCAGGTTGTTTCACAATTCGTCAGGAAAAATAGGAATTCTGTAACTAATTGCAAAAACAATTAATTTTTTTTAAGCATGGCGGGTTAAATCTCAAACTATTTATTGTTACCCTGAAACCTGATAACTAAAGTGCTATCATTGTTCCTGGCTAGTATATAGGCGTCTTTCTTCTGTATTTTCATTTTCCCAACACGACGTACCTGACCTTTCACTTTAAAGCCATTCAAGCTTTCACAAGCAAAAGAACCGTTTCCTCTATTCAAGAGAAGGGTTCCAAAGTCCGCATCAGACCTACCCATTTCAATATTATTTTCATAATAGTTTCCAACAACCAGGATGTCAGGTAAATCATCTCCATTTGCATTTACTATAACAGCGTCCTTGTACGATGAAAACTGTGCTTCCCATGGCATTGGTCTAACAGTGAAATTCATTTTTCCATCATTAATGAGAATCGAATTTGAAAAATAGTTAGCGGACAGCCTCCTCGCTTCGTCAAGCTTTTGTTGAGAAAATATATCGTTGAGTGAAGCTTTTGCAAAATCCTTCGCATACAAAAATTTTTTCTTCAAAAGGGGTATTTGCTTCTCTAACTCCGCCTTGCTCGAAAAGGGAATTTCTCTTCCATTTACATAATAAGTCATAACCTGTTCGTTCTTGCCGTTACCGTCAAAGTCATTGTAATACAAATTAACCTGCTCCTTTTCCGATGCTTTTAACCGGCTGTTTAAACCCAGGTTTCCAGCTATTAAATCTATGTCTCCGTCGTTGTCAAGATCAGCAGGTGTAACAAAATTCCACCAACCCATTTTATCCGTCAGGATACGTTTTATAAATGTTCCCTTGTCATTTATAAACGCAACTATCCCTCCCCACTCCAGTGATAATAACAGGTCCTGGTCCCCATCCTTATCAATGTCATTTAAGACACTGTTAGTAACAAACCCAATATTTAAAAGCTCTTTTGCATATAAAGAAGTGACATCTGTAAACTTCCCATTTTTATCATTTTGCAGCAGGTACGAGCGTGGTATTTCCCCATAACTCCATGGTACCGTTCTACCGGTAAGAAAAAGATCTAAATATCCGTCGTTATTAAAATCAGTTGCTACAATGCCGGAGGCATTTACGTGGATATGGTCGAAAGCATTATTTAGAACGGTAAAATGTAACCTGCCATCGTTCATGTATATCCTGGGGGCAAGAAAGCTTTCTTTGCCTACCTGTTCATTACCTCCGCTTGCTACAATTAAATCCTCATTTCCATCGTTATTTATATCGGCCCAAATTGCCGATACGTCTTCATAGGTGCTATCATTATCTATTGCAGGTACAGTTATTTTAGTAAAGCCTCCGCTATTGTTTTGTGTAAATACTGCACTTTTCTGTCCTTTTGAAGAACCTATAAATATGTCTTCTGTACCGTCGTGATTTACATCTGCAACTGCCAATGCAGGTCCCTCTGTTGAAAACATATGGGGCAGCAGCGGCTCCTGATCAAATTCCCTGTAAGGGTTCTCAATGTGACGAAAATTAAGGCCAATGGTAGCAGTTATATCTGCAACGGGAAAGCTGCCGAATTTTTTAAAAGAGGTTATTTTTCTGTAATCAAATGCAGGAAGATTTTTCTGGTAAGTGATGGAAACAGCAGCCGTATCTTTTGAAAGGTTTACAGGTTGAAAAGTACCATCGGGCCAAATGAAAAATATAGAGTCTACGCGCGTATTGGTTAACCCTATCTGTAAAGGTGTTTCCATACTTGAAAGAAACCCATGCACTGGAAACTTCTCATAAACTCTTACTCCATTATTTGCAAACACAACAGCTTTTGAACCTAACGCATCTGGATTTCTGTCTGGTCCTTTTATTTTAATGTTGAGCGACCTGGTTTTATTGAAATCACTATTTGTATTTTCATACACGAGGGCAGGTTCATCAATATTATTTACCACTATATCCAGGTCGCCGTCGTTGTCTAAATCCGCATAAACAGCACCATTAGAATAAGTAGCTTGATCATCGCCAATACTTTCCCCCACATCCTCAAACTTCAAATCACCATTGTTTTTAAAAAATTTATTAGGAATTTTTATTTTAGGGAATTTGTCTATTAAGATAGCATCCGTCTCATTCATCTTATTATCCTGTATCTTTTGTTGCACTTCCTGGCTCGAAATAAAATTAATGTAGTCGATGTCATTCATTCTTTTAGGAATACCATTAGAAACAAATAAATCCTTCAAACCATCATTATCAAAATCGACCCATAAAGGCGCCCACGACCAGTCTGTGGCGGCAACCTTTGTGTAAAAGCCGACCTCACTAAACATACCGTTCCTCCGATTGTACTGTAAGCTGTTGCGGCTGTATTGGTAATTATATCCGAACTCAATCTTCTGGTTAAATATATCGTACTCGTCTTCGCCCAGAGACCTTTTTAGAACCAATGGATCGGATGGCAACATATCGACAGAAATAATTTCCGGGAACCCATCGTTGGTAACATCGGCAGCATCTACGCCCATGCTAAAACGACTGGTATGCATTATTTGCTCATTAAGATCTTCTTTAAAAGTGCCGTCTTTTTGATTGATATATAGATAATCATTTTCATGAAAATCATTTCCAACATATAAATCAGGATAGCCATCGAGATTAATATCTGCCACTACAACTCCCAATCCATAGCTAATAGCAGAACTATTAATCTGAGACTCACGTGTCACGTCTGAAAATCGTGCACCGTCGTTTCGGTACATACGATCGCCGGAGAGCGGATGATAAGAACCGGCAAAATCTTTCCTCGGGCTATAATTGCCTTTTTCGTGGATAGAATGATTCAATAAGAACATGTCTAAGTCTCCATCCAAATCATAATCAAAAAAAGCAGCCTGTGAACTAAATCCCGAAAAGTCTAATCCAAACTCCCGGGCTTTATCTGCGTAGAAAGGAGTACCATTCTTATCTATTCCCTGGCAGACCAACAACTGGTTGTGACTTTTTAATATTTCATATTTCCCTACGCGGCAAATGTAAATATCTAAGAGCCCATCGCTATTTATATCTACTACAGACACACCTGTGTTCCATGCATTTTCAGTTGGTATTTTCGCTGCTACAGAAACATCTTTAAAATGCAGCTTGCCTGTGTTAAGGTATAATGTGTTTGCTCCCTGATTCGAAGAAAAGAAAAGATCGGTGAGTCCGTCGCTATTGAAGTCTCCGGCTCCAATACCGGCGCCATTATAGAAGTACATGTACTCAAACAAATTGAAGGAGTCGGTCGATGTAAGCTTGTTTGTGAACTCCAACCCCGTTTGCTTACTGTTTAACACTTTGAAAGCAGCAGGCTTTTCATGACGTGAATTACAACCAAAAAAAATAACAATCAGGAACCCTGTCCATCCGGCGGAGCATCTAAGCGTTTTCCAATAATGCATAATTATGTAAGGCCTTTCTTCTAGAAAGAAAAGCCGTCACATTTGTAACAGCTTTTCTTTTTTTACTTTATTTCGAATTATTAAAGCCAATCAGCAGCTTTGTCAATTATCAAGTTGGTCACCTTAATCCTACAAAGGCCTCAGCCAAATATTCCTGTAACTTATCGGCTCGCTCTTATCTCCGTGCGATTGCAGCTTGATAGGTGCAGCGCCATGTTTTCTATAAGATGGCTGACCGATATAAGGCGTATCACCCAACAAAGAAGTATTGTTTTGTACAAGCACCCCATTGTGAAGAACTGTAACTCTGGCCATAGATTTCAATATACCATGGTCATCAAACTTTGGCGACGTCCAAACAATATCGTACGTCTGCCACTCGCCCGGCTTCTTACTTGCGTTAGCCAGGGGAACAGCCTGTTTGTACATACTTCCCACCTGTCCGTTTACGTAAGTAGTGTTTTTATAATTGTCTAACACCTGCAATTCGTATCCCGATCCCCATGGTAGTGTGGCCAAAAATATTCCACTATTACCCCTGGCCTGACCTGATCCGGTAATGTTAGCTGGTATTTTGTATTCAATATGCATTTGGTAATCGGTAAAAGAACTGCGGGTTTGAATGTCGCCGATGCTCTTATTCACTGTCATTACGTTATCGCCAAGTGTCCACTTTGCAGCGGTAGAGTCTTTTGAGTTAATCCATTGGTCAAGGTTTCTTCCGTCAAATAAAATGATGGCATCAGAAGGAGCATCACTGAAACCGGTGCCGGGTGTAACCACCGGGGGAACGGGAGAGTAATATTCTGTTTCTTCGGGCCTCGCTCTTTGAGGTGCCTGAGCCTCTGCGATGGTTGACGCTCCCGTTAAAATGGCTGCAATAATTACAAATTTTTTCATCTTGTATTTTATTTAAAAACTATAAATCCGGTTTATTAGTATTTGCTTTATTTATCTGAAAACTATTATTTACCTTTTTTTATTTAGACGTATTTAGAGAATTTATCCATTCTGCAATTTTACGCGCTTCGCTATTTGGTACTTGTGGCATGGGCGGCATTGGAGTGGAATAATCAGGCCAATGTTCGGGTTTTGGATTGTGAATTAACTGAACAATTTGTGCAACGGTATACTTGCGTTTAGCAACCTCTTTGTAAGCAGGACCCACTTGTCGAGTGTCTGTGTTATGACAGGCGAGACAAGTATTTTTTTGCAAAAGGTTTTTAACTTCTGCAAATGTAGGGGCTTTCGTTGCACTTGCTTTTGATGAGCCTGGTGTAGCGGTAGTGGGCTCCTGACCTGAGGTGGCAGGATTTGCAGCAGCACCTTTTGTATTTTTGTAACGAACAGGAACAGTACTTTTTGAAGGAAGTGAAGATCCTTTTCCGCCCTTGCCCGAGTTCTTTGTACTTACTTCACTGCTAAGAAGCTTTTTTCCTTCGGGAATATTATTTAAGGTATAATAAGCGACCGGGTGAACCAGGGAAAAGAAAGTTTCTTTATCCTGAACGCCGTTAATGGTGATTGTATGAATGAAATTTTTGCGGAGGTTACTGACTACAATTCTTGCCTTCATTCCATCAGCTGTAACCTTTACGCCGGTAATTGTACACTTCTGGGTACTAACAGGAGGACTACCGTATACAGCATGATATTTATAAGTGTAACTTTCTACAGAGTAAGAAGCTATATCTTCTGCTGTTTTCCGGTCAGCGGGTTTTGTAAACTCAATTTCAAAGCCGTCAGGCATTGCACGAACTGCTCTCATTTCAAATGGAATTGAATTGTTCCATACCAGTCGCTGAAGTCCTTCAGTGGCTTCGCCTGCTGATCCCCAACCACGATTTGTTTCACCAACCATTAACGAACCATCTTTCGCCCACGCTAACCGAACGATGCCTGATTGAAAGCCACTTCTAAACGCCCATGAAGCTCCCTGGTATTCGCCATTAATTTTCTCCATAAACACACGATCAATAATACTCTGCCCCTGGTCACCTACCAACAGCTGACCAGCAAAAGGGCCAAAAGAACCTTCCGGTATTTTTACGATTTCAGAATTAGATATTCCTAAAATACCATGCGGTAACCAAACCGCGGGCGCCTGTAGTTCGGGTACAAATTGCTTCATATCTGCCTGGGTCATAAACTGTTCGTTCACGATATTTGGTGGCTTCACCGGACGGCCCTCTTTATCTACGTCCAGCCTCGGATTTATTTTCGACAATATCTGCTCCTGCCTAACCTTCACGGGCGAGTTTGGTAAATTGGCCCAAACCAACCCCGAAGGATGACCTAAAAAAGCTCCCTTTCTTATAGGCTTCAGGCTACCCGATCCTACCCAATCGCCCTGGTTATCAGTATACCACAATTCACCGTCTATCATGCTTATACCGCAAGGAGAACGTAGCCCCGTTGCCCACGGTTCCATACTACCATCCTCCTTAATATTCAGCGCCCAGCCTCTCCACGGTACAAAACTTCTTGGGTGCCACCAGTCTTCAGGAAATCCGAGATTAAGTGTTACAAAGAAAGAACCATCAGGTGCCAATTTTGGTCCAAAGCTATATTCGTGATAGTTTCCTGATACCGGCCAGGCATACACTGTTTCATATACGTCTGCTTTACCATCCATATCTGTATCAACAAGTTTTGTTAGCTCTCCACGCTGGGCGCAATACAATGCACCCTCTTTATACACCAGTCCCAACACCTCGTGCATGCCGCTGGCAAACTTTCTAAAGTAGGGACGTGGGCTGGTTGGGTTTTCTACTATAAAAACGTCTCCGCGCCTGGTAGTTACGCCTACATCTCCGTTTGGAAGAGTACAAAGGCCGCCTACTTCAAGTATGATACCTTCCGGTGCAGGCACCCTCATTATTTTGAAATAATCTTCTTCTTTAGCACTTTCTGCCTGTGCCCATCCTTCAGTCTTCCATCCTGACATTGCTACCATTAGCAACACAACAGGGAGCATTTTACTGAAGACATTTTTATTAAAACGAATCATTTTTGCTATAATTTAAAAAAGGATAGAATAACTTATTTTGCTTTGAACCGGCACAAGTAGTTCTTTGCGACCGTTGGAATCTCTTATTATCGCTTTACCTGTTCCACTATCATCTATTCGTACATAATACGATTTGTCATTTACCAGGTAAAGATTTTCTGCGGCTGTTTCAATTTTATCACCTTCAGCTAATCGCATATATAAGTTTGGAACAGCTCCAACAACGGATATCTCGCGATGAAGGCCTTCGTTTTTATCCATTATCCTGGTTACATCACTCACCATCGCGTTGTAAATCTGGTAGCGAAAAGTGGGTCGGTCTGCGCCATCAATAATGTATCCTTTTGGGCGATAACCGGTACCTGCGGTATCAGAGGACCACGCTGCCGTAGCAGAACCTAGTGTTTGTAAAGCCATTATTGGGGTGCCAAATTTTAGTAAGGAACCAGAAGGTCTTGAAGATCCATCGCCGCGCGAATGCCACATAGGAGTAGCATCTAAAAACCTTCCGCGCCATGCCTGCACAATCATCCCCTTGTCAAGATCATAAGTGTAGTTAACTTCCAATGGACTTCCCACGTTTACAGCATGCGTAACGCGTATGGTGTCAACATCCATAAAGCTTCGAAGGATGGTATTTACTGGTGCGTGTATTAAAATAGGATCTATCGGATCACCAGAAGCCACATTTGCATCACTAATCAGGTATTCTCTTATCCCGGGTCCGGCAATGGCAAGCCCCAAAGCAGGCTTGGCAAAATCAAAAATTTTTGAATATATTAACTGAAACGGAAGGTCTCCTGCCGGTAAAGTAACTTTTCCCCGTCCCCTCTGCTGGCCTACAGTTACTGCAACATTGTTATTAATGGTCATCGATCCTCTTCCTGCCAAAAGGCTTAGATTAAAATTGTAATCTCCCGCCTCCTTTACCCTAAGAGTACCTGTGTACACTATGGTAAACTCATTTTCTAATTTGCTGATATTAGATGAAAGAATTACAGAAGATCCTTCAGCATCAGGAGGCAACTTTTTAAAATCCGGTTGTGTTTCAAACTTTCCTTTATATACCTTATACTTCAAATCAATCAATTCCGGACGGGGTTTATCATAAGTCGTTACCTTAATATTTCTAAAGGCAACAGACCCGTGATCTCCCTGTAACCGTAGTGGCCCTAAGGCTACTTCGTCACTACCCAGTGCACCTCTTGTCGGGCCCGAAAGCTCCACATTCTCCTGTATCGACACACCATTCAACTCTACACGCAATATTTTGGCACTCTCCAGCTTAAGGCCGGTATTATTTACCCGCGGGGCCTGAAATGATATTTTTATGTGCTGCCATAAACCGGGTGCCTTACTTGCATTCTGCCTGGGAGCGTGTCCCTCATATCCCTTTTGACCATCTGGCTTTCCTTCGTTCCAACGCTCATAAATGCCACCATTATCGCCTGCTTTAGGATTTATTACTCCCCAGCTATCTAACAATTGAATCTCATAACGACCCTGCAGATAAATTCCAGAGTTTGACCCTTTAGCCATCATGTAGTCCAGCTCAAGATCCACGTCGCCGTGCTGCATGTTCGAGACAAGATCACGACCCACGTTATTAAAGTCTGTAAGGTTTACCAAAACTCCCGTTCCCGGTGTTGTAGTTAAAACTGCATTTTTTCCCAGATCGGCCTTCACATCTCCCGCCACTCTCCAGGTAGCACCAGGGCTTTGAAAAAAAGAAAGGTCGGTAAGGGGCAAAGTATTCTGAGCAGGAAGAATCTGGTAACCTATAACACCAGCAATAAAAAGAATTGCTTTTGTTGTATAAGTTACCCTTATACACCTGAACGGAAAACAAGAAAACGAAAACTTCATGTGTTTCAAGTTATAGTAATTAAAGTATTATAAATAGTGATTGAGGTTGGCAAATCAAATAAGGGTTGAAATCATTAGTAATCAGAAGAGATGCATGTTTATAGGAGGATCTGTGCTTGAAATTCTGAATGTTGCATTTATACAATGGATGCAAGGTAAAACATACGTTGAAAGAAAGGCAGGCATAAATCAATTTAAGTAGTCGCTCAATTAAAAATGAAAGTTATTGATTTACGAAATAATATTCCCACAAAAAATTCCGTCTAATTCATTTTCAATAAAACCAAACTATTGTATGTCTATCAAGAAACACATCTTAAAGCATTGAAAAGAAAAAGCCCTTACAATTTTTATCCAATTTTCGGTTTTCCAACATTTGCCATTAATCGTCTTTTGTTGTGTCACTCACTTCTACTTCAGTTTTTTATGGCACCCATCATCCCACAGTTTTCTAAATTCCTCTATAAAATGCTATATCCTTTTTTATCATTTACTGCTACTTTATTTAAATTCAAGATTACTTAATCTTGAAAACTTTCACTTTACTATTATTTAAAGCAGCCAGCATAAGGGTAAATTTGCCGGCTCTTATTGTTTTAATGCCTCGTATGGCACCCCTGACTTTAAATCCGCTGTGTTCCATTTTTACTGATTTAAAGCCACCTTTTCCATCGCCTTTTAAAAACACTCCATAACTGGCGTCGTAGATACCCACCTCTGGTTTGGACTCGTAAAAGTTGCCCCCCATTACAATATCCAAATTT
>NZ_JAOQAH010000037.1 GCF_025963695.1 Segetibacter sp. | reverse complement strand
TAGGTTCATTGCCTACTGTTCCGTAAGCTTCAAATACACCGTGAGCACCTGTTCCGCGTGCATGCACTACACGCTCTGGTATACGCTCACGATCGAAATGGGACATTTTTTCAAGAAACTGGTAATTTTCTAAAGTCGCAGGTCCGCGGTTTCCAACTGTGCGTAGGCTTTGATTATTTGAAACAGGATGGCCCTGGCGCGTGGTTAGAATACCGGAACTGTTTTGCTGTCCGTTGCCTGAGCTGCCATTGCTCTCCGATTGATTTGGTTTACCATTGTCTGCTGGGATCATTTGTAAAAGTTTAAAAGGTGAAACATCTGTTTACTACAAACATTTTATTAAAAGGTTTATAATCATCTGTAATTGTAGAAACAATTGCCGAAGGAGGCAGTCGCAAATAAAGTACCATTCCCTACAACCTGGCTCCTGTTTCTACTATAAGCAAAAGTGTGCGACGCAACAAAGAAGAGATTTGTTCAATTGTTGGCTACAAAATTAAAAAAAGCAAATACTTTTTCAAAATGCGAAGGTATTGATTTTGTCATGCATATGTGTTGGTATGAATTCTTCCGCAGTTTTTTTCGGGAATTTTTGTGTTCCAAATTCCTCTACTGATACTCATCCCACCTTTTTGCATTTTTCGGAGGCATAGGTACAACTTGAGGCTACCGCTGATCGTGAACGACCAGCGAATGTTTTATTAGTTTTAATACTACTAATGAACATATTGCCTTTAGACTATTAGTCTTTTTTTTAGAAAATGAATTTAAACCTGCTCCTAATCATAGACTTTACCTGAGGTGTTTAAAAAATGGTTGCTGCTGAAACGTTTGCCAAGGCTTTTGAATTATCGAAAATGACCAGAGCATTATTTTTGCAGGTCGAAAAAGGCTTCCCTTATAAAGACGAGATAGAAATAAAAAGTATGTATTTGGAGAGAATTAAAAAGTGTACAGCCGAAATTATTAGAGAAGGTTCTTATTAATTTAAACGAGAGTACTATAGAATAGCGCCGGCCATTTAGGCTTACATTCTTTCAGGTACCGCAATCCCTAGCAAACCCATTGCAGTTTTAATTGTTCGCGCTGTTAAAACCGCCAGCTGCAAACGAAGTTCTTTTTTCTCTTCTGTTTCTGCGTTCGCTATGGAGTGTTCTGTGTAAAATGAGTTGAAGGTTTTTGCCAGGTTGAAAGCATATATGGCAATTTTTGAAGGATCGTGGTCATTGCCAGACTCCTTAATCACTGCCTGAAATTGCTCGAGGATAATAATGATATCTTTTTCAAGCCGAAGCAGATCAGTAGAAAGCGGCAAAGCTTTGGGTTGCTCTTTTCGCAAGATGCTTTTTATGCGAGCATGCGTATATTGTACAAACGGACCGGTGAAACCTTGTAGTTCTATACTTTCCTCAGGGTTAAAAATCATCCTCTTTTTAGGGTCTACGCGCAGTAGAAAAAACTTTAAAGCGCCCATGCCAATTGTTTCATAAAGTTCGCGTAATTCAGAGTCTGTAAAACCCTCCGTTTTACCCTGTTCTTTGGTTTTTTGTTTGGCGATTTCAATCATTGCATCTACCAGGTCATCTGCGTCTACCACTGTACCTTCACGGCTTTTCATTTTTCCAGTAGGCAGTTCTACCATTCCATAACTTAAATGAGTTATACCATTGGCGTACGGTGCACCCAGCTTTTGCATGATCAGCTTTAGCACTTTCAGGTGGTAATTCTGCTCGTCGCCAACAACGTAAATGCTTTCATCAATCCCGTATTCCTTGTACTTTAATTGCGCAAGGCCAAGATCCTGGGTTATATAAACCGAGGTTCCATCTCTGCGTAATACCAGTTTTTCATCGAGTCCGTCTGCTGTTAAGTCAATCCATACACTGCCATCATCTTTCCTGAACAAAACTCCTTTTTGCAGTCCTTCTTCAACAATATCCTTTCCTAGTAAGTACAAATCACTCTCGTAATAAATTTTGTCGAAGTTGCTACCAATCCTTTTATAAGTTTCATCAAAGCCTGCGTACACCCAATTGTTCATTTTCCTCCACAACGAAAGTATTTTTTCATCGCCTTGTTCCCATTTCAGCAGCATTTGTTTTGCTTCTTTCATTATGGGGGTATTGTTACGCGCTATTTCATTTAGCTCGCTTTTTATCTCATTGTATTTTTCTTTGTTTTGGCCGGGGTTTACCTGCTCAAGAGCATTCAGCAATGCCATTATTTTTATCTCTTCCTCTTTTGTAAAACCCTCCAGTTTCCTGTCTTGTAACTGCGCAAGAACCGTTACAGCTTGGGCTTTTAAATCTTCTTCAAATTTTACATAATAATCGCCAACCAAATGATCACCTTTCTTCCCGGTTATTTCCGGAGTTGCGCCGTTTGCGTGTTTTTGCCATGCAATCATGCTTTTGCAAATATGTATTCCACGATCATTTACAATACACGTTTTTATCACTTCATTTCCCGAAGCCCTTAAAATCTCCGCAGTGCTCCAGCCTAAAAAATTGTTTCTCAGGTGCCCGAGGTGCAAAGGCTTGTTTGTATTGGGTGACGAATACTCCACCATTACTTTTTTATGCTGCGCAGGTGATTTTCCAAACGCTTCGTTTGCAAATTCCCCGTGAAGAAAAGTGGTCCAGTAACCAGGAGTGATGGAGAGATTGAGAAAGCCTTTTATCACATTATAGCCCGAAAAAAGATCACCGTTATTGTCTACAATAAACTTTCCGAGTTCCTGGCCAAGTGCCTCAGGTGATTTTCGTAGTTGCTTTACAAAAGCGAATAATACAATCGTATACTCGCCTTCAAATTCTGGCTTTGTAGCATTAACCAAAATTCCTGTTTCGTCAATCTGGAAGTTATACAAGTGGGCGATAGCTAGAGCCGCAACTTGTTTTATCTTAGCAACAACACTCATTCTTTTTAACGGTTTGGGCCGCAAAAGTACAATTTACAAGGCTTATCTTCGCGCCCCATTTAGTATATCAGGCTAATGAATAATTTTTTGTTGAGCGTCATCGATTTTTTCTATCCTTTGTTCAGAAAGTTTATGCCCCTGCAGACCTTTAGGTACGCAGCTTGTGGAGGTGCAAATACCCTACTCGACATTTTTCTTTTTGGTCTTTTTGAAAACAGGTTCAAGCAACATGGAGTGATGCATTTTCAATATTTTGCTATAAGCCCCCACATCCTTGCAATGATCGCTGCATTTTGCATCACGTTCCCGATTGGTTTTTATTATAGCCGATACCTTGTTTTTAACGAAAGTAACTTGCGGGGAAGAGTTCAATTGGTAAGGTATTTCTCTATGGTATTAGCATGCATTGCCCTTAACTATATGTTCTTAAAATTCTTTATCGAGCAATTGCATATCCATCCAATAATTTCTAAAATAATTACAACAGCCTTCGTTGTTACATTCAGCTACCTCAGCCAGAAGCATTTTACTTTTAAAACTAAGAAGATAAAGCATCATACAATGCACTAATTGCTTTTGGCGTGTACAAGCTGCAGAATAATAATGAGGCATTGTTGTGTCACTCTCTTGTACTTGTAGTATAAAATTGTGCACAGCTCACGTCAGCATTTACACTTAAACAATTTATCGGCTTAACCCATTTCAAGCTATCTCTAAAACTTAGTTGGTTGCAGCTTCGGCCTCTAGTTTACCAGCCGTAATTACTGCTTTTACTTGGGTAACCGCTTGGCGATGACTGTAAGTTCATTTACTAACCGGTGTCTCGTATAAGATGCGAAACGGCTCCACAAGAGTGCAGTGACTGTAGCTACCGATCAGCCTCCAACAGTGGTTGGAACATCTCCACTTATTGCTGTTGACAAAGCTTTCAACCCTGTACTTTGCTTTTACATTACCAATACAAAATCAAGCTGCTTGCCTTTACCGTATCGTACTCAATCGCGTTTTTAATTTGTCCGCTGTTAGTAATGCGGCCCATACTCATGCGTGCGATCTGTATACTCTTATTACCGGATGTTCAAATAAGAAAACCTGGAGAGAGAAACATTTAGGGTGTTTTTTTAGGTTGAGGTTAGAGAGGAACCCGCGAACCTAATAATTACATTGACTCCCCCTCGTCTGAAGCTTAACTGCACGCATAAGCCAAACCAAATTTCTTTATTAAGGTTTTAAGCAAAAGCTTAGCAGAAACTCTACTTGGGCTTGCGTTACATTTTAGACCGGAAGCAGCACATGAAATGTTGATCCTTTACCCGGCTGACTATTCGCCCAAATATATCCGTTGTGATTTTCTACTACTTTACGTGCGATTGACAAACCAACACCCGTTCCTTCATATTCAGCTTTATTATGCAGTCGCTGAAAAATGCCGAAAATGTTTTCTGCATATTTCTGTTCAAAGCCAATACCATTGTCGCGCACTTCTACTTGGTAAAAAGAACGCTCAGGCAGTTCTTGCATCGCTGCCGATGGAATTTCATCGCCTTTTACCACCTTACATGTTAATGTAATTTCGGGGCGGGTATCAGGCTTACTGTACTTTAAGGCATTGCCAATTAGGTTTTGAAAAAGCTGTTGTAGTTGTCTTCTGTAGCCTCTAACTGTTGGCAGCCTGCCTACGGCTATAAGTGCTTGTTTTTCTTCAATAAGCATTTCCAGATCCGCTAACACGTTCTCAAATTTTTTATTCAAATCAACTTCTTCCATCTCCAAAGGCTTTTCACTTACGTGTGAAAACATTAAAAGATCATCCACTAAAAGCCCCATTCGTTGCGTAGCTTTTTCCATTCGTTCAAACAAGCTTATTTCAGTCTCATTCATGCGTTCTCTCAGGCTATTTTTCAAACGGTCCGAAAAAACAATTACTTTTCGTATGGGTTCTTTCATGTCGTGGGATGCTGCATAAGCAAACTCTTCGAGTTTTGCATTTGAACTTGCAAGCTCCCGGTTTGTTTTCATCAATGCCTCGTTAACCTTCGCTAACTCCTCAGTACGGTTTGATACCAGGTCTTCTATTTTTCTTCGCGCTATCACCTGTTCAGTTACGTCAGTCACCATGGCCATCACCCCGGTAATGGTGTTATCTAGTTCACGAATGGCTTCATAACTAAAATTGATAAAAACAGTTTCCACCCTTCCGTTTCTTGGTAAACTTACAGGCTGCTCTCTTCCAACAACCGGCTTACCGGTTGTAAGTACCTTAGTCATCAGTTCTTCGTATCCTTCATTCTTAGCCTCCACCACCGCTTCAAACAAAGGCAAACCAACGACGCCTTTAGATGCTACTCCCCATAACTCAAACATTTTTTCGTTAGCTACCTCAATAACAAAATTCTCCCCGCGAAGAATACACATTGCAACAGGAGCCTGAAGAATAATCTTCCGAAGACTTTGTTCACTCTCCTTCAATTTACGTGTAGCTAATACCTTTTCGGTAGTTTCAGTACAAGCGCAGAATACACCCGCTATCCCGCCCACTTCATTTAACATCGGGCTGTACGAGAAAGTGAAATAACTCTCCTCTAAAAACCCACGCCTGTTAATATATAGCAACTGGTCTTCGGCCCAATTCGATTCACCTTGTTTCTGAACCCGCTCTGCGAGTGGACCAACAATATTCCAGATTTCAGACCAGACTTTTGATCCTGGGGCTCCCAGTGCTTTCGGGTGCTTTTCACCCAGGATAAGACGATATGCGTCGTTGTAGAGGGTAATCTCTTCGGGTCCCCACCATATAAACATTGGAAATTGCGAATTGAGAAGTATGCTGATCGAACTACGTAGACTTGACGGCCAACTGTCAGGTGAGCCAAGAGCAGTTGTACTCCAGTCTTTAGTACGAATAAGCTTACCCATTTCGCCACCACCACTCAAAAAAGGAAAACCGTCTGCTTCTGTTAGTGCCATTCTTAAATGTATTCGCTAATAAAGCTCCAAATTTATCCCCATGCCGTGGTTGAAAGAAATTTAATTCAGGCTAAACAACTTATAATTTGCCTGACAGCCCTTTATGTAAGACAAGCAACAAATTATCAAACATCAACAAATTGCCCTTCTGCATTTAGATAGTTGCAGACACGGGGCCGGAAGCGAAAGTTTTACAGAAGGCGCCTGGGGATGATAAGTAATTGCAAGAACTCTGCATGTTAAGAGAAGAAAGATGATAAAATAGAAAGGGCAGCCTAAGCTGCCCAAAATGCGTTAACTCAAAAAATAATAAATCAACATTAAAAAGTACTAAAAGTAAAAATTCAAAATTCAAAAAACCTATTAAAGTATCCAAAATTCAAAAAAGTACCTGTATTCTTAAAAACCCAAATTAAAACCAGAAGAGCTAACGCATCTTTTTCAATACTACAATTTCTATGCCTTTACACTATTAATTACCGTGCACAAATAGTATTTTTTAATCTTGTCTATTTTAGGTGCGTGTTCGTTTGCTTATTTTATGTTTGATTTCGCACGTTGGCAAAAACCTCAATGATCTCTTTTATAAAGCGCTTGCAGCTATACTAGATGCTTTAGACTTTCTAATTATTGTTGCAACAAACAGTGGTTAAAAGCTCGGTCACCTTTTCTTTTAAGTCCCTCATAGAGCTCGGTTTGCTTAAAAAGTTAGATGCACCTAGTTCTTTTGCTTTTATTTTATCAGCCTCACGTGAGGAAGTTGAATAAATGATTACCGGGATATCATGTAAGTCTTTTGAAGTTTTAATAATCTTTAAGAATTCGAAGCCATGCATTAGTGGTAAGTTGAGATCTAAAAAAATGCAATCAGGTTTACCAGTATCTTTTGTTTGAAGAGTTTTCAGACTATTTAAGGCAGTGCTAAAACATATACAATCAATGGTAGCATCAATCTCACTAATAACAGATGTAAAGATTAACCGGTCATCTTCATCATCGTCAACCAGCATAATTGTAGCAGATTTATTCATTGTAGAATTTAATAGACATAATCAATTGGTAACATAAGCGTAAAAGTGGCACCAATTCCAACTGCACCATCGGCTTTGATGTTGCCAAAATGATTCTCCACTATTTTTATACAAAAAGCGAGCCCGAAGCCGTCGGAGGTTGTTGCCGGATGGAGCTTTTTAAGGAAGTCAAAGATGTATTCTTTATACCTGTTATCGAAACCCGGACCACTATCGGTAATAGTAATTTTCGCATAATCTATATATTCATATCGATTATGTAATGAGTTGAAGAGGTTTTCTTTTACTATAACTGATCTTATAACAAGAAACAAGTTATTATCAGTAGTGCCATGGTCAAAAGCATTTTTAATAAGTTGATGGAACAATAAATGAAGCTGTTTTTTGCAGCCCTTTATCGACGGTAATACAGCAATTTCTGCATGAACTTTTATATGAGAATGCAGGGACTGCAATTGCTGCAACTCGTATTGCAATACTTCTTGCAGGTCAACGCTGGTTTTTTCTGAAGAATCTGTGGAAAGGCTTAAATATTCCTGCAGGTTTAGCAGAAGGTTTTTAATTTTTTGAGAGGATCTCTTAATGGCAGATAACGCTACTTCTTTTTCATCTGCACTTAATTCGCCTGAAAGTAATTCGTGAGAAAACAGCATCAGTTTTCTTAGCGGTTCCTGCAGATCATGCGTGATCACATTTCCTAATTGAAGCAACTCCTTATTCTGAAAAGTAAGTAAGGTAATTTGTTTATCCAGTTCCTTTTGTTGTAGCTCTAATTCCTGCTTTATTTTTTCTAACGCTACATTTTTACGCAAAGCATCCTCGGCATTCTTTTTTGCCTGTAAAATTTCATCCTCGTACTTGCGTCGGTTAAGTACAGGGATAAATGAATATACTATGGCGGTTCCGCTTTTGGTCGTAGCAAGCACCGCATTTAAAACAACTGGTACATCTTTTTTTGATCTTGTAACGAGGTTTAAAAAAATCTCCTCTGCATCGCGGTGCAATTTCACCAGCGGATAAAGATGGGTCTGGTAAAATATTCTTCCTGATAATGTAAGTATTGTGGAAATATTTGTTCCTATCAGTTGGGTCTCTTCATATTCCAATAAGTTGCTGCAATAGGTGTTAGCCATTGTTATTACACCATCTTCAGTACACGCAAAAATGCCACAAGGAACTTGTTTTAATAGAATTTCATTTTCAAAGGTCATAGGCATTTAGCTGGCAGTAGCAAGATAATTGCTCATTAATTCAATTGTTTCTGCGGGTGCACTCATATGTGGACAATGACCGGTCGCTTTCATTATTTTTAGAGTGCTACCTGAGATTTGTTGTTCAAGGTAAGTGCCAACTTCTAACGGAGCAATAAGGTCGTCGGAGCATTGAAGTATTAATGCGGGTATTTTTAATTTAGAAAGATCTTCCCTGTTATCTGACAAGAAAGTCACTTCTGCAAATTGCCTGGCAATAACAGGATCGGTAGAACAAAAACTTGCAGCTAATTCTTCTCCCAGTTCAGGCTTATCAGGGTTTTTCATTATAGCCGGCGCTAAAAAGTTTGCCCAACCTATATAGTTTTTATCCATTGTTTCCAATAGCTCCTTAATGTCTTTTCTTTCAAATCCGCCTATATAAGAAGGTTGATCATTTATGTAACGGGCAGAAGGGCCAATAAAAATCATTTTATTGAAACGATTTGGTTGTTTAAGGGAGGCAAGCAAACCAATCATGCAACTAACCGAGTGTCCTACGAAAACGATGTCGTTCAAATCTAAAGCAGTTACAATATCAAGTATATCATTAGCATACCCATTTAAATCACTATACTTTTCGGCATTGTAAGCTGTTATATCAGATTTGCCTGAACCAACATAGTCAAAGAGAACAATCTTGTATTGCTTTTCGAAAGCAGGAATTATAAACCGCCACATATTTTGGTCGCAACCAAAACCATGGGCAAATAACATCGGCTGACCTGTGCCAAAAACCTTTACGTTGTTTTTTACTAAAATTTCATTCACCGCAACTTGTTTAAGCATTAAAGATCGTCTTTATTTTTTTGTACGATAGGAAGGAAGATTAAAAAGTTCGTGGCGCCTCTCTCGCACCGCTGGCATTGTAAAAGAGATAAGAAGCGAGATCCTATTCCACAGAAAGGAAATCTAATAATGGGGTAACCGCAAAAACAAAAAGGGTCAGCAAATCAATAATTTGCTAACCCTTTTAATTGCTTTTGATAGCCTAATAAGTGGAGCTGAGCGGAGTCGAACCGCTGTCCAAACATATCTGCCATAAGCCTTCTACATGCTTATTCCGGAATTATTTGTCGGGAAGCAGCCGGAACCGGACAAACCAATCACTTCCTTAGCTGGATGGTCTTACACTACAGTCACAGCCTTCTGTAGTGGCAACCCGTTTTGTTTGTTTGATTCAGCGGGGAAGCGTGGTAACAGGTAGACCTGCATTCCCGGCCATAATGAGTGCTAATTCTCTGAATTAGGCAGCCATGGCGTAAGTATTTTCGCCTTTTGTTTGTTGAGTTTTCAGATTATAGTGCTAATGACCCAACGCACTGCATGCTTATACCCACAACAATCTACGCTGTCAAAACCAAGTACAGCCCCATTTGTTGAGCAGCAAATTTAGTAAACAATATGGTTTCAATTGCTATCTTAACGTTTTTATTATGTTCCCGCTATAATTATGCAACAACAGACGACGCCGCAAGAAACGTACAAACAACAGGTGACCTTTCACTCACACCTCTTACAAAAACTTAAAAGAAAAAGAAGTAACATTGGCTGGCTGAGATTAGTTATAGTACTTGCCATATTACTTTTAATTTATTCGCTTTTTTTTAAAAACTTAGTTATAACGTGGTTATTAGTTGCAGTAGGAATTGCCGTTTTTCTTTATGTAATTTCTATTGATGCTGACAATAATGATAAGATTGCTGATGTGGAGAGAATGTTATTTATAAACAATGAAGAGCTGTCAATTCTATCAGGAAATTATCATAACAGGGAAGACGGCCTTTCCTTCTTACCGCATGAACATCCCTACGCAGGCGACATTGATTTATTTGGGACGGCATCGATATATCAATACGTAAACCGATGTACTTCAGAGCAATCAAAAAAAATGCTTGCGGCGGTACTACTAGAGGGATCGGAAAGACCCGCTATAATTGACCGGCAAGCTGCGGCAAAAAATCTGTCAGCTGACTGGCACTGGCGGCAAAAGTTACAATCAACAGGTATGGCAAATCCTTTAACTTTTGCAACCGAAGAGAAGATGAAATTCTGGCTCTCGGTGCCTAAGCCTTTGCAACAGCCTTTCTGGAAAATATTACCTGTTATATTTACTACTATAACTTTGGCCACTCTTGGGGCTTATCTATTTGATTGGATTGGATCTTCTGCTTTTTGGCTGCTTGTTTTTGCTTACTTTCTTTTTGCAAAATATACAAGTTCTAAAGTGCTTCAAACGTATACCGCACTTTCAAAAATTGAAGGTGAATTAAACACACTTCATAAGCAATTACTTTTAGTAGAACGCCTGGCATCAAGTTCTCCTTTATTGGACTCATTTAAGAAAATTCTAGTATCAGAGAAGGCCGGTACGGAAGGGATTAGAAAATTAAAGGAAATTCTAAAACGATTCGATTTCAGGTTAAACCTGCTCGTGTTTTTTATTTTAAATACATTCTTTTTATGGGACGTAAGGCAAACGCTCAGCCTTAACAAATGGAAAGAAAAATTTGAAGCATCAGTTCCGGAATGGTTCAAAATACTGGCGGAAATCGAATTAATAAATACTTTAGCAACACTTACTTTCAATCATCCTGACTGGAGTTTCCCCGTCATAGCCGATCAACATTTCACTTTAAAGGGAGAACAAATTGGGCATCCTCTTATAAATGAAAAGAAGCGCGTTGATAATTCGTTCGCAATAGAAGGAAACGGTAAAGTAGCCATTATTACCGGTTCTAATATGGCTGGCAAAAGTACTTTTTTACGAAGCGTTGCCGTTAACCTTGTGCTTGCTCAAATTGGTGCTCCGGTATGTGCAAAAGCATTTACTTTCAGTCCTGTAAAGCTCTACAGCAGCATGCGAATTGCCGACAATCTCGCAGAAAATACATCTACTTTTTATGCCGAGTTGAAAAAATTAAAGAGCATTATTGACCAGGTAAAGCAACATAAGCAAATCTTCATCTTGCTTGATGAAATCTTACGCGGCACAAACTCTTTAGATCGTCATACAGGCTCAGAAGCATTAATCAGGCAATTGATAAGAGAACAAGCAGTAGCAGTGATAGCTACGCATGATATTGAGTTAGCCAACCTTTACAAGGCAAATGAAGATGCGGTAAGCAATTATCATTTTGATGTACAGGTAGAAGGAGAGGAGTTGTACTTCGATTACAAATTAAAAAAAGGCATTTGTCAAAGTATGAATGCCTCTTTGCTAATGAAGAAGATTGGGATAGAGATGTAGAACCGGGGATTAATCCGATTAGATGGAAGTAGAAATAATATTCTATTTCCATCTAATCCCTTAATCCTAATTCTATTATTTGAACAGTCTCCAAAAATCTAATCCTAATGCGTAGGCCATTAGCCCTAGCAGTAGTACCATACCTACCATTTGTGCATACTCCATAAACTTATCGCTCGGCTTACGTCCGCTAACCATTTCAACAAGGGTAAATAGAGCGTGGCCGCCATCTAAAGCCGGAATGGGAAGGATATTCATAAAAGCAAGAATGATCGAAAAAATCGCGGTAAGTGTCCAAAACTTCTGCCAGTCCCACAGGCTTGGAAAAGTATTACCGATACTAATAACACTACCTAATGAGTCACTTGCATTTACTTTACCTGTAAACAATTGCTTCAATCCGGTTACATATCGGTCAAGGGTTTCGAAGCATTTATTAAACCCAACAGGAAATGATTGAGCAAGCGTATATGTTTTAACTGTAGTACCAAAAAGACTACCGGGAGTTTTAAAGTATATTCCTAAAGCACTTTTCTCGTTCACTCTCACTTTTACGTCAACAGTATCAGTTCCCCGTAAAACTTTCATCGGAGCCTCTACATTTTTTAGTTTGCTTTTTTCTTGGTCAAATTCGTGAAAAAACTGGATAGGCTTATTATTAAAAGCAAGTAGTTTATCACCTCTTTCAACTCTTCCCTGTGTAAATGTAGCAGTCTTTGCAACTGAGTCAAATATTACCGGAAATCGAACATCTATAAACCCTTGAAGTTTGTTTTTATTTAGTTGTTTAACCAAGCCATCCGGAATTTCAATTGCAACAAGTTGTCCATTCCTCGCAACTTGTAATTGTTTAGCTTCAGATAAAATAATTTCAGCTTCAACAGTTTCAATATTATCTACAGGCTTTCCTCCGATTGAAACAATTTTATCTCCATCTTGTAAGCCTATTTTAGTTCCAAGCGTATCAGCATGTATACCATATGTCAGGTTTTTTGCGGGTAAGTATTCTTCGCCCCACACATACATAATCATGATAAATAAGGCTATTGCAAGCACAATATTTACCACCACTCCACCAATCATAATAATTAGTCTTTGCCAGGCCGGCTTACTTCTAAATTCCCACGGTTCGGCAGGTTTTTTCAACTGCTCTTTATCCATACTTTCATCTACCATCCCTGATATTTTCACATATCCACCAAAGGGAACCCAACCAAGCCCATATTCAGTTTCGCCTATTTTCTTCTTCCATAAACTTATTCCCGGGTTAAAGAAGAGGTAGAATTTTTCAACCCGGCACTTAAACCATTTTGCAGGAAAGAAGTGGCCCATCTCGTGCAGCACCACCAATATAGAAAACGATAATATAAATTGTCCTGTTTTAACTGCTACGCTACTCCAGTCTATAGCTAATAATGTCATGTTTACCCTAAATCCCCAAGGGACTGTTTACCCTAAATCTGCTTATTTAGCAGATTTAAGAATGATTAAAATTTGATCCTCTAATTTGTAGAAACGTATAAAGCCTTTTGTAACCGGCAGCAGTTCAACGATTAAGCTTCGTTGTGTCACTCACTTGTACCGTCTCTCATTATTCGGCAAATAAAAACATAAACCGCGAAACTATTACAAGTATTTAAGTTAAAGGTTCAATACACTTAACCGGTAGTTTTATAAAGTTCTTCAGCAAGTTGAGCAATGTTATTTTGTACACGCTGTGCGACGCAACGACTGCAGCTGGAAGATCTGTAGCCGGGTACAGAAAATTAATTTGATAAATGAACAAGATATCTGTGTATGCCTCACCCTTGCCAATAACTACATTTGAATTAACGATGCCGCAAAACTTCGGGCCTCTCCATCGCTCTCAAAATATTCCTCCAGGGTCGGAGTTTCAATAAAAGGAATTTTGTCCATGGTTTGCTCCACTACCTCTGTCATATCTAAAAACCCAATCCTGTTGCGGAGGAAGGCATAGACGGCTATTTCGTTAGCAGCATTTAAAATGCTGGGCATGTTTCCACCTTTATTTAAGGCTTCTATGGCCAGGGCCAGGTTTCTAAAAGTTTTAATATCGGGTTCTTCAAAGTTCAGAGTCGAAAACGTGCGGAAATTTAAGCGAGGTGAGTTATTTGAAATCCGGTTAGGAAAACCTAAGGCGTATTGGATGGGCAACTTCATATCGGGCAACCCCATCTGTGCTTTTATACTTCCGTCTTCAAATTGCACCATACTATGAATGATGCTTTGCGGATGGATGACCACCTGAATTTGATCGGGCTTAAGGTTGAAAAGCCATTTAGCCTCAATCATCTCAAGGCCTTTATTCATAAGCGTCGCACTGTCAATAGTAATCTTCGCACCCATCGTCCAGTTGGGGTGTTGTAGTGCATGATCTCTTTTTACATTTACCAAAAAGTTTGGCTTTTTACCACGAAACGGACCACCGCTTGCTGTAAGAATAACTTTTTCAATTCGATTTCTTGTTTCGCCTACCAGGCATTGAAAAATAGCAGAGTGTTCACTATCAACAGGTATTACAGGCACGCGTTTTTCCATTGCCTTTTTCATTACAATATCTCCTGCAACAACCAATGTTTCTTTATTAGCAAGGGCAACTGCTTTACCTGTTTCCAATGCTTCGAGCGTTGGTTTTAAGCCTGCATAACCCACAATGGCAGCTAGCATAAGATCGTAGCAATCCATTGCAGCTACCTCTTCCAAAGCTTTTTCACCCGCAAAAACCTTTACATCTGTTCCTGCCAAAGCCTCTTTTACTTTAAAATATTTTTTTTCATCACCTATTACGACTACGTTGGGATTAAATTTTATTGCTTGCTGTACCAGCAGCTCATCATTGGTTTGTGCAGTAAGAACTTCAGCAGAAAATTTCTCAGGATTAGCTGCAATAACCTCCAGGGCTTGTGTACCGATTGAGCCTGTCGAGCCAAATATTGCTATTCTTTTTTGAGACATAAATTTTAAAATCAGGGGCGGTAAAGATATAGGAATATTAGATTTTAAAAAGTTGGTGATGAAGGATGAGCTATTTACAGCCAGCCAAGCAGCCTATAAGTAGGTTAAATTCGGGAAGTATTAACACAATGGCAGTTTTCAATTTCCTTATAAATTGGGATCGTTTAACTTATAGGAAGTAAGGTTCTTAAGCAATAAAGCGCCCTAACTCATCCGCCAGCTTTCTATCGTTACTTAATCTTGGTACTTTATTTTGTCCGCCAAGTTTACCAATACTTTTCATGTATTCGATAAAGCCGTTTTTTCTTACTATTGAAATTTTTAACTGCTCCAGAATATTACCTGCGATTAAATCATCATAATAAACATTTCTACTTCTCAAATTTTGATCGACCTTTTTTGAAAAGGATAGAAGATCGGCAGGAGAATTTTCAAATTCTACGAACCACTCGTGATAGCTTTTTCCTTTTGTCGGGCTTATAAAAGGTGCTACCGTAAATTCAACAATTTTAATACTTTCTTCGTTTGCGGCCTTCAACAATGCATACTCAACTTCTTCTGCAATTACGTGCTCTCCAAATGCTGAAATAAAATGTTTAATTCTGCCGCTTACAATAAGTTTATAGGGGCTTGTGCTAATGAATTTGATTGTATCGCCTATGTTATAAGCCCATAATCCTGCGTTATTACTGATTATTAGAGCATAGTTTTCTCCCACCTTCACATCTTCTAATGAAAGACGGGTAGGATTGTCGTTAAAAACTTCCGCGGCAGGAATAAATTCAAAGAAAATACCTGAATTAGTGTTCAGCAATAAACCGGGTTCTTTGTAATTATCCTGGAAAGCGAAAAAACCTTCAGAAGCTGGAAATAATTCAATAGTGTCTATTGGCTTTCCAATACTATCTAAAAGTTTTGCTTTGTAAGGCTCAAAGTTTACTCCACCCTGTACCATTACCGAGAAGTTTGGAAAGATATCTTTTATCTTTTTCCCCGTTTTTTCAGTTAGTCTGTCAAAGTACATTTGCACCCATGGTGGAATTCCGCTTATGAGAGTCATGTCTTGATGAATAGTTTCTTCAACAATCCGTTCTAGTTTTGTTTCCCACTCTTCAATGCAGTTGGTGTTATAACTTGGTAATTGATTTGTTCTTAAATACCCAGGTACGTGATGATTTACTATTCCACTTAGCCGACCTGTAGGAATACCTCCAATTTCATCCAGCACAGGGGAGCCGCTTAAAAAAATAAGTTTTCCGCTTACAAAGGAATAATTTCCGCTAATCACCATGTAACACAACAGGGCATTTCGTGCAGTATTTATATGGTTAGAAATAGATTCTTTTGATATAGGAATGTATTTTACCCCGCTTGTTGTTCCACTGGTTTTTGCAAAATAAATAGGCTTGCCTTTCCACAAGATATCCCGTTCGCCTTTTTTTATGCGTTCGATATAATGTTTTAGTTGTTCATAATCTCTTACAGGAACTGCTTTTTTATAATCTTCGTAAGAAGTTATATCGTTAAACCCATGTTCTTTTCCAAAGGCAGTATGACGGGCATGAGCAATTAGATTTTTAAGAATAGTTTGTTGGTCCGCGATGGCTGTCTTGGTTCCTTTTCTTATTTGATTGTAAATAAAAGAGGCAAATGGTTTTGCCAAAAAAGATTTTATACTCATGCTTTTCCCCGGAATGAAAGGGTTGGCAAAAATAGAGAAACATGTACGAATGAGTGATTTTTACCTTAAATCACCCTATTCGTATAATCTGGTGTCTTATTTAAGAGACTTTTTAGACTTTTTTAAATTATTTCCATTCTTTTCTAACTGCTTCTCCCTACCTTCGCGATCCTAATTTTGGAAAAATTATGTTTGCAGTAGTAAAAATCGCAGGACAACAATTTAGAGTACAAGCTGGTCAAAGTTTGTACGTACCTCACCTGCAAGGTCAAACCGGAGATACTGTTGAGTTCAATGATGTACTGTTAACAGGTACCGACGGCGCTCTATCTTCAGGTGCAGGAGTAACAGCAAAAGTTACCGCAGAAATAGTAAGTGATCTTATTAAAGGCGATAAAGTAATTGCTTTTAAGATGAAAAGAAGAAAAGGTTTTCGTAAGAAACTTGGTCACAGAACGCAGTACACTCAAATCAAAATTCAAAGCATTGCGTAATATTTTGTGATTTCTGGTGTAGGGATTTCTTGACTTGAAGGTCTATACTCAATCTCAAAATGTGGCAATCACAAAATCTCAAAATAAAATATTATGGCTCACAAGAAAGGTGAAGGCTCGGTAAAAAACGGCCGGGACTCGCAGGCAAAACGGCTTGGTGTAAAAATATTTGGTGGTCAGCCTGCTATTGCCGGCAACATCATTATCCGTCAGCGTGGTACCCAGTATCACCCAGGTAAAAATGTAGGTCTTGGAAAAGACTTTACGTTATTTGCATTAACTGATGGATTGGTTGAATTTAAGAAAGGAAGAAACGAAAGAACTACCGTTTCAGTTGCCGAAGTGGCTTCACAAGTAGCTGTAGCTGAATAAATTTTGGCGGGTGGCATAAGTTTTTTAATTTTAATGCATATTTACTAACCATTAAATTTTAAAACATGGCAACTGCAAAAAAGGCTGCTCCTAAAAAGGCTGCCGCCAAAAAAGCTGCTGCACCTAAGAAAGCAGCCGCTGCTCCCAAAAAGGCCGCTGCTGCTCCTAAGAAAGCTGCCGCTAAAAAAGCTGAGGCTCCCAAAAAAGCTGAGGCTCCTAAGAAAGCTGCCGCTAAAAAAGTTGAGGCTCCAAAAAAGGCTGAGGCTCCCAAAAAAGCTGCTGCTCCTAAGAAGGCTGCCGCAAAAAAGGCTGAGGCTCCAAAAAAAGCTGAGGCTCCTAAGAAAGCTGCCGCTAAAAAAGCTGAGGCTCCAAAGAAAGCTGCCGCGAAGAAAGCTGAGGCTCCGAAGAAGGTTGCCGCTAAAAAAGCCGCTCCTAAAAAAGCTGCTAAGAAATCATCTGAGTAAGGTTTTTTCAATAGCTTAAGTAATTTAAAGTCCCGTTTTCGGGACTTTTTTTTATTACGTTAGAAACCTTAAAAATAACATTCAATGAATTCGATCCCCCCTTACCTCTAATTCTTTCATTACCCCAGCTTCAAATTCCAGCCACTGTTGCCATCGTTTTCTTACGCGTGCTTTGTCAACATATGTTTCAGCTAGCTCTATAAATAGGGTATAGTGTCCGGCCTCACTCTCCATAAAGCGGCGATAAAAGTTGCTCAGGTACCCGTCGTTTAATCCTTCGCTTAGCCGTTTAAATCTTTCGCAGCTTCTCGCTTCTATTAAAGCAAAAATCAACAGCTTATCTAAAAATCTTTCTTCGTCGCTTCCGTCTTTTTTTTGAAAAGTCATCAACTTATTTACGTATTCGTCTTTTCGTTGCTTACCCAGTGAAAGGTTTCTTTTTTTTAACTCCCCTAATACCAGCCTGAAGTGTCCCCATTCCTCTGTAACAATAGGTGCCAATTCTGTCACTAGTTTTTCTTTTTCCGAATAACGTTGAATAAGAGAAATACAACTGGTAGCCGCCTTTTGCTCACAATAAGCATGGTCAGTTAGAATCTCTGTTAGCGAAATATTAGCAAGGTCAGCCCAGCGTGGGTCGGTTGGTAAGTGTAATCCTAAAATGTTCTTTTGGTATTCCGAAACTTCTTCCATTTGTTGTAATTTACTAAGGTTCTCTTTTTTTGTTTCCAGCTAAGAATTACTATCAACATCGTTGTGTCACTCCCGTGTACTTCCAGGTTTTCAATTCAACTTGTTGCCGCTTGTCCTCATGACTCTTTTAAGCCGAAATTTTAAATTAATGTTGAGTCAATGCAAATATCTGCAAGAATAAGAGAACGAAGCGTGTATGTAAACAAGACAGTTTCAGATCATCATCTTATTAGTAGCAACTTTTTTAATGAAGGCGTAATATGTAGGTTATGCTCCTACACTTATGTACCCAATGTGGAGGAGTTGGCTTAATAGCGAGCAACAGTACTAAGGGTGCGACGCCACCAAAGTGTACTAGAGAGCAAATGATGGGTTAATAAAAAGAGTGGAAAGGTTTTTAAGCAACTACCGTAAAGAAGATGCTTTCGTTATTGCAATTGGTGTTTACTTTTAAAAAAATGTATTTTCGGTTCTTATTGATCACTTATGAGACTTGTGTCTATTATCGTATCGGCAATAATAACGATTGCACTTATTTATTTATTAAATGTTTCGTTAGCTGTTAGCGGAAGCAAGACTCCTCGTTTTGGTGCATTTCTAAGCCCACAACACGGGTTTTGGCAAAACGCCGAACCCGTTGATGAAGATTTTAATGCTACACTAACCTTACCCGATCTTGCCGGCAAAGTAGAAGTTTATTTTGACGTTAGGTTGGTGCCGCACGTTTATGCCGAGAATGAGAATGATGCCTACTTTATTCAAGGTTACCTGCATGCAAAGTTCAGGCTGTGGCAAATGGAATTTCAGACATATGCCGCGGCTGGCAGATTAAGTGAGATTATGGGGGAAACAAGCGGGGGAAGCAATTTTTTAAAGATCGACCGTTTTTTCAGGCGTTTGGGAATGGTGTACGGAGCAGAGCAATCTTTAAAAAGGCTCGAAGCAGACCCTGTTACAAAAACTGAGACAGATGCTTATACGGCTGGTGTTAATGCATACATCGGCGCACTAAAACCCAATCACCTTCCTTTTGAATATAAGTTGCTTAACTATAAGCCGGAGAAATGGACCAACCTTAAAACACAGTTGTTTTTAAAATACATGTCGTTTGATTTGGCCGGCGGTGACAATGATTTTGAAATGACAAATGCTAAGAGTATTTTTTCCGCGGCTGACATAGACCTTTTGTATCCTACAAGCAGTGATAGTCTTGACCCTATAATACCTAGGGAAACTGTGTTTCAATCTGCCAGCGTTGTTGCCGCTAAGCCACCTGCTGCAGATTCCGTTTATTTTCATTCAAACGACTCAATGGAAACGCCATTGATTATAAAGCCAGACAAAAATAATGGCAGTAACAATTGGGTGGTAGCAGGTAGCAAAACCAGAAGTGGGGCGCCTATTCTTTGCAATGATCCGCATCTTAGATTAAACCTTCCTTCGCTCTGGTATGAGATGCAGATTTCGACCCCAACCTTTAATGCTTACGGTGTAAGTTTTCCGGGTGCTCCTTCCATCATCATTGGTTTTAATGACAGTTGTGCCTGGGGCGTTACAAACGCGGGTAGAGATGTGAAGGACTACTACGAAATTACTTTCAGGGATAGCACTATGCAGGAGTACATGTATAACGGTGAATGGAAGAAATCGACTTTTAGAAATGAGGTAATAAAAGTAAAAGGACAGCCAGATGTGACTGAAAGCATTGCGATGACTGTTTTTGGGCCGGTAATGTTCGATAAAAATTACCCGAACATTTTAAAAGATGGAAAGTATTACGCATTGCGTTGGAAGGCACATGACGCCAGTAACGAACTGTTAACGTTCAATAAACTAAACCATGCTAAAAATTATATCGATTATATTAAAGCAATAACTACGTTTCAAACACCAGGGCAAAACTTTGTGTTTGCAACTAAAACTGGAGACATAGCTATACGTCAGCAAGGGCAATTTCCAGCAAAATGGAACAGGCAGGGCGATTTTATAATGCCGGGAATCGATAGCAGTTACTTGTGGAAGGGGTTTATTCCTTCGAAAGAAAATCCGACAATGATTAATCCTGTAAGGGGTTTTCTTAGTAGCGCTAACCAACTGGCAACTGACCCAACCTACCCCTATTATCTGGCAGGACAACAGGAAATCTATAGAGGAATTATCATCAACAGGAACCTTAATCAAATGACTAATATTACTGTTTCAGATATGCAACGTTTGCAAACAGACAACTACAATGTTTTTGCACAAACAGCGAGGCCGCTTCTATTAAAGTACACCGATCAAACTAAACTTACCGACAGAGAGTTGCATTACTTTGAGAAATTCAAAAATTGGAACCTACGAAACGACATAAATGAAGACGGGCCCACAGTATTTATGTTATGGTGGGAGAGGCTTTCAGAAGCAGTGTACAACGATGAATTTGCGCAAACCAACTTACCGTTGAAACGGCCTGATGAAAGTACTTTGCTTGAAGGGCTGCTAAAGGATAGTTCTTATAAGTTTGTAGACGATATAAACACCCCAACAAAAGAGACCCTCGATCACTTGGTTTTAAATGCTTTTAAATCTGCCTGCAAAACCCTAAAAATAACAGATGCCGAACATAGGCTAGCTTGGGGCAAGTTTAAAGATACAGGAGTTCGCCATCTCTTGAAATTAACTTCACTTAGCCGGCAGCATTTGCCGATCGGAGGGGGAGCAAACATTATTAACGCAACATCTGCTGACCATGGACCAAGTTGGAGAATGATAGTACAACTTACCGAAGAAACGGAAGCTTACGGGGTTTACCCGGGCGGACAAAGTGGTAACCCAGGGAGTAAGTATTATGATCAGTTTATTGACAGTTGGGTAAATGGCAAATACTTTCCGCTATTATTTGTAACCAAACGAGACGCCGCAACCAGCAGCAAGATGAAGTGGAAAATAACTTTCTCTAAAGCATAATTGTCTTACACATATCAATATAACAGTGTGGATCAATGCAAATGATCCATGTGTTAAGAACTTCAAATTAAGAGCTGGCGAAACCCGTATTAGATTTTATGATTTTATAAAATCTGTCAAAAAGTTTAGATTTTAGTAACACTAGTATTACTTTTTACTTCTTATCGTTCTTCCACCAGTTTTAATTTCATAGAATGTTTGAGTCGAAAAGTGTTGAATTAACTATAAATAGTCAGAAAATAAAAGTTCATGGTTTCTCAACAGGAGCGGTCAAGGTTAAAACAAAATTCCTGGAAGCGTCAAGAAAAGGTCTTTTTGCTCAATTAGATATCATCTTTAATAAAAGATTTACGGAGTGGCTGCCGGTTTGGGTGTGGGTTATAGAACATCCTGAAGGTATTTATGTAATAGATGCAGGTATTACCAGCGATACGATGAGCCGGGCGTACTTTAAAGTGCTTGGTTTTTTTTCAAATTGGGTTAATACCAGTCTTTTTAAATTTAAAGTGAACCGGCAGGAAGAAATAGACAAGCAGTTAGAGTCTATTAATATTTCGCCTAACGCCGTAAAGGTGCTAATATTAACGCATTTGCATGTAGACCATATTTTAGGTATAAAACACTTTCCAAAAGCAGAGATTTTAGTCAATAGGTTAGAATGGAATAAGCCAAGCGGAGATGTACCCAGGCTTTACCCTGAGTGGTTTAAACCTGTACTAGTAGACCTGGATGAAAGATTTGAAACTTTTAATAACGCCCGCTTTCTTACAAAGGCAAAAGATGTACTTCTCATTCACACGCCAGGGCACACTCATGGTCATTCTTCAGTACTGCTTAAGACGGACCAGGGAAACATTTTGTTTGCGGGGGACATTTGTTATTACCAACAGCAATTATCATATGATAGATATGCGGGAGCTAATATTAGCGCGGGCGAAATAAAAAACACTTATAAAAAGATCTTAAATTTTGCTGCATCAACAAAAGTAATTTTTCTTCCCTCTCACGATAAGGATGCCGCAATCAGGTTGGATGGGCTGATTCCCCTGGTTCCATAAGGCATAGAATTTTACCGGCGTAGCTGCGTGGTCCGAAATCTGGTTAATAAAAGTCCTATTTTTGCCCTATTTACTTGACTATTTCTTAACTTTTCCCCAAAAAATAGGAATTTATCCACCTTTTTTTCTCTGTTACATTACATACTCATATCTTCGCGCTCCGAAAAATAGTATGTCGAAACAAGCACTAATTAAACAAGATGGTTCTATAGTTGAAGCCCTTTCAAATGCAATGTTTAGGGTTAAGTTGGAAAATGGTCATGAGATCATTGCAACCATCAGCGGAAAAATGAGGATGAATTATATCAGGATTCTTCCCGGAGATAAAGTTGGAGTGGAGATGAGTCCTTATGACTTAAGTAGAGGTAGAATTATTTTTAGATACAAATAAACAGCCGTTAGCCTTTAGCTTATAGCTGCAAGCAATAGAAACTACTAACAAAAAAAAGACATGAAAGTAAGAGCATCCATCAAAAAACGCAGCGCCGATTGCAAGATCGTGAGAAGAAAAGGAAAGCTGTACATTGTAAACAAGAAGAACCCTCGCTTTAAGCAACGCCAAGGGTAATTATTAGTTGACAGTTGACAGAGATATTGTTGACAGTCAGGACAAATTTTAAAATCAGAAATTAACATATGGCTCGTATTGCCGGTATAGATTTACCAAAAAATAAAAGAGGCGAAATAGGTCTTACCTATATTTATGGTATTGGTCTTTCAACTGCTCAACACATTCTTGACTCTGCGGATATCGACAGAAATAAGAAAGTAAATCAATGGAACGACGAAGAGCAAACTGCTATCCGTAATATCATTAATAGTGAAATTAAGGTAGAAGGTGCTTTGCGTAGTGAAGTTCAAATGAGCATTAAACGTTTAATGGACATCGCTTCTTATCGTGGTCTCCGTCATCGTAAAGGTTTACCACTTCGTGGACAGCGTACACGTACTAACAGTCGTACAAGAAAAGGTAAGCGTAAGACAGTTGCCGGTAAAAAGAAAGTAGCTAAGAAATAAGCAAATGTTTGCAGTTACCAGTTACAGGGTAACTGTGAACTTATTATATAGCCGCCGGATCTTTTACAGTAAAAGGGAGGGGCTTTTTTAAATAACAGATTACCTACAACAAACATTATGGCGAAAGCACCACAAAGGCAAGACAGCGCTAAAGCTGCGTCTAAAAAAAGAATTGTAAAAGTAGACGCTTATGGCGATGCACATATCAATGCTACTTTTAACAATATCATCATCAGTCTTACCAATAAAAGCGGCCAGGTAATTAGCTGGGGAAGCGCAGGTAAGATGGGTTTCAGAGGATCTAAAAAGAACACTCCATATGCTGCTCAGTTAGCGGCGCAGGATGCTGCAAAAGTAGCATTAGATGCAGGTTTGAAAAGAGTAGATGTATTTGTAAAAGGACCAGGTTCTGGTAGAGAAGGTGCTATTCGTGCACTTGCTAACAGCGGTCTTGAAGTGACAATGATTAAAGACGTTACTCCTTTACCTCACAACGGATGTCGTCCTCCAAAAAAACGTAGAGTATAAAATAAATCGAAAGTCGAAGGTTAAAAAGCAAAACTTTTGACTTTCGACTTTTGACTTTTTAATTTATTTACAAGCTGGTACAGATCGAATTTTTAAGATTTTTAATGAACTGTACCGGGAACTAAAAAATCTAAATAAATAAGAACATGGCAAGGTACACTGGTCCCAAGACCAAGATTTCGAGAATGTTTGGAGAGCCTATTTTAGGCAACGGAAAGTGGTTAGGCAAAAATAGCAACCCGCCGGGAATGCATGGCGCTCAACGTAAACGTAAGACTTTAGGTGAGTATGCATTACAATTGAAAGAAAAACAAAAAGCAAAATACTCTTATGGTGTTTTGGAGAAACAATTCCGTAACACGTTTGTAGAGGCTGCGCGTCGTAAAGGCGTAACAGGTGAAAACCTAATCAAATTATTAGAAGCTCGCTTAGACAACACTGTTTTCCGTTTAGGTATTGCTATCAGCCGTCCTGCTGCCCGTCAGTTGGTTGCTCATAAGCACATTACTGTAAATGGAATGGTTGTAAACGTTCCCTCTTATCAATTACAACCTGGTGATACTATCGGGTTAAAAGAAAAGAGTTCTATCAATACTGCTGTTACAAGCAATATCCGTGGTAGAAATCCGAAGTTTGGCTGGTTAGACTGGAATGAGGCTGAAATGAAAGGAACTTTCATAGCTTATCCTGAAAGAGAAAGTGTTCCTGAAAATATTAAGGAGCAACTGATTGTGGAGTTGTACTCTAAGTAAACCCCTGGCTTCCTAAAAGGGGAGTATCGGAGCGGACTACTTCTGATATCTGGAAGGAAGTACAAGAGTGCGACGCAAGAATGTTGAATAGCTGTACAAAAGCTGGATACAAAAAAGAAAAATAACAACCACCTCAAACTTTTCGAGTGGATAAAAAACCCTTCAATGGGTTTGGGGTACAAATCGTCAAATAAATAATGGCCATTTTAAATTTTCAGAAACCCGACAAAATCGTTCTTCAAAAAGCTAATGATTTTGACGCACAGTTTGAGTTTCGTCCATTGGAGCCAGGTTATGGTCTTACCATTGGGAATGCACTTCGTAGGGTGTTATTAAGTTCACTGGAGGGTTATGCCATTGTAGGTATCAAAATAGAAGGTGCCGAGCATGAATTTGCTACGTTGAAAGGCATTACAGAAGACGTGACCGAGATTGTTTTAAATCTTAAGCAGGTTCGTTTTAAAAAGAGAGTTGACGGCGACGTTAACAACGAAAGAGTAACACTTAGCATTAAAAATCAGACCGAGTTTACTGCAGGTATGATTGGTGATGCTACTCAGGCTTTTGAAGTGATGAATCCCTTGTTACTTATTTGTACAATGGATAATAGCTCTAAGCTGGATATAGAAATAACTATTGCAAAAGGTCGTGGTTATGTACCGGCTGAAGATAACAGGGTAAAGGATTCTGTTTTTGGATATATTCCTATCGACAGTATTCACACGCCAATCAAAAACGTAAAGTACACGATAGAAAACACCAGGGTTGAACAAAGAACTGACTTTGAAAAACTGGTAATGGATGTTGCTACAGATGGTACTATCCATCCGGAAGAGGCGGTTAAACAGGCTTCCCGTATCTTGATACAGCACCTGATGATCATTACTGACGAGAACATTACTTTCGACAGCAAAGAAGAGAAGAAAGAAGACCTTGTAGATGAGCAAACATTGCAACTTCGTAAAGTTCTTAAAACTCCGTTAGAAGATCTTGACCTTTCGGTGCGTGCCTTTAACTGCTTGAAAGCAGCTAAAATCAACAGCTTAAGCGAGCTTGTGCAGTACGAACAGGAAGACCTGATGAAATTCAGAAACTTTGGTCAAAAGTCTCTAAGCGAAATTGAACAAGTGCTAAACGAAAGAGGCTTAGGCTTCGGAATGGACCTTGGTAAATTAGGTGTAGATAAAGACGACTATTAACCCTACCAGCCGCCCCTGAAGGGGAGGAGGAAGAAGGGAAACTCTAATATTTATAAACGACTTTTTAGCCCCCTTTAGGGGGTTGGGGGTCACGGGTTGTAATTCCTGACACGGTACAACTCATAAAACAAAACACGTCATGCGTCACGGAGACAAAATAAACAATTTAGGCCGTAAAAAGGCTCATCGGGAGGCGTTACTTAGTAACCTGGCTGCCCAGCTGATTGCTAACAAGCGGATCACTACAACATTAGCTAAAGCAAAAGCTTTAAGAACTTATGTTGAGCCACTTATTACAAAGGCAAAAGAAAATACTACTCACCAACGTCGTGTGGTCTTCAGTTACCTTCAGGATAAAGAGTCTATCAAAGAATTATTTGATGTGGTTCGCTTAAAGGTAGAAGGCCGCCCAGGTGGTTACACTCGTATCATTAAGCTTGGAGCCAGGGTTGGTGACAACGCGGAGTTAGCAATGATCGAATTGGTTGACTATAACGAGGTATACGGTAAAGGTATATCACCTGATACTACAGAAACAGCTAAGAGAACACGTCGTGGACGTACAAAAAAGGGTGGTGAAGGAACAGCAACTGCTGCTACAGCAACTACTCCCGAAGTTACTACCGCTGCAGATCTTCCAGCGGCTACTGATGCAAATGCTGATGAGACCGTTATCAATAATAACCCTCAAGAGAAAGCTGCGGAATAATGTTAGCTTACAAAATATCAAAAGGCAAAGTCATCGCGGCTTTGCCTTTTTTGTTGTTGGTAACTTTAGCATAACCTTTTTAATGATATTGATATTTTTGAGCCGATCTTAAAAACGATAGCAACACCGTTGCGTCGCACACTTGTACGGAAAATATTTTTTGAACCTTTTGAACAAGCACTAATTTCTACATGAATAAACAAGCTACAGCAATTTTACTTCTTGCCGATGGAACAACTTATTACGGTAAATCTTACGGAAAAAAAGGTACTACAACAGGTGAAATTTGTTTCAACACCGGGATGACTGGCTACCAGGAAGTTTTTACTGATCCAAGTTACTACGGTCAGATTGTTATTATGAACAATGTCCACGTGGGGAATTACGGAGTGAAAGAAAGTGACGTAGAAAGTTCGACAGTAAAAATTCAAGGTCTTATCGGGCGCAACCTCGAAGAACTTTACAGCCGTAAACAAGCCGAAGGTTCGCTTGATGAATATTTGAAACAAAATGACATCGTATCCATCGAGGATGTGGATACAAGAGCACTAGTTGCTCACGTACGCACAAAAGGGGCCATGAATTGCATTATATCCTCCGAGGTTCTGGACCTTGAGCAATTGAAAACAATGCTTGCTGCAGTGCCGAGCATGGACGGGCTTGAGCTTGCTTCAAAAGTATCAACACAGGAAGCCTATGAACAAGGCGATAGAAAGTCAGCTATAAAAATTGCGGTGATTGATTATGGTGTAAAGCAAAATATATTAACCTGTATGACTTCGAGAGGCGCCCATGTAAAGGTGTTTCCAGCTACAGCTACAGTAAGTGATATGAAAAGTTTTAACCCAAGCGGTTACTTTATTTCTAATGGTCCCGGCGATCCCGGCGCGATGGACTATGCTGTAAATACCTTAAAAGAAATTTTACAGGAAGACAAGCCCGTATTTGGAATTTGTTTGGGGCACCAGTTGTTGGCGCTTGCAAATGACATTCCTACATACAAAATGCACCATGGTCACAGAGGTTTAAATCATCCTGTAAAGAATATTATAACCGGTTTATGTGAGATCACTACCCAAAACCATGGTTTTGGTGTAGACCCGCAAGCGGTACGAAATAATTCCAATATTGAAATTACGCATGTCAACCTGAATGATGACAGCATCGAAGGTATCAGGATGAAAGGCAAACAAGCCTTTAGTGTTCAGTACCACCCCGAAAGTTTTCCTGGCCCGCACGATAGCCGGTATTTATTTGACGATTTCATAGCGATGATGAAAACTTCACCAAACCTCCCCTGAGGGGCAGGCTTTTGAGAGCGTGGCATTGCAGAATGTTATTGTAGGTGAAGGGAGCTTCGGATTTATCTTCATGGTTTATTTTTAACTGTGTTTCATTTTATCAATGTCTTTAAATTTCCCCCTCGGGGGGCTAGGGGGTATGAGAATAGCGATCATCAACGGACCGAATTTGAACCTGCTTGGCAAACGTGAACCTGAAGTTTACGGCAAGCAGAATTTCGAACAGTATTTTGAGGATTTACAAAAGAAGTATGCTGAAGTAAAATTTAGTTACTATCAAAGCAATGTCGAAGGAGAACTGATCAATAAACTTCAGGAATTTGGTTTTACGTACGATGGCATTATCATAAACCCTGGCGGCTATACCCACACTTCAGTGGCTATTGGAGACGCCATAGCTGCCATCACAACTCCCGTTATAGAGGTGCATATAAGTAATGTTCATGCAAGGGAAGAATTTCGAAAAATAAGTCACGTTTCTGCAAAATGTAAAGGCACAATTGCAGGCCTGGGATTGAAGGGTTACCAGTTAGCTGTAATTAGTCTAATTGAAAAAAACGGTAATCATTAATCATTTTTTGGCTTCGTTTTCAACAATTACTTACAGCTAATTTAACAGCACATTCCCTATAATTGGTATAAATCCGTCTAATTTTAGTCTCTTAATAATTACCAATGAAGTGGCTATTTATTTTATTTCTGACAATCTCTTTTGCAGCTAATGCCCAGTGGAAAAGTTACCGGGTAACCAGTAATAATGATACTATTAATTGTGTAGATAAAAACGATTTAAAGCAAGGCCGATGGTCACTAAAAATTGAAGGTTTGCGAGGTGAACCTGGACGTGATGAAGAAGGTATATTTAAAGACGGAAGGAAGGAAGGCATTTGGAGAACATACACCAGCATGGGAGATTTATATGCAATAGAGAATTATCGCTGGGGGAATAAAGATGGTAAGTGCCAATATTATAGCATGACAGGGATAGTAAGAGAAGAGAGTTGGAAAGCAGTTAATCCTGAAAACCCTTACGACACAATTGACGTGTATGACCCGGTTGATCAAAATAAAATGCACCGGCAAATAGTTAAAATCGAAGGTTCTTCTGTAAAACACGGAACCTGGAATTTTTACGAGGATGGACTTATTAAAAGGAGTGAAAATTATTTCCTGGATAAGCGTCAGGATCTTTTTAAACCAGGAGTAACAGATGGAGAAGTCGCAAGTGATAAAAAAGCTACCAAAGCACCAGCTAAAACCAAGCCTAAGGAAGTAATGGAATTTGAGAAGAAAGTAGGTAAAAAGAAAGTAAAGGTTATTGACGGTACTACTTTCTAAAATATTCATCATGTCAATATAAAATAATTTGCTCCGTTGGGTTGTAAATTATCTGATTGCTTACAATATTGCTTAGCCTCCATTTTCGGAGGCTTTTTTTGTGGTAGTTGTAATAGGAATATTACAGCATGATCTATAATTTCTTCTGGTCTGCTGGTGCAATAATTGCAAAATAAATTCCATATAACAAAATGAAAAGCAATGGCAGAAGCTAACAAAACCGGATGTCCGGTACCCGCTGGTACCTTACTAGTTATTGGCGGAGCAGAAAACAAAGGAGAGCAGAAAGCGAAAAAGAAACACACCCCGAGCGATTTCGAACGACTGCAGGTTTTAAACTGCTTTATCAAATTAACTGGCAAAGAAGATCCGCAGGTTGAAGTAATTACAAGTGCAAGTACCGAGGGCAATGAGTCGTTTGAGGACTATCGAAAAGCATTTGAGGAGTGTAACATATCTAGGGTGGGGCATATCCATCACATCCAGCGTCACGATGTTTTACATGACCAGGCGCTAATTGAAAGAATGGAGAAAGCAGATGGAATATTCTTTGCAGGCGGAGACCAGTTGAAGTATACCTATTTATACGGAGGTACTCCCTTTTTAACCTGTTTGAAACAACGTTACATAAACGACAAAATTGTGATAGCAGGCACAAGCGCCGGAGCTATGGCCCTGTCCACGCCTATGATATATGCAGGAAACGATGAAGTGCAGGAATTGGGAGGGATGATAAAAATAACTACAGGTCTTGAGTTTTTAAAGGACGTGTGCATAGACACTCACTTTGTGCAACGGGGAAGGTTCGTACGCATGGCACAGGTGGTGGCTACCAACCCGACTTGTATAGGAATGGGTATTGAAGAAGACACAGCAATGATTGTTCGTAATGGGTTAGATGCAGAAGTGGTAGGTACAGGAACGATCATCATTATTGAAGGATTTCATGTTTCTGAAGCTAGTATAGACCAATTTACAAGTGATAAACCTGTAACAATACGCAACCTGAAAATGCATATCCTATCTGATGGAGATAAGTATACCATTCCTCAGAATAACCCACCCCATGTTTGATCGGCTGCCCGAATGCTACTTTTTGATCACACATTTGTCCTTCATTCGTCGCCGGTTGTGTCACTCACTTGTACTTGTATAACCATATTCCATAACCCTCCGCTAGCCCCATATGGGTTAGAGAAGGGTTATGGAAGTTCCGGTAAGATAAGGTCATGTAAGGGGCATGTAAGTCCCACTAGCGATGAATCCGTAAGTAATTCGGCTAAAGTACCATACAAGCTTTGGGCAGTTCTATAAGTAAAAAAAACCTGTCTCCAGGTTTTTGAATATTCTTTCCCATCTTGCCCTTATAAAGGATTAGTAAACATTTTTTTCGAAAGTGTGACGTCATGGTTATATATGTCATCTCTAAAATTGAGAACGCCATTTTCATCCACCCAGGCCGTGTAGTAGGTAATAAGCACCGGGATGGCCTTTTTTACCTTTACAAATTGCTCCTGGCCGCTGTTCATTGCCTCATCTATTCTCTCCGGTGTCCATTCTGTTTGATCCCGCAAAACGTATCGTGCCAATTTTGTTGGGTCACTCAGCCTTATACAGCCGTGGCTAAAAGCCCTCTTGTCGCTGCTAAACAAACTCTTGGCGGGCGTGTCGTGAAAATAGATGTCGTAACTATTAGGGAATAAAAATTTCACTTTACCTAAAGAGTTTTTAGGTCCAGGTAATTGTCGGATTGCCGGTAATCCATCTTCGCCACCAGCAACTTCTTCCATGTTATTTCTCGAGAGGTAGTCAGGGTCGTTAGCCATTGCAGGGAGAATTTCATTTTTTACAATGCTTACAGGAACATTCCAATAAGGGCTAAACACAACCTGATTAAGATTACCCGTAAACATGGTGGTATTATGTCCTTCCTTTCCTACAACAACCTCCATACTAAACGCTTCATTTTTTCCTTCGTAAACATGCAGTATAAATTCGGGTATGTTTACCAGGAGCAAATTTCCTGTTTCGGGGGTAAGCATCCAGCGCATTCTACCCATATTAATCAACAGTTGCTCCACTCTTTTAAGGGCCGAAACGTTCATTTCCTTTATTAGCGAACTGGTTATGGTGCCAGTAGGAGTAAGTCCCCGGCTTACCTGAAACGCTTTAACTGCATTTTCAAGCCGATCATCAAACAATTGAGAGGTATCTCCAGGTTGCATTTCCCCGGTAACCTCAAGTCTCTTTTTAACAGCTAGTACTTCGGATGAAGAACTGCCTTTCTTAATTGTCTTTTGTTTAGTTACGATAGGCTGCCACCCACCTCTTTTGGTGATATCATAATATTTCTGAAGCTGTTCTTTTAATAAACGATATGCTGGGTTTACATCTGCATAATACTTGTTGTCTTTATGTTTTTTAGTGAGTAAAGAGTCTGCCAAATACATAGCATCTGCCTTTTTAAATGGAACAAATCGTTCCATTTCTTTTCTCTTAATCTCGCCTTTCTGGTAATTCTCAAGAATATACTCTATAAAGTGTGATGTAACTGAAATCTCTGTATTAATCATTGATTTGTCTCCGGCACCCACTCTTACCGACTCCTCACTTAAAAGATAATCCATTTTTTTCTTCAGTTTCTTGTCGTCCGAAGAGTTATTCCGATTGTAGGTGGTTGAGTACTCGTGCAGGTTCCAAAAGCTTCGACCCTCCTCGGTGGGACCGTCACTTGAGAACCAGGCGAACTGGTAATTTCGGGCGTTGTAAAAACTTCTCATACGCCGGGAAATGGTATCATTAACCTTATTTTCGGCAATGTACTTTTCAACTGCCAGGCTATCTAAAAAGAGGTCGGTGTAAGAATTTGAACTGCTTATACTGTAGTCCCTTTTACTTATTTTTTTTTCGGTAGTCTGTTCCGTTTTTCCTTCGTCAGTGGAGTCATTTTCATCTTTGCTATTGCACGCGGCAAAAAGGCTTAACACTAAGGCGTAAATAATCAGTCTTTTCATATTGATTGCTTTTTTGCAAAAGCCATGCCTCTAATACAAATCCTAATAATTGTTTTATTACCTAAAACTGTTATTAATTGTCTGAAACCACCCAAACCATCGTCAGATCATTTACCAGTTTGTAATGTAAGAGCAGCTTGTGCTGAAAGTCAAATTTCACAAAAGCCGCATTTATTGTTCCCTCAGCATTCACCTCAAAAGGAAATGTTCTCATCATTTCACTAAAGTCAACTTCACCTGCTCCATACCATTTGTACATAGCTTCTTTTGCGCTCCATAATATACTTAAAAGGGTGAGTTGCCGGCTCTCTAACTGGCTATTCACAAACCTCAGTTCGTCACCATGTAAAAACTTCGCCTTTATCTTATGAAGGCGAGGCGTTATTAATTCTACATCTATGCCTACACGTGCTGTGCTGCTTACAATAGCCGCTGCAAATTTGTTGCAGTGGGAAATGGAGAAGTGATATTGCTCATTAGGAAGAAATGGCTTTCGTGTGTCAGCAATTTTAATCTCATCATTTGGAAAGTCTTGAAATAAGAACGGCAGTAAATAACGGCCTGCCAGGTGCTGTAGCTTTTTAAGCGGATGAGTAATTTGCTTGTGCATAGGGATGGACAAATTGAAAAAACTTTCATCTTCCTCAATTTCCCATATTGCCAGTCGTGTACTTTCGTTGATATTTTGTTGATAAAAGAGAGGCATTTTACTATTTACAATCTTATAGATTGCAGATTTACAATTTTATTTGCAGAACAATTGAGTAACAAGGTTATTTGGTCAATATTCCTACTAATGCAAATTGCTTCATTGATAGCAAAATGATGAATGGAGCGTCGCAACGATGTTGCCAGCAAAAGAAAAAGACGATTACATAGGCTTTAAAAAACTCCATAAGTGTAAACAATACTTATGGCAAACTAAAAAGAAACACTGATGATTTTATCTGACGAAAGGATTTTGGAAGAAATGGATAAAGGAACTATAAAGATTGAGCCGTACGATAGAGAAAGTCTCGGCAGCAATAGCTACGACGTTCACCTTGGCAAATGGCTGGCCACGTATGTAGACACAGTGCTGGATGCAAAAAAACACAACAAAATTGAATACTTTGAGATACCTGAAGAAGGATTTGTATTGCTGCCGCAGCATTTTTATCTGGGGGCAACCGATGAGTACACCGAGAGCCATGCACATGTTCCTTTTCTTGAAGGAAAGTCATCAACAGGACGTTTGGGAATTGACATACACGCCACAGCAGGTAAAGGTGATGTAGGCTTTTGCGGTAACTGGACACTCGAAATTTCTTGCAAGCAGCCGGTTCGGATATATAAGGGAATGCCTATTGGGCAATTAATATATTTTCCGGTAGATGGTGAAGTGCAGGTGAAATACAACAATAAGACTAACGCGAAATATAGCGGACAGCCAAATAAACCAATTGAAAGTATGATGTGGAAGAATAGTTTTTAAGCGGAGAGGTGAAAATAGTTTGTGCTAAATCTTTCCGTATTTTTTATGATAAGAAATTAGCCAGCCAATAACTTCATTATAACTCCTGACACCTTTAGCTTGTTGATTAGCCTTTAGATAATGGTCGTAAAATATTTTTATTAATGGTTCTATCATATTGTCGCTCTTTTGCCAATACTCCCGTAACTCTTCCTCATCTTTCTTAACCAGGGGATCTAGTTGCCGGTAATTATTTATAGCTGAAACAGAATCTCTTGTAAGTAATTGCCTGTTTGCATAATTGAACAAGTCGAAATAAGCAGAATAATGAAATAAAGTATCGCGGGAGTTAACGGCGGCTAAGTATCCTACAAAATTTGCTTCACTCTCACTAGCATATCCCAACTGGTGCGCCATCTCATGGCAGGAGACGAAAGGTATCAAAAAACGAGGCTGAGTTAAATTTACCTGGGCTTCACCGGTGAAGGGGTTGTAATATCCTAAAAAACCAAGAAAGTTTCCCATTCTTCCATACATCGACTTTTTAATTGATTTTGAATTGTACTTCAAAAACGGAAACGTTACGGATGCTTGCTGGTAGGAGGTGCTGGCTTCTTCAAATAGCTCTTTATACGGCTTGGCGGGTGTATCTCCGGTTCCTAATAATAACCTGTTCTCATTAACCTTTTTAAGTAAAATGCCCGTTATTAGCTTTAAATCACTGTCGTTATAATCTTGCTGAGTTAACCCTAGCTGATAAGCAATTCCAGGACGATTATAGTTTAAACCCCACGAAAGATTGAAGTATATATAGATAGAAAAAACGGCGAAAAATGTCTTCTTGAAAATTTTTCTATAATTAATTTGCTTAAACCTTCTACTTGCAACAATCTTAACAAAACGTATAAGACCAACAATCAGGAACAGGCCTGTAGCGGCATAAAAAAAATCTCCAAAACTAAAAGGCATCCATCCAAACGTAAGCCTGTAAAAAGAGGAAATGTAGGGGTAAATACCCTGGCTGTAATTTTTCTCGATCCAGAACGGAAAATAGGAACTGATTTTAATTAAAATACTGATTACCAGAAGAGAAGCGACAGAAACGAGTGTGGTTTTTCTAAAATTTCTTTGTTTTTCCATGTTTGCCCGCGCGAAGATAGGCACCGGCTTAAATGATTGTAGTATTTTTGGGGCTAATATTGTTATCGCAAGTACCAGTACAACACGCGCTGCCTTGTACTTTGCGATGCATATATAGTAAGCTACTTTTTCTTCGATGAAAATCCCTACCTTCGCGTGCCCAAAAAATGAGTATGAGCCATAGGAGAGAATATGAGATTGCATTTGTAGGATTGAAGCCAGGGGTGCATCATTTTTCGTACAAAATAGACGACAAGTTCTTCGAGGACTTTCAACAACAGGATTTCAAGAACTGTGAAGCAAACGTAAAGTTTACGCTTGATAAAAAGGTTGGCTTCATGCTTTGCAGGTTTGATGTCGACGGAAAAGTGGAGCTCATTTGCGACAGGTGTGGAAATAACCTGCAGTTGCAATTGTGGGACGAATTCAACCTGGTGGTTAAAATGGTAGATAACCCGGAAGTAATGAATGACCAGGAAGATGATCCGGACATTTATTATATCAGCAAAGGAGAGAGTCATTTACATTTGGAGGACTGGATTTACGAATTTATCAACCTAAGCATCCCAATGCAACGGATGTGTAAGGAAGATGAGGTAGGCGGGCCGCAATGCAACCAGGAAGTACTGGAGAAGCTGAAGAAGATGGAGGAGGATGCTAAAGCAGCAGAATCGAGTGCTGTATGGAAGGGACTTGATCAATTTAAAGATTTACAATAACGTTTTTTGATATTTATTAAAATTTAAGATATGCCTAATCCGAAGAGGAGACACTCGCAGCAACGCAGTGCAAAACGAAGAACACATTATAAAGCCGTGCCGGTTACTTTAAGCAAAGACTCTACAACAGGTGAACTACATGTACGTCACCGTGCGCATGTAAGCGAAGGAAAGTTATTTTATAAAGGAAAACTGGTTTCAGAAAAGGCGCCCTTAAAAGCTTAACTGGAAGACAAATACTTTTAAAATTATTCATCCCTTACAACAAAGTGGATGAATAATTTTTTTGTGCTATAGCCAGCCTAACTTACTTTCAGCTTCTATTATTTTATTCAAAAAGTTTTTAGCTTATATGAATATTGGTATAGATATGATGGGTGGAGATTTTGCACCGCTTGAAGCGGTGAAAGGTCTGCAAACATATTTATCTACGTCATCCTCTCCGGCTAATCTTTTTTGTATAGGAAATGAAGTCGAGTTAAAAATGCTGCTAGCCCACCATCGGGTGGTTCGCGCAGAGATAATAGTGGTCCACGCGCCCGAGGTGATAGGAATGCATGAACATGCAACCAAAGCTCTAAAAGACAAACAACGCTCTTCAATAGCCATCGGTTTTCACATGCTTGCCTCAGGAAAGGTAGATGCTTTCATCAGTGCAGGCAATACCGGCGCCATGCTAGTTGGCGCATTGTACAGTATTAAAGCTATCAGTGGCGTTCATCGGCCGGCAATTGCAAGCATTGTTCCCAAAGTAAATGGCTCAACCGGTATTTTGCTTGATGTTGGTCTAAATGCAGATTGCAAACCCGAAAACCTCAATCAATTTGCTTTGTTGGGAAGCCTTTATGCTAAAGATGTTTTTGGTATAGAAAATCCCAAAGTTGGATTATTGAACGTAGGAGAGGAGGAGGGCAAAGGAAACGTTCTAACCCAGGCAGCCTACCCTCTGTTAAAAGACAACCCGGCTATTAACTTCATAGGCAACGTTGAAGGGCGCGATCTGTTCCTTGATAAAGCCGATGTTATGGTTTGTGAAGGTTTTACTGGTAACATCATCCTCAAAATGGCGGAAAGTTTATACGAAGCTGCCAAACAACGCAACATTTCTGATGCTTTTTTGCATCGCTTCAATTACGAAAATGTTGGCGGTACCCCTGTTTTAGGTGTGGCGAAACCTGTGGTAATTGGGCACGGCATCAGTAACGCGAATGCTTTTTCTAATATGATAAATCTTGCTGAAAAAATGGTTACTTCTAATATCTGTGGTAATATTATCGAACAGTTTAAATCTTAATTTTTTCTTTCTGTACCGGCATTTGTAATACTATTTTTCTTTTGTTGCGTCGCACTCTTTTGCATTGCCAACAATATTCGCCTCTCCCAAACAGCAGAAAGTGGTTACTGCGGTCTACTTTACCAAACTCTGAATCACGTCATACTTAGTAACAATGTGCAGGTTTCCGCTTTCGTCTTTTGCCATCACGGCGCCATTACCTTTTGTAATCAAGCTGCCGAGGCGTTCTACAGGCGTGTCAAATGAAACTACGGGATAGGCAGGTTCTATCACACTTGAAATAGTAGCTGTTTTAATTTCGGGGTTACTAAATATTTTTTGAAATAGGCCACTTTCACTTACCGCCCCCGCCAAACCTTCTCCATCCATAACCGGAACGTGTTCAATATCATATTTTCGCATTAGCTCTACCGCCTCCGCAACTGTTTGGTTTGGTTCAACGGTTACCAGCGTCTTCGAAACTCGGGTATTAACGATGTCTTTAAATGTTTTTACATCAAAAAAGCCTCTTTCCATCATCCATTGATCATTGTACACCTTCCCCACATAGCGGCTTCCATGGTCTGGAAAAATAACCACCACCAGGTCATCCCTTTTTAATTCATTTTTCAACTGCATCAAGCCTTGTAAAGCAGTACCTGAACTGTATCCAACAAAAATGCCTTCTTCTCTTGATATACGCCGGGCCATAACAGCTCCTTCCTTGTCAGTTACCTGCTCAAACCTGTCGATAACGCTCATGTCATAATTTGCAGGAACAAAGTCTTCGCCGATACCTTCTGTTATGTACGGGTGCACCTCTTTCATATCAACCTCGCCTGTCTCGAAATATTTTTTTAATAAAGAACCATAAACATCTATAGCCCAAATTTGAATGTTTTTATTCTTTTCCTTTAAATATTGCCCTGTTCCAGTAATAGTACCTCCGGTGCCTGTAGCAATTACCAGGTGTGTAATTTTTCCTTCGGTTTGCTCCCATATTTCCGGACCCGTATTTTCATAATGTGCCTGGCGGTTTGCAAAATTGTCGTACTGGTTCATATGAAACGAGTTTGGAATTTCCTTTGGTAATCGTTTTGCTACCGAGTAATAGCTTCTGGGATCTTCAGGATCAACGTTGGTTGGACAAACGATTACTTCCGCACCAACTGCTTTTAGTATATCAACTTTCTCCTTTGATTGTTTATCTGTGGTAGCAAAAATGCATTTGTATCCTTTTATAACGGCAGCCAGCGCAAGCCCCATTCCTGTATTGCCACTGGTTCCTTCTATAATAGTTCCGCCTGGTTTTATTTTACCAGCCTTTTCAGCTTCTTCCAACATCTTTAGAGCCATCCGGTCTTTTATTGAATTACCCGGATTGAAGTATTCCACTTTGGCCAGCACCGTGCAGGGAAGTTCTTTAGTAATCTTGTTTAATTTAATTAGCGGAGTATTACCGATAGTCTCAAGGATATTGTTTAGCCACATGGAGGTGTTTGATTTTTTACAAATGTAGGAAAAATGAAAGGGGGGCTTTTTAAAGGAAGCTATTCCGGTTGCTGCCTAACTTCATCAGGCACCATCTCTAAATCAACTTGTTTTATGCAACTATGTGGCTAAGCTGCAACTCTCTGTAAAATCACTTTACAAGGAATATCTGAAGTAACCTTAACCAGGTGATTTTTATGAAGTGGGATTGATAAGAAACTTCCGGGCATAAGGTGGTATACATCGTCACCAATAGCAATGTCGCAAGTACCTTCAACAATCAAAAACTTTTCGTATTCGTCGTGATGTACTTCCTGTGGTGCCAATTCCTTTATCCAGACAATTGCAGTTGTAACCTCGGGAGTATAACCAATGATCCTGGCGTACACATCGGTAAAATGAGCAGGCACAACAAAATCGGGGCGATTTAACCATTCTTCGTAATCGACAATTTTTGAATTTTCATTTAAATCGGGTGGAAAAGCAGGAGATTCTCCGTTTTCCATGCGGCCAATAAAATCAATCGTAGCCATTAGCATCGGCTTTATTATAGGATCAGGCGTTAGTGCATTAGCAATTGCCTCCTGCTCTAAAGAAGTACTAAAGACCTCTATTGCTTCCTTCACTTCAGGATAGGAAACAGCAAGTTCTTCCACCTCCTTTATTTCATCAAGAGATGACATTCCCAGAACATAAGATTCTATGATCCCCGATTCAATATACTTGCTAATGTCTTTCATGTTACTTTGCCCCTCATTATCTTCTTTGTATAACCCGCTGATTTTGTATAACGTAGCAAATGTAAATAATGGTTTTTATTTTATATACTAGTTTAATTAACGTCCGGTTTTAAATACTGTAAACTAAAACAAGTTTACCATAATATATTTCAGTTTTCACGAGTTACAGGGTTATCATACTTTAAGTATGCTGTGTTATAAAAAAGATGACAGCTTCGTTAATAAAAGTTTATTCACCTATTTTTTATCAACTTATATTTTATTGCTTTCTTAGCACTTCAAAAAGTTTTTGGTCTACTAAAATATTTTTTATTTCCTGCTTCTATCTACATCAAACATGAAGAAACTCATTATCTATTTATTGCTAAGTCATCAAGTAATATTTGCTCAAGACACAACTTCGCCAGCGGCCAATCTTATCGCCAGCGGTATTCCTGCCATCCCCGATACCATAACGGAGGGTGCCCGACGGTATTCCGAGTTTCGAAGTGCTGTTTTTTGTGATTGGCATCCGAGGCGCCAGGAAATGATTATAAGTACACGATTTGGAAATGTACCTCAATTACATTTGGTGAGTATGCCACTAGGAGCACGAAAACAACTTACTTTTTTTAACGAACCTATTAATAACGCAACATATGAACCTGTTAAAGGGGAATATTTTCTTTTTACAAAAGATAAAGGAGGTGACGAGTTTTCGCAGATCTACCGGTACAACTTATCGGATGGAACCATCACATTAGTAACTGATGGAAAACGATCGCAAAACGGGGGCATTGTTTGGAGCAGGAAAGGAAAGCTGATGGCCTACAGCTCAACTGCACGAAACGGTGCAGATCGTGATATTTATATTATGGACCCACTTAACCCGTCGACTAACAGATTATTGATTGAAGTAAGTGGTGGTGGATGGGGTGTATTAGATTGGTCGCCTGACGATAAACAACTATTGGTTAGCGAAAAAATATCTGCGAATGAATCGCACTACTGGCTGGTGGATATAGGCACAGGTACTAAAAAAGAATTAACACCACAAGGAGAACAGGGGGTTTATTACGGACATGCCAAATTTAATAAAAATGGGACCGGGATCTATTTTATTACAGATAAGGACAATGAGTTTAGCAGGCTTGCTTACATGGATTTTTTAACCAAAAATATTGTTTTCTATACTTCTGCAATCAAGTGGAATGTAGAAGCTTTTGATGTTTCAGAAGACGGAAAACGAATTGCTTTTGTAACAAATGAGGCAGGCGAAACCAAGTTGTATCTACTAAATACTACCACACCCGCTCAACAGTATTTCCTCGTCAGAACTATTCCGGCCGGCGTATATGCTAATATATCTTTTCATAGAGACGGTAAGCATCTTTTGGTTTCTGTGAATACCGCTCAATCCCCTGCAGACTTATATGTTATTTCAACATCAAATGGAAAAACAGAACGGTGGACGGAAAGTGAAATGGGGGGGATAGTACCAACCGATCTGCGACCTCATGAATTGATTAAATGGAGAAGCTTTGATGGCAAAGAGATCAGTGGTTTTTATTATAAACCTGCTATAAAGTTTGCCGGCAAAAGACCCGTTATCATCAACATTCATGGAGGACCTGAAGGGCAATCTTTACCCGTTTTTCAAGGTGAAAACAATTATTATTTAAACGAGTTAGGTACAGCAATTATATATCCTAATGTAAGAGGTTCATCAGGTTATGGTAAAACATTTTTAAAAGCGGATAACGGAATGAAAAGAGAAGAGTCTGTAAAAGATATAGGCGCTTTGCTTGACTGGATAGCTCAACAACCCAACCTTGATACCAGCAGAATTATGGTGACGGGAGGTAGTTATGGTGGATATGTGACGCTGGCAGTGGCTGCCAATTATAATGATCGGATAAGATGTGCAGTGGATATAGTCGGCATTTCGAACTTCAATACATTTTTGAAGAATACAGAAAGTTATAGGCGCGATTTAAGAAGGGTCGAGTATGGCGACGAACGAGATACGGCGATGGCAGCATACTTCGAGAAAATATCTCCTGTTAACAATGCACAAAAAATAGCAAAACCTCTTTTTATTGTTCAGGGTGGAAATGATCCGCGCGTTCCTCGAACCGAATCGGTACAAATGGCGGATAAGTTACGGGCTAATGGAACGATAGTGTGGTACCTGGAGGCGAAAGACGAAGGGCACGGCTTCCGTAAAAAGAATAATGTAGATTTTAAAAGAAATGCCACCATCCTGTTTATGAAAAACTTTTTGCTAAATGAGCTTTAGGGAATGTTCTTGAGGATGTTTTAGTTACCAGTATAAATATTTGACTTAAACTAAAAAATGATAGGATGGAATAATTAACAGGAAAGTCAATTTTAAAAAGTCTTTCTCACTCTTCTCGAAACCTCTCCTGAATAACTGCATTTGTTGCTATAGGATGAGAATTATGGGGCTGCTTTGAAAAAAGTATTTGCCTGAACTTTATGATCAATGGGTAGTAATGCTCAGGTAAATACGACTGGTAGAGTAACGGATGGAAAAATATGCTGCTCGAAGGTGTTACGGTACAGTGATCACTTCATGCGGACAGCAACCGGGCACCGTTACCAATACTAATGGAGAATATACATTACGGGCAGCAAACGCTGTAAGTGCATTGTTGTTATCTTTTACGGGCGTTGCGCGTATAACAGAACCAATTAAAGGAAGAAGTAATATTAGAATAGCTGTTTTCTCGTTGTTTTTTTTAGTTCTTCGTCATCTGTCCTAAACTTCCCGCAGACGCGCCGAGGTAGAGAAGTGTGGCAACTGTTGCTTCGCGATCTCGTTCTGCAACTACCTGTACCATGTAAAACGGCTTGTTTGTGTTGCCTTTCCTACTTTTGGCGAAGTAACTATTTATTCAGGTAAGTTCTTGCCATTAAGCGATAGTTAAGTAATTAAGATAAATAGAAAAAATTTTATCAATTATAAATCAAAGTGCTAATTAAGGTATGATAAAGAAAAATGTATTCCTTGTTCTGTCTATTGTTGCTACATTATTATTTTCTGTACGAACTTTCGCGCAGCCCCAGCAAGTTCATTTAAGCTGGAATAGTGTAAAAAAAGATGCTACTTCAAATACAATGACCGTTACCTGGGCAGACAATAGTCAAAACAAGGGCTTAATTAAATACGGTACCCATCAGCAACTAATGAAGACGGAAACTGCAACAAGCAAATATTCCGACAGTGCAAAAATTTACATCTACCAGGCTACTTTAAAAGGTTTAAAACCTAATACCAAATATTACTATAAATGCGGATCTAATCGAGGCCCATGGACCGCGCAGTTTTCCTTTAGAACCGCACCATCTTTTGGAAGCAGATCAAAATTTGTAGTTGGAGTGTGGGGCGATACGCAGGATAATGAATTCAATGAACAGTTTCAAAAAACGGCAGCAATAGTGCAGCAGCTAAAAAAGTATCCTATTCAATTTTCTGTTCACATGGGCGACATTGTTGATATTGGCTCTGTCGGTGCGAAATGGAAAGGGCTTTTTTCAACAACCCAACCTGTAAATGCATTTGCCCCCTTCATGCCTGTAACAGGCAATCACGATGTTGACAACGACTCGGCAAGCAAGGGCTATCAAAAGCCGTTTCCAGTCTTTTATGATGTTCTTCATTTGCCGGCAAATAACATTGACTATTCTTACAATTACGGCAACACCCACTTTGTAGCAATCAGCTCAGGACATGCTAAGGGTGCAGAGGCGGCAGGGGATTTTACTTTTGCCCCCGGCTCGCGCGAGTATCGATGGCTGGAAGACGATTTGGCAAAAGCAAGAGCAGATAAAAGTATTACATGGATTGTTCTGTACATGCACCACCCGCTTTATTCGTTTGGGTGGAGCCACGTTACGGGTTGGCAAAACAGAATTACACCATTAGTGGATAAGTATAAAGTAGATCTTTGCCTCGCCGGACATCGGCATGTGTACGAGCGCCACAAACCAATCAGGAATAACGAAGTATTGCCACAACCGGACAATCATGTGTATCAAAAGCCGGCAGGAACAGTTTACGTTACCAATGGAACTGCCGGTGGGTCGCCTCAGGGTTTAGGTGGAAAGGACATGGCCTCAATGAGTTTTACAAATACAGTGAAAGAGTATAACTACGCCATCATGACGATTGAAGGCAACACTATTAGTTACGACGTTTACAACCAGGATGGTAAAAAAATAGATTATTTTACAATATCTAAATAAGATGGCTACCCATTCATTTTAACTCGCCTTATGCCAGTACTTGTGCGTTTAATCTTCTTTATTTTTTTGCTCACTCTCGACGTTTCGGTGGTATTAGGCCAGGCAAATTCTTTAAGCTGGAAACTCGCCTGGAGCGATGAATTTAATTATACCGGATTGCCAGATACTGGTAAATGGGGTTATGAGCATGGTTTTGTAAGGAATAATGAAAAACAATATTATACCTATAAAAGAAAAGAGAATGCTTTTGTAGAAAATGGACTGCTAACCATTACAGCAAAAAAAGAAACTTTTCGAAATAAGGATTACGATGCTACAAGTACTGCCTGGCAAAAAAAAGACTCCCTTGCTTTATATACTTCAGCGGCTCTTATTACACAACGGAAAGCATCGTGGAAATTTGGGAAGATTGAGGTTCGCGCAAAAATTCCGGCTGGGCCAGGTGTGTGGCCGGCGATATGGATGCTTGGTAATAATGTGAGTGAAGTAGGTTGGCCATTATGTGGAGAGATAGATATTATGGAGTTTGTTGGTCATGACTCATCTGCTATTCATGGTACTATGCACTATGCTGATCCTGTAACCAGAAAGCACTTACAAAGCGGAAGCAAAATCATCATTGCCCAACCTTATAATGATTTTCATATCTATGCTGCAGAATGGAACAACGACGAGATAAGATGTTTGTTAGATGGAAAGGTTTATTATACTTTTTCGCTTAGCAAAGCAGGTGAAGGTGAAACTAATGCCTTTCGAAAGCCTTTTTACCTGTTATTGAATTTTGCACTTGGTGGCAGTTGGGGAAGAACCTTAAATGATGCAGTGTTACCTCAAAAATTTATTGTTGATTATGTTCGTGTGTATCAACAAAGATGAAAGCGATAAAGAGCGATTGAACGAAGGCAAGTTATAACCCTTGAATTTGAGTTTGAATAGCCGCTCTTTTTGATGCTTAATAACTAAAAGTACAAGGGAGTGACACAACAATGCTTCATTAGAAAACAAGCGCTTGTACCAAGAGCGGTTTACTATTAATAATAAATACAGCAATAAACAATATTAATAGGTTGGGCTATAATAACATGATTAATAATAAAAGTAATTTTTGAAAATATATGAAGAATAAAAGGCTTTCATTAATTCTAAAATATTCGGTCGTAGCATTCGCATTGGCCTTATCTGCATGCAAATCGACACGTGTAATGAGGTCTTCTGTAGTTACTGATAACGGTTACGGCAGCTCTTATGATAATGCAACTTTAGCAGCGGATAGCAGGTCTGTGCTAATGCCTTATAACCGGTTTATAGATCCTGCCGGAACTGTTATTCGCTTCGGTAATCCGGTTTTAGAAAATCATAGCCTTGATTGCGTGTTGTTGCCAGGTGGTGAAGTGCTGGCAGTAGAGGACAGGTATGGGCTTGCCTTTATTGATCTTAACACTAAAAGCATTCTCTTTCATTTAGATTACGAGGGAACGTACAAGGGATTGATGAGTACGTACTCAGGAATTAAAGTTTTAGAGGAAGATAGAAAAATACACATTTTTTGGGGCGCATCTAGCCCTTCGGCAAAAACTTCGTTTATCATAGATGCTGTTTGGGATGGCAGCAAAGCGGTAATAAACGACGCCATTCCGTTTGCAGGGGTGGCGCCGGCGCCAATGGCCCTGCCAAATGACATAGCCATAAACAAAGAAGGGGGTGATAATTATTTGTATGTAGTACTCAATGGAAACAGCCAGCTATCCAAGATTAGGTTGCGTGATAAAAAAGTTATTTGGACAACACCTACAGGAATGGCTCCTTTTGGTGTTGCGCTAACTTCTTCAAAAGCGTATGTAACAAATTGGGCCGGGCCTGTGCCAACCGACGCTTTACGTGAGACGGCGGGTGTGCCTTATGCAAATGTTTACATAGACCCTCGCACCGGTGCTACTGCCATGGGTACGGTTAGTGTGATAGATCTTGAAACCGGTAAAAAACAATCAGAAGTCGAAGTAGGTCTACACCCGAACGCGATTATTACAAATAAGCAGCGGGACTTTGTGTATGTGGCAAACGGAAACAGTGACAACATTTCGGTGATTAGCACTGCAACTGATAAGGTAGTTGATTCTATATCTGTAAGGTTAGGCGGTGAAGCAAACTCATATATTGGAGATTCTCCAAATGCACTGGCTATTAATGATAACAGCACTACGTTGTATGTATCGAATGGAATGGATAATGCGATAGCTGTGGTAAAACTTGGATCATCAGTTTCTGCGTCAGGTATTGGAAAATCTGTAGTGGAAGGATTTATTCCTACAGAAGCATACCCAGCCGGACTGGTATTAACGAATGATGCGTTGTATGTAGCAAACCTGGAAGGTGAAGGAGCAAGGGTTGCATCAAAAAAAGGAATGACCATTCATGAGCAGGAAGCAACTGTATCTATCATTTCGTTGCCCAATAAAAGCCAGTTAGCATCTTACACAAAAAGGGTAGAAGCTGCTAATATGTTGTTTAGAACAAAAATTACACAACTATTACCCCGAAAAGAAGTTGCACCAAGGCCGGTTCCGGAAAGGATCGGAGAGCCCTCTGTTTTTAAACACGTAGTATATATAATAAAAGAGAACAAAACCTACGACCAGGTATTGGGCGATATGGTGGAAGGTGATGGAAAAAAGGAGCTTTGTATTTTCGGAAACGAGATAACCCCAAACCAGCATCAGCTGGCAAAAGATTTTATGTTGCTCGATAATTTTTATGCATCGGGAAAATCATCTGCTGAGGGACACTCCTGGTCAACTGCTGCAATCGTAACAGACTATGTAGAAAAGAATGTTCGCGCATGGTTTAGAAGCTATCCACACGTTTTAGCTGATGCCTTAGTTTATAACAAAGAAGGTTTTATTTGGAATAATGCTTTAGACCATGGTAAAACTGTTAGGGTATATGGCGAAGCATGTGTGCCCCGGTTACCGGCCGGATCAAACTGGACAAATATTTACCAGTCTTATGTTGAGGGTAAGCCGATTGATTTTAAAAACGAAACTACGATTTCAAGGCTGCGACCAATACTATCGAGCACGTATCCGTGTTACGAAGGGGCAAGGATTAATGACCAGTTCAGGGCAGACGATTTTATTAAGGAGCTAAGTGCATACGAAAAGATGCCGGGCGACCAGCTTCCGCAGTTAATGATACTGGCGTTGCCTGCTGATCATACATCAGGTACCCGTGAAGGCTTTCCAACCCCCAGAGCAATGGTAGCAGATAACGATCTTGCTTTAGGAAGAATTATAGACGCACTGACTAAAAGCCGCTTTTGGGATTCAACGGCTGTATTTGTAACGGAAGATGATTCGCAATCGGGATGGGATCATGTTTCGCCTTACCGCACAACGGGATTCGTGTTAAGCCCTTATTCCCGATTAGGAAAAACTGTTAAGACGAATTATAATCAAACTTGTATAATTCGCACAATAGAGCAAATCTTAGGGATACCGCCAATGAACCTTTTCGACGCAACAGCGCTACCTATGTTCGATTGCTTTACAGGTAGTTTTAATAAAGACCCGTATACGTTTTTAAAAAATAATATTCCTTTAAACGAAATGAACAAAAGCACGGCTTCATTAAAGGGTAAAGCAAAAAAATATTCCATCCTCTCTGCCTCACCCGAATTTGATCATATTGATAGCGGCAACGATGATCTGTTAAACAGGATCTTGTGGTTTGCGGCCAAAGGAGATGAGCCTTATCCTAAAAAAATGACACTTCCTAAAAAAGAGCAGAAAGATGACGATGATGACTAGGAAATCATTAGTTCATAGTGTAGATGCCCGTTCTTTTCATCCTTTATATAACCTAAAAAGAGCTGCCCGGTTAATAACGAAGCTTAGCCGGAAGCTTAAAATTTTACATTAAAGCAGCGTATTACTATAAATTGTTGTTTACATACTGAGGTTTGAAATATTTCAGCTTCTTTAATTTCTATTGCCATAATTCTCCTTTATTAAAATGATTGCCATGAAAACCTATTGTTTTCTTTACCCTTTTTAATT
>NZ_JAOQAH010000019.1 GCF_025963695.1 Segetibacter sp. | reverse complement strand
GAGGAATTTCTCGCAGAAGGCGCGGAAGACGCGGAAATTGAAGAAGTTACGGGAACTATGCTTTTAAATTAATTTTAGAAAAAAGCTGGTAATGGATCTAGATGAACTTACATATAAAGTTAGAGGCGGCATCTTTGAAGTATTTAAAGAGTTGGGGCCAGGATTGCTTGAAAGCGTGTATGAGGCAGCTTTGCTTTTTGAATTACGAAGTTTGGATTTATTAGTAAGTTCACAAGTTCCTGTACCTGTAATATATAAATCGGTTCAGCTAGAATTAGGATTCAGGCTTGATTTGTTAGTTGAAAACGAAGTGATAGTCGAAATAAAATCTGTTGAGTGTTTGCATGAAATTCATAAAAAGCAGCTTTTAAATTATTTAAAATTATCTGGCAAAAAGGTCGGCTTCCTTGTTAATTTTAATACTTTGAAGTTGATCGACAAAGAATCAATTATAAGAATTGTAAATAATTATTGAACAAAAAGCATTTCTCGCAGAAATCGCAGAAGGCGCAGAAAAAATACATTTCTTTTTCCGCGGCTTCCGCGCCTTCTGCGCGAGCAACAAAATTCTTGGCAGAAACCGCAGCACGAGAAAAATATTTCTTTTTCCGCGTCTTCCGCGCTTTCTGCCAGAACAATTTCTTCCACATGAAAAGAACAATTAAAAAAGTCGCCGTTTTAGGAAGTGGTGTAATGGGAAGCCGTATTGCTTGTCATTTTGCAGGAGTAGGATTACAGGTACTGCTGCTTGACATAGCTCCAAAAGAATTGAATGCTGGTGAGCTAGCAAAAGGCCTAACTGTTGATCACCCTGCCGTAAAAAACAGGATTGTTAATGACGCTTTGACTGCGTCTGTTAAGAGTAATCCTTCTCCTGTTTATTCTAAGGATGTCATCAACCGCATAACCACGGGCAACTTTACTGATAACATGAAAGACATCGCCAGTTGTGATTGGATAATTGAAGTTGTGGTTGAAAGGCTTGACATAAAACAAGCAGTTTTTAATGATGTAGAAAAGTTTCGCAAACCAGGAACGCTCATCACCAGCAATACTTCCGGCATACCTATTCATATGATGGCTGAAGGCCGAAGCGAAGACTTTAAAAAACACTTTTGCGGAACCCACTTTTTTAATCCGCCACGTTACCTGCGTTTACTTGAAATTATTCCTACCCCATATACCGACCAAGCTGTTGTTGATTTTTTGATGAATTATGGCGATTTGTTTTTGGGGAAAACAACAGTGCTTGCTAAAGATACCCCTGCATTTATTGCCAATCGAATAGGGGTTTTTAGCATCATGTCCATTTTCAACTTAATGGATAAGCTGCAATTGTCAATTGATGAGATTGATGCTTTAACAGGACCTATTATTGGTCGACCTAAATCAGCAACTTTTAGAACGGCCGATGTTGTAGGTATTGATACGTTGGTTAAGGTGGCAAAAGGAATTGCAGACAATTGTAAAAATGATGAAGCGCTGGAAACATTTACCATTCCTGCATGGCTGCAGAAGATAACTGAAAACAATTGGCTGGGTGATAAGACGGGACAAGGCTTCTTTAAAAAGATGCCCCCTACCTCTAAAGGGGAGAAAGAAATTTTCGTGCTCGATTTAAAAAGTTTTGAATATGGACCTCGAAGCAAACCAAAATTTGCAAGTGTTGACGCTGCAAAGCCTATTGAAGATTTGCCAACAAGAATAAAAATGTTGAGCGCGTCGCAAGATAAAGCTGGCGAATTTTACAGGCAGTTTCACTACAGCTTGTTCAGTTATATCTCGCATCGGATACCTGAAATCAGTGACGAGTTATTTAGAATTGATGATGCAATGATGGCAGGCTTCGGGTGGGAGATTGGAGCTTTCGAAACATGGGACCTGTTGGGCGTTAATAAAACCGTTGAAGCAATGAAGAGCGTAGGCCTAGAGCCTGCTGCCTGGGTTGCCGAAATGCTTGCAACCGGAGCTACATCTTTTTATAAAGTTGAAAACGGGAAAAGGCTTTTTTATGATGTAAAATCAAAATTATATAAACCAATTGCAGGGTCAGAAGCTTTCTTAATACTTAACAATTACAAAGAAAAAACGGTTTGGAAGAATAGTGCATGTACCGTGTACGATATGGGTGACGACGTTTTGGGCCTTGAATGGAAAACGAAAATGAACAGTATAGGAAGCGAAGTATTGGAAGGCGTAAATAAGGCAATTGGGTTAGCAGAAGAGAATTTCAAAGGGCTCGTAATTGCAAACGAGGGTGCCAATTTTAGTGCAGGTGCAAACGTTGGAATGATCTTCATGTTCGCAGTTGAAGAAGAGTATGATGAACTCGACATTGCTATCAGGATGTTTCAAAATAGCATGATGCGCATACGCCATTCCTCTATTCCTGTGGTGATTGCGCCTCATGGATTAACCCTTGGTGGCGGTTGTGAAATGAACCTTCATGCCGACAAAATTTGTGCAGCCGCTGAAACCTATATTGGCCTTGTAGAGCTCGGTGTAGGTCTGATACCTGGTGGCGGTGGAACAAAAGAATTTGTTCTTCGTGCAGCAGATGAAATGCATGAAGATGAACCCGAAACAAATACTTTAAAAAACAGGTTCTTTAATATAGCAACTGCGAAAGTGGCAACCAGTGGTTTTGAAGGTTTTGAAATGGGTGTGTTTCGAAAAGGTCACGATGAGATTGTGATGAACCAATCGAGAAGAATTGCTGAAGCAAAGAAAAGTGTCATTGAACTATTTGATCAAGGTTACATTACCCCCGTGCATCGGAAAGACATCAAGGTGTTAGGCAGGTCAGCTTTGGGAGCGTTGTATGCCGGAATTAACGGAATGTGGCGGGCAAATTATGCAACTGACCATGATGCTAAAGTAGCCAGAAAGCTTGCGTATGTCATGTGTGGCGGAGACCTAAGCGAGCCAACATTAGTGAGTGAACAATATTTACTTGACCTTGAGCGGGAAGCGTTTTTAAGTTTATGCGGTGAAAGAAAAACACTGGAGAGAATTCAAAGTGTATTGAAAAGCGGTAAACCAATAAGAAATTAGAGAACCTGGATTGGAACTTTTGGGAGGATTATACGGAAATAGAACTTTTGACGTTAATTGAGGTATAACATTAATAGTGATAGAAACGCCGTTGGTGTTCGCCGAACTGCCAGCCGGTTTCCGTTTAAGCGCGGCAATTTGCGATGCATCGTTTATCCTTGTTTTAGTTTATGACTATTTTCAATGACTATATTTGCACCATAACTACAATTGATGACTATTCACAAAGAGGGGTATAAGAGTATTGGCGTTGCTGCTTTAATTTTTGGGCTTATCAATATTGCCTCATTTATTTTTTTAGGGGATGCTTATCCAAAAACGGCGACTATTATATTCGTTGCTTCCGCTATTTTGTTTTTATTTATTGTTTCTTTTTTCCGCATACCGTATCGCTCCCTCACCAAAGGTGAGAGGGAAGTAATTTGCCCCGCCGATGGTAAAGTAGTGGTTATCGAAGAGATTATGGAAGAAGAATATTTTAAGGATAAAAGACTTCAGATCAGTGTCTTCATGAGTCCCGCTAATGTTCACGTCAATCGTAACCCTGTAAGTGGTGAGGTCATCTACAACAAATATCATAAGGGAAAATACCTTGTGGCCTGGCATCCGAAATCTTCTACAGAAAATGAAAGACATAGTGTAGTTATCAAAAATGATAAAGCTGAAATATTGGTAAAGCAGATAGCAGGGGCCTTAGCTAAACGTATCATTAATTATTTGTCGGTAGGTCAGGAAGTACACCAGGGCAGCGAACTGGGTTTTATTAAATTCGGTAGTAGGGTAGATGTTATATTGCCTGTTGGTACTAAGGTAAATGTGCAACTCAACCAGGTCGTAAAAGGCGGGGTAACTGTGCTGGCGACTTTCTAGTACCCGGAGGAATTTAAAATTAATTCTATTTTCAATAATCGCTCTGTAGCTTAATACAGAGCTTTTTTATGCCCTTTTTTGTTTGCATAAAAAATGTTTTAGAACTTCTTTCAGTTCAGCCAAAACGGGGTAAGATCGTACCAACTTTTTGTTTCCCGGCAGTGTTACTACTATACTGCTTCGCTTGCGTCGCACTCTTTTACATTTTTTCTTTACTCAACAAATGTTGCATTTGAAATTTGTACCAACACAAACAATGTAATTATGACAATTAGGAAATTGATAATTTACATTTGGCAGGTAGGCGGCACAGCAAAGAAGAGACAACATGTGAACATTAGTAAACGTGTAATCGTTTCCTGCATTAAGAACTGTTTTGTACTAAATTAAAAACGATGGATTTATTTAATACAGACACCATAGTAAACATCTTACCAAATGATGGAGTAGCCAACTATTATAGTAAAATTTTCAAGCAACAAGAATCGCAACATTACCTCGATAAGCTACTTAGCAGCATCAGTTGGAAGAACGATGAAGCAATTATGTTTGGTAAACATATCATTACGAAAAGAAAGGCTGCGTGGTATGGTGATTCGGGTTATGCTTACACTTATTCTAATACCACAAAACAAGCGTTACCGTGGACAAAGGAATTGCTGGAACTAAAAACAATCGTAGAAAAAACCACAGATGAAAGCTATAATTCGTGCCTGCTAAATTTATATCACAACGGAGACGAGGGAATGGCCTACCACAGCGATGACGAACAAACCCTGCGAAAGGGCTCCGCAATTGCATCTCTCAGTTTTGGCGCAGAGAGAAAATTTTTATTCAAACACAAGCAAACTAAACAGACCATTTCAGTTTTGTTGGAAAACGGTAGTTTGCTGCTAATGAAAGGTGCTACTCAAACAAATTGGTTACACCGTCTTCCTCCTGCAAAGAAAATTAGCCGGCCAAGAATAAACCTTACTTTTCGTACGATTGTAGCTTAATGCTCCGACTAAAATTTTAAGTTCACCGTAAGGGAAAAAGTATAATGCGTAATTATATTTCACAAGAGATAAAGTCCGGTGCATTTAAAATTGTCATTTATTGTTCAGCCTACCCATCATTGCAAGGAACGAAGGAATTGCTTTTACAATTATGAGTCTCTTTTTATTTCTATCAGCGGGTTGCTTCGTCGTTCCTTCTCGCAATGACGTCTCCCTTTAAAGTAGCGTCAATTTGGTACGCACCCTTAGTGATGTGCCAAGTGAAGAAAAAACTGTAAAAGTGTGCGACGCAACAATGCCCAATAGTAGCAATAATGTTTGCTTCCAAAAAAGTATGCACTGTTTTACCCCTGTCGTTAATGCGGTTATAGGATGTCTTCCAGTTCCTTAAGATGATAGATAATGTAAGTTGGTTTAAGTGTAGTCTCTTCCCTTATGTGATTGACAAAAATGGTGTCCATGCCGGCCTTCATTGCCCCCAGTATGTCGGCGTCCAAATTGTCTCCAATCATTATGCCTTCGGTGTAGCAGCAGCCCGCTTTGTTAATTGCAAAGTCAAAAATTTCTTTATGGGGCTTCAGGCAGCAAGCAGTTTCAGAAGTAATTACGGTAGAAAAGTATTTGCCAATATCTGCGTTTTCAAGCTTACGCCATTGCACATTTTCGAAACCGTTGGTAATTAGGTGAAGCTTATAATTCTTGCCTGTTAAATACTGCAGTATTTCTTGAGTATGCGGAAAGAGTGCTTTTTTAGTAGGCAATATTTCGAGGTATTCGTGGCTTAGCTGCTTCGAAAAATTTTCGTTACCAATTTTAAATTCTAACAGGGTGTGCCACATTCTTTTCCATCTCAATTCATCCTGCCGGATAAATCCATGGTTATACCGGTGCCACAGCCTTTTATTGTGAAACGCATATTTCTCATAAAAGAGTTGAAAGTCTGGGGTAACCGTCTCATTCATTTTGTGCAGCACAAAAAGTTCGGAAAGTGTTTCTTTAGAGTTTGTTTCAAAATCCCACAATGTATGGTCGAGGTCGAAGAAAAGATGCTGGTAAGCCATTCGCTACAATTTCGGTATCTATTTACTTAGTTTTGCCCGCAAGCTACTTAAAAACATAAAAATGAATGTTATTATCACCGGCGCCACCAAAGGAATGGGACGGGCAATTGCAGAACAATTTGCGGCTGCAGGATACAATATTGTTGCCTGTGCACGAACGGAAAGTGATTTACAGGAAATGAAAAGTGACTTTCTTACCAGGTTTCCGGCGGTGTTAGTTACATCAAAAGCAGTGAATATTGGAGATGCAGGGCAGGTTAAGCAATTTGGAAAGTGGATACTAGAATCACACATAACTCCAGACGTGCTCGTCAATAATGCCGGTTATTTTGTCCCTGGAACTATCCATGATGAAAAAGATGGAACCATTGAAAAGATGATGGAGGTAAATGTGTACAGCTCATACCATCTTAGCCGGTCTTTAATACCTGTAATGATGGAAAGAAAACAAGGTCACATTTTCAATATCTGTTCGATTGCTGCCTTTCAGCCTTTGCCGAATGTAGGTTCGTATGGCATCAGCAAGTTTGCTTTATTAGGGCTAACAAAACACCTGCGGGAAGAAATGAAGCCTTACGGAATTAAAGTGACCGCTGTGTTGCCTGGTGCAACATTTAGTGGAAGCTGGGAAGGTTCTGATATAGATCCGCAAAGGATTATGGAAGCGAATGATGTAGCTAAAATGGTTTTTGCAAGTAGCCAACTTTCACCAATGGCTGTGGTTGAAGATATAATTTTACGTCCTCAATTAGGTGACTTGTAATACGAAGATTGCGCAGTCTGATGATATGATTTCAAGATAAAATCGACAAGTGTGCCTAACAGTTTTTGATTTCTGCTACATTTCAATTAGAATGTTCTTGCGCCTTTTGTGCAGCGTTAGCTTTTCTTTAATAAACGACCCTTTTAAACCGAGTTGCGATAAAATTTCTTTCCAATCCTGTTCAGTAAGAATTAAAAACCCATTGTTTTTCTTTACCTGGTAATACTGCGAAAACCGAAGACGAAAAAATAGCGAAACAGCATAAATAATTTTACCTGCCTTCAGATATTCGATCATGATTTCAATTATCTCTTTAAAAGCTGATTGCTGAACGATCAGGTCACAAAGTAAAATTTTTGACCCTTTAGTCGTAAAAGGCATAAGGTTTTTCAATAACAGTAACACCTCGTCTTTGCTTTTATAATACTGCAGCACGCTCATGACGATGATAATATCAAACTTTTTTCCATTCAACATAGAAAAATTCAGGTAGTCGGTTGCAGAGAGATCATGAAAAAAGACGTTTGGATGATCTTTATGTTTTTCCCTTGCGTTTAGATTATACCTCTCCGATACATCCACTCCATGTATTTCATTTACCTTATGGTAAATAGAGTCTTCCAAATGGCCGGGACCAGAACCAATGTCAAGAACGTTTAAACTTTTATTGAAGCTGACGTATTTTGTTACACGACTTAAAAAATAAGTAAAGTTTACGTCCATCGACCTATCAAACTCATTCTTTCCTCGCCAGAACTCGGTCCAGTTATGCTTCATAACTGCCGGGGTCTTTTAAGTTACTGGTAATTTTGTGGGAGGGGAAATGCATCAGGTAAAGAACACGAAACCAAATTAGCACAGCGGGAAGCGCCTTCAATACATACGGTTCTATAAATTGCTTTCTTATATATCTCGGCATAAGGTCTGTCGGTCCCATTACAGTGAAGATATAACAGAAGACAACTAAGAACCAGTCGAAGTAATTTTTCGGACAATACAGCCACCAAACTATTACACCTGTTACCGCGGTAATATAGGTGGCTGACTCAGAGACAGGATTAAATATTACATGAAATATAAGGATCGATGCAAGCAGAAGCATTTTAAAATAGGTTTCTTTATACTCCTTAATGTGTACAAATACAGAACAAAAAAGCAGGATGCCGACAGCAATTATTGCAGACGGAGGAATATTTGATGATATAGTTTGATTAATAATCCGGTGTATAGAAACGTTCGTCATATGGTCGTGATCGGACTTTTGGAATAACCGATCGAACCAAAGCTGGTATTGCCAAACCAGCTTGGCGGGGGAAGTTACCAACAAAGGCAATAACGCAAATACAACAAACCAGAAAACAAGCGAAAGCAAAAATTTAAGTTTATTAGGATATACAATAAAAAGAGCAGCGGTTACAAGGCTATAAACTTTTACATAAAATCCTAAAGCGATAAAAAATGCAGCCCAAAAAAATTTTCCTTTATCTATACACACAAAAGCAAATAAAGGGATCGCTGCTATCAGAGGGTTTGTTTGTACGTTATCTACTGCAGTCAGCAGTTCTTGTATACCAAACCACCATGCGAACATCTTTTGTTTTTCTGTCCATGGCATTTTATTTACAGCTAAAACCCAAAAGCCTGTAAAAAGAAAAGGCCAGATAAAAAGCCCGATTTTATAAGGTAAGATTAGTATGGGTGAGAAGATTGCCCCAAAGGTAGGCGAGTACAAAAAGTAGTCTAAGTACTCTTCGGGGTAGGCTGCATACAAGCTTTTTCCATCTATTAAATGTCTTAGTGAATAGAAAAAAATGGTGTAGTTATTAACGTCTGCAAAAAAGGTATATTTTATAGCAACGAATAAAGCGACAATAATAAAGAGTATTAGAATTAGCTTCTTCCTCTCGAAAATGTTTTGAATAAATGGTGGAGTCGTATACATAACTATTGGGCAGGCAATATAAATATTATAAGGATAAAGACTTGATTGCGTTGAGGGAATAATAGAACATTTTCTCCTATTGTTGTCGTTAATTTAAAAAATGGTGTTTTAACAAACAAGGTGATAATAGTGTTATTAACCACTTGTCCTATAAATTGTTTTTAATTTACTTTTGCATTAAAGTTAGGTGTATGAAAAAGTGGATCTTGGTTCTACTGGTGAGTTTTATGATAACAGCAGGAAGCGCGTCTGCACAATGTTCTATTTGTACAAAAACAGCAGGGCAGTTAGGTGAAAAACCAGCGCAAGGGCTTAATAGCGGAATCATTTATTTAATGCTCGCTCCTTTTACGATTGTCGGTTATATCGGCTTCAGGTGGTGGAGAGCAGAGAAATTAAATAATGCTGATATCTCCTAGGAAGGAGAAAATCGTTGTTTTAAAAATTTCTATCGTCACAACTACTTATACATGTCTTGCCTCCGCAATTCCGTTCAAAAATTGATACTTGTCCAAGCAGTTAATTCCTGTCTGAGATAACAAGTAATATTAGGAAAAGTGAATGGTCTTAAAGCTTCAAGTAGTAAGAAATTCTATTTCTATCGCTTATTTCATTTTGTGCTCATGAGATGTAATTATTAAAGAATGTACTATTTGTTATATGGATTTCTATACTTATTCTCACTACTTCCCTGG
>NZ_JAOQAH010000010.1 GCF_025963695.1 Segetibacter sp. | reverse complement strand
AACGATCCCGCATCCACGGGTTTAAAAGTTTTAACATCTTGTAATTGGTGCCATTTTGTAAAGCCCAGGTAGCAAGATTAGGAATGGTGGACGAAACAGTCACAGACCGAGTTTCAATTGGTTGGTATCCGTTATCGTCATCCACCATAAAACCCAACTCCTTTGAGTTTCCCATGAGATATTTAAATGTAAGAATCCTGAAAATGTATTTGTTGGTTTCATCAGGCAACTGAACGTCATAGTAATATTTAGTCTGTTGAAAAGTTGACAGATCGTTATAGCGGCCCATTCCACAATTGTAAGATGCAGCGGCCGCTGTCCAATTCCCGAACTTTGCATAGGCTTGTTTAAGGTATTTGCATGCAGCATCAGTAGACTTTATCACATCAAAACGTTGATCTACATTGTCGTTTATTTCCAGGTTATATCCTGGCCCTGTGTAACTCATAAACTGCCAAAATCCTGTTGCCCCTACTTTGGAAGACAGGTTCTGAAGATTACTTTCTGCGACGCATAAATATTTGAAATCGTCTGGAAGTCCGTTTTCTTTCAACCTTTGTTCAATGGCAGGAAAGTATCTTTTGGCTAATTTTAATATATACGTCATATGCCCGGGAGCATTGTAATTGTAAATCAACTCGCGGTCAAATGCTTCTCGTACGTCCCAACGTTCCAATGGTACTTTTTCACCGGCAAAAGAAATTTGCTCCGGTAGCCCAGGTACAAAAATTTGTGGTACCGCTTCTGCAGCGCCTTTTTGTGAAGTTTTTGCTTTTTGATTGTTTTCTTTGAAGGCAAATTGAAAAACGATAAAGACTCCGGCAATAAGCCCTAAAGAGAAATAAATAATTGATTTGTTCCTGGCGGTCATAAATAGGCAAATTGAAAATGATGGTTGCTTCTTCCTTTCTTAGTACTAAAATTATGCTAAACAAAACTGCAGATTTTTGCCTAAATATTACCTCAACCTCGCATTTTACTCATCAAATTCAACCCTCTTGAGAATAGTTCCTTCATATTTTCCTTTGGAACTTTAACTGCTATGGGTTACATTTGCCATCCGTAAATAATTTTGTTTAACGCATTTAAATTTCTATTTAAGATGCCAGTAAAAATGAGACTGCAAAGACACGGAAGTAAGAAACGTCCTTTCTACTTTATAGTAGTAGCCGACGCCCGTGCACCAAGAGATGGAAAATTTATCCAGAAAATTGGAACTTACAACCCTTTAACTGTACCAGCTACCGTTCAGTTAGACCGCCAAAAGGCATTAGATTGGTTGCACAAAGGTGCACAACCAACTGATACAGTTCGTAGAATCCTTTCTTTTAAGGGAGTGTTGTACCTGAAACACCTTTTGCGTGGTGTTGGACTAGGTTTGTTCGACGATGCTACTGCTATGGAGAAATTCCAGGTATGGCATTCAGAGCATGAAGCCCAGGTTAAAAAGCGTACTGAAGAAAACCGTAGAAACCAAAGAGCGAGAAGAAATCCTCCGGTAGTAAGACGCGTTGAAAGAAGTAGCGATGCACCTGCTGAAGGTAATGCACCAGCTTAATTTACAAAGGTTGTAATACAATTTTTTTTAAGTCCCTAACCTCCGTTAGGGACTTTTTTATAGTACACGCATTAGTTCTTGTGGCATCATCGTTGCGTCGCATTTCGTTCATCGGCAACATGTTATTCACCTTCTAACCTTAGCGTAACCCTAAACCTTCCACCTTCAACCATTTCAATGAAAGATTATTTTAGCATAGGAAAAATAGTTGCCAGTCATGGACTTACAGGTGAAGTAGTCCTCGAGCATGCACTTGGTAAAAAAACAGATCTCAAAGGCTTACAAACAATATTTATAGAAGAAAGAAAAGACTCCTTTCTTCCATATTTTGTTGAGAGCACTACAGCCAAAAACCAGGAAGAAGTTTACGTAAAGCTCGAAGGGTTTAATACAAAAGAAAGCGCACGGCGACTAAACCAAAAGGAAGTTTGGTTACTTAAATCAGATTTTGACAAGTACGCTGCAAAATCTTCACCTATTTCTCTCCTTGGTTATATGATGATAAACGCCAAAGAAGAAATCGGGGAAATAGTAGAGGTGATAGAACAACCTATGCAAGTACTGTGTAAAATAATCTACCAGGGCAACGAAGCACTTATTCCTATCCATGAAGAAAGCCTGGAGAAAATTGATAAAAAGAGCAAACGTGTTTATGTAAGCTTGCCCGACGGCTTACTGGATATTTACGCATCTAACCCCTGAACCTGCTTTAGCCTTTCATACTACTGCTTGCTCTACTCCCTTTAGGGTTGGGGCTAACGCCCTTTCTGCCTGCACTACCCGGCGATAATTGGGCATTATTATTAACCGAAAGCATCTCCAATCTTAATGAATTTTGCTACTGATATAGGCACCTTCGCTTCTTCAATATTTACCTTCCGTGCTTCTTTTAAGTAGCTATGCATTTTCTCCTGTTGGTTAATAAATTCGCTTACTACTTTGTTGCTGTCAAGGGCTGCTGAGTGAGTGTAATTTTTTAGGTGCCGACATTTTTTCATCTTCTTTTACTGTATCGGGCGTCGTGCTATAAAAATATGACGTACACGAGTGTGACACAACCGGAGATGATTTGAAAAACAAATATTTATTATCCAAAAAATAGATTTTGAATAGATCCGATCTTAATAAAAGCGGGGACAATAGCAATAATTTCACTCTGCTAAAATTACTTGCCGCATACTTTGTTTTGATTTCACACACTTTTGCAGTTCTTCAAAAACCACTTGAACAACCCACTTTGTGGTATAACGAAAAGGACATCAATTTTAGCAGCGTTGGTTTATCTATCTTTTTTACTATCAGTGGTTTTTTGGTTACTCAAAGTTTGTTCAATTCCGACTCTCTAAAACATTATTTATGGAAAAGAGCTTTAAGAATATTTCCTGCCCTTGTGGTGGCTAACCTGTTTTGTATTTTGTTAGGCTGCTCGATAACAAACCTGGAGCTAAAAGATTATTTGTTTAATAAAACAACCTGGACTTATTTTCTTAAAAGTTCTACACTAATTATCAATCAGCCCTACCTGCCTGGTGTGTTTAGCAATCTAAAAGATAATAACGTCAATGCATCACTTTGGACTATTCTTATTGGCGTTGAATGTTACATTGTTTTGTGTTTGGCAGCCTGGCACATTGTATGGCGTAAATGGTTATACTTATCGTGCTTTGTTTTGTTTGAGGCTTTAAGAGTATACCTAACGGCTATAAACAATTACCATATAAAGGGGCTTGACCTGGAGATCCTATTTACCTTTGGAACTTATTTCTATCTCGGCTCACTTCTATATGTTTTTAAAGATAAAATTCGTTTTAAGTGGTTTTATGCAAATATTTTAATGGCTATCGCTTTAGCAACTGTTTATACTTTTGCGGAGGCAATTACCATTTCTATTTTTTTCGCTTATTGCTTTATTATCGTCGGTACATCGAAAGCAGTGATCAATATAGAAGGGTATAATCTTTCTTACGGTATTTACTTATATGCTTTTCCAATTCAACAGCTAGTGATCTCTTATTTTGGTTACTCAATTAACGTTTGGCTTCATGTTGCCATTTCGGCTTTACTTGCTACAATACTTGGCTTTTTATCATGGATTTTTATTGAGAGCCCATTCGTTAGAAAGAAGGCTTTGCGCCGGTGAGGTGTCCATCTTATCAGGCGTAACAATATAACAAGCTGACAATTTCATTCGTCTTTTCTACCTTTATTATTATACATGCAAAAGCAGCAGCGCTATATTGCCCACTTTGACCTTGACAGCTTTTTTGTTTCTGTTGAGGTTTTAAAAGATACTTCACTAAAAGGTAAAGCCGTATTGGTTGGGGGACATAGTGAACGGGGTGTTGTAGCGGCATGCAGCTATGAAGCGCGAAAATTTGGAATACATAGCGCTATGCCAATGAAGAAAGCTTTAAAGCTATGTCCGCATGCCATTGTATTAAGCGGCAACAGGGGCGATTACAGCAAGTATTCAAGAATGGTAACAGAAATAATTGCGTCAAAGGCGCCGCTTTTTGAAAAGGCTTCTATTGATGAATTTTATCTGGATTTAACAGGGATGGATAAATATTTTGATCCCTATAAATGGACAATTGACTTGCGACAGGAAATCATTGATAAAACTGCTTTGCCCATTTCTTTCGCTTTGGCCAGCAACAAAATGGTAGCAAAAATTGCCACTGATGAAGCAAAACCGAATGGGTATATACAAGTGGCTCCCGGGTTTGAAAAAGAATTTTTGGCACCGCTGAAGGTGAACAAAATACCAGGAGTAGGAGAGCACACGTATCAAGCTTTACTGGCACTGGGTATACAAACTATAAAAGATATTAGCAAGTTTGATCTAAAAAAGCTGGAGTGTAAACTGGGTAATTATGGAGTTGAATTGTGGAATAAGTCGCAGGGGATACATGTAGGTGAGGTAACCGCTTATCATGAAGCTAAATCCATTTCAACCGAAAATACTTTCCAGGAAAATAATGCTAATATATCCTATTTATTAAAAGAGCTGGTTAGGATGACAGAAAAGGTCGCCTATGAAGTTAGGCAGGATGAAAAGCTAGCAGGGTGTATAGCGGTTAAAATTCGTTACGGTGACTTTAGTACTTTCAATAGGCAGGTAGCCATAGATTACACAAATAGAGATGATGAACTTATTTATATCGCTAAAGACTTGTTTTCGAAATTATACAAGGCAGGTACTCCTGTTAGATTATTAGGTGTGCGATTGAGCGAACTTACTAATCATGCAGTACAGGCAAGTTTGTTTGACGATATAGCAAGGAAGAACAAACTGTACAAAGCAATAGATGAGGTGAAAAATAAGTTTGGAAAAGCTGCTTTGAAAAAGGCAAGAACTGTATAAATTCTTGTTTCGGTATCCCTTTTTGCCTTGATTTATCTTGGTCTACATTGTCGTCAAACCCGCATTTTCTTCAGTAGAAATTTCTAGTTAAAAAATAACTTTCAAAAAAGGGTTACTCTATTAATTTAGTGGGATATTCCTTACCTTCGTTTACCTTTAAACCAAAAATCTTTTTACTATGAGTTTACACTTAGGAGATGAAGTGCCAAATTTTCAAGCTAATACAACCATTGGTCACATAGACTTTTATGAATACCTGGGTGATAGCTGGGGTGTGTTATTTTCTCACCCTGCTGATTACACTCCGGTTTGTACAACTGAATTGGGTAGAACAGCTGCTCTGAAGGATGAATTTGCAAAGAGAAATGTAAAAGTAATGGCGCTTAGTGTTGACCCTGTTGACAAGCACCATGGATGGGTAAACGATATCAACGAAACACAAAATGTAACTGTTGATTTCCCAATCATTGCCGATGAAGACAGGAAGGTTGCAGAATTATATGACATGATACATCCCAATGCATCAATGACTGCAACTGTGCGCTCATTATTCATTATTGGTCCGGATAAAAAATTGAAGTTATTTATCACTTACCCTGCAAGTACAGGCCGTAACTTTTTTGAAGTTATTCGTGTAATTGATAGCCTGCAACTGACAGCCAATTACAGTGTTGCAACTCCTGCTGATTGGGAAGAAGGGCAGGATGTGATTGTGGTACCTTCAGTTAGTACCGAAGATGCCATTAAGAAATTCCCCAAAGGAGTGAATGTTGTAAAACCTTATTTAAGGTATACTCCACAGCCGAATAAGTAATAAGAACATCTGAACCGGGATTTTTATAAGATTAAAAGGATTGTAAGAAATGGTATTACCGTTCTTCACAATCCTTTTTTATTTCTTTCCAACCGGTAAAATCATGAAATCCGGTTCTATTATTTACCTTACAGCAAACCATCTAACATGAGAAGAACCTGTGTTTTTGTTTTACTTACAGTCCTGTCTCTTAATTTATTTGCGCAACGGACAGTTTTGCATTGTGGAAAACTGATAGATGTAAAAGATAAAAAAGTACTCGAAAATGTTTCAGTTATAGTTGAGGGAAATAAAATAACTGAGATTCGGAACGGGTTTGTAACTGAAGGCGCTAAAGTGATTGATTTAAAAGGTAAGTACGTAATGCCCGGGCTAATGGACATGCACGTGCATATGGAGAGCGAAACAAAAAAGGGTGCAGTAGCCGACAGGTTTACTATGAATTTACAGGATATCGCTTTTGAGTCTATAAAATATGCAGATGCTACATTGATGGCTGGCTTTACAACTGTCCGTGACCTTGGAGGTAGTGGTGTAAATGTTTCTTTGCGAAATGCTATTCATAAAGGCACTGTTGTAGGGCCAAGAATTTTTACTGCCGGCAAATCCATTGCTACAACCGGTGGCCATGCTGATCCAACCAACGGCTACCGCAAAAATTTGATGGGGGATCCGGGACCAGGTGAAGGAGTTATTAATGGTGTTGACGATGCACGAAAAGCTGTACGCCAACGGTATAAAGATGGGTCTGATCTGATTAAAATAACAGCTACCGGGGGCGTGCTCAGCCAGGCGAAAGATGCGTCGGGCGCACAGTTTACCGAAGAAGAAATAAAGACAATTGTAGAAACCGCAAAAGACTATGGCTTTAAGGTTGCTGCCCATGCCCACGGTGCAGAAGGAATGAAGCGCGCAATAAGGGCGGGAGTAACATCAATTGAACATGGCACTTTTATGGATGATGAAGCTATTGCTTTATTTAAAAAGCATGGTACGTGGTTCGTTCCTACTATTATAGCAGGAAAATCTACCGCAGACTCAGCAAAAAATCCAGGTTATTATTCAGATATTGTTACGCCGAAAGCCCTTGCTGTTGGACCGAAAATTCAGGCAACGTTTACAAGGGCATACAAAGCCGGGGTTAAGATTGCATTCGGAACGGACGCAGGTGTCTTCATGCATGGAAAAAACGGCAAAGAGTTTTTCTATATGGTAGAGGGAGGAATGCCGGCTATGGAAGCAATTCGCTCTGCTACCGTCAGTGCTGCGGAGTTATTAGGTATGTCTGATGCACTGGGTACAATAGAAAGAGGAAAAATTGCAGATATAATTGCAGTAGATGATGACCCTTTAAAAGATATAAGTGTGATGGAGAAGGTGACTTTCGTTATGAAAGATGGAGTTGTTTATAAGAATAAATAGTGTGGAACCGGGATTTATAAGATTAGAAGGATTGTGAGGAACGCGAATGTATTACCGCGTTCTTCACAATCCTTTTTTATTTCCTGTAATCCCGTAAGTTCTGCAAAATTGTGCTCAGACACTCGTTTTAGATTGCCGTTCTCACATTCTTCCTGAGCTGTTGAATTAAAGCTTTTAAATCTTTTGATAGTGGTGCTTCCAACGCGTGTTTTGTACCTTGGGCATCGGTAAATTTTAGCTGTAATGAATGTAAGCCCAACCGGTTCAATAACGGCCTTTCTTCCCATTCGTCTTTGCTTAGTTTAAACTTTCTTTTTATGGAAGACAGTAATATTGGTTGTCCATCACCATATAGTTCATCGCATACCACTGGATTGCCTGTATATTTTGCGTGTACCCTTATCTGGTGCGTACGACCAGTGTGAATTTGAAACTGAACCCACGAGTATAGACCGAATTCTTCAAGTACTTTGTAGTCAGTAACAGAAGCTCTTCCTTTTTTATTAGCCATCATTAAAGTGGTTTTACCGGGATGTTCCATTATAGGTACGTCTATAGTTCCTTCCCTGTTCATTAGGGTACCCTTTACCAAACCAACGTAGAATTTTTCAACCTCGCGGCCTTCGAATTTCTGTGAAAGGTCTTTATGTGTCAGTTCGTCTTTAGCAAAAATGATTAAGCCGCTGGTGTCTTTATCAAGGCGATGAATGGTATAAATTTTACCAAACTGTTCTTGCAATATACTTTTAACCGAAGGGTCTTTTCCGAAGCGATCGGGAATGGATAAAAGACCGGCAGGTTTGTTTATAGCTATAAAATGATCGTTTTGAAAAATGATATCAAATTTCATGAGAAGTAAAAAATTGTATTAGAATTGTTGCCGCACAAGTGTGCGACGCAACGATGATGAATGGAAAACCAATGCTGGTGACAACAAAAAGATGATAGTTGTAAGATGACAGAACAAGGATCAATTGTAATTAATTCTACTCCTTAATTTTCACGAAAGATTGGTTCATAAACTTAAGTAGGCGAATCTCTTTTTCTTTTAGCAAACGCCACCTGCCACGTTGAACATCTTTCTTGGTAAGACCAGCAAACATTACGCGGTCAAGACCTTTTACGTCGTACTTCAAGTGCTCGAAAATACGCCGAACGATACGGTTGCGACCGCTGTGTATTTCAACACCAATAATGCTTTTATCTTTTGCATCGGCATAAGCAATGACGTCGGGAGCAACAAAACCATCTTCAAGTGTAATACCTGAAGCAATTTTATCCATATCACCTTTGGTCAAAGCTCTGTCGAGCCTAACCTCGTACACCTTTTTTATTTCGTGTTTCGGATGCGAAAGCTTTTGAGCAAGATCTCCATCGTTGGTAAGTAACAACACGCCCGACGTATTTCGGTCTAAGCGACCAACAGGGTAAACCCGTTCGTCGGTTGCAGTTCGAACAAGATCGAGTACGGTCTTGCGACCTTGTGGATCTTCTGACGTGGTTATATAATCTTTAGGCTTGTTTAGCAGTATGTATACAAAATTCTTACTTGGAGTAACCTTTTTGTTTCCAACTTTTATAATGTCTGTTGGGGCAACCTTCATTCCCGGATCGGTTGCAGGTTCACCATTAACGGTAACCTTGCCTTCTTTAACCCAAACGGCGGCATCACGACGGGAGCAAAGGCCACCGTGCGCAATGTATTTATTGAGAGGCATTACATCGGTTGTGCCCCTTTCAAAATGCCCTTGAGTACCAACCGTTTTTACAGGTGCTTTTTTACCGGGCGCTTTTGCTGCTGCCGGTTTCACCGTTTCGGCCGGCGCTGCTACGGGTTTTGTTGCAGAACCTTCTGCTACTTTTTGGGGATATTTATTAGGTCGTCCTGTTTTTAACGGAGCATCGGTTACTAGCTTTGTAACAGTACCTTCAACTTCTTTTTTTGGATATTTATTAGGGCGGCCTGTTTTTGACGGAGCAGCAGGAGCAGGAGTTTGTTGCCTTTGCTGTCTTTCTGCTCTTTTTCTTTCGAAATGTGCTTCGATTGCTGCAGCTTTTTCTTTTTTCTCTTTTCTTTTTTGCTGCTTAATATCTTCTTTAATTGCGCTTCCTTTTTTTTGTTTTACAAACTTCTGGAAGTTGTCTGAGCGTGCGGGCATTTGTGCTTTTTTAAACGCTTGCTGTTTTACAACAGTAAATAGGGTACCTCGTAAAGGTAGAATTAAAAAAGCAGACCATAAGGTCTGCTTCACTTTGGGGCTTTCGATCTGCAACTTTTTTTTAATTATTTAACAGCAGAACGGTTAGGGCGGTTTTTCTGGCGGCTCTTAAGTTGTTCTTTCTGATCGTTTGTTAGCAATGCTTCCATATCTGATCTGTGTTGTTTCATCAGTTTCTTCATTTGCTCTCTTTTTTCATTTTCACCAAGGGTGCTGTTTTGCCTGATGTTTTGAAGGCTGGTTCTAAAGCTGGCATTAATAGAACTCATTTTAGCTGACTGATCGGGAGTAAGATTTAAATCTTTTGTAATCTCCTCAAATCTATCGTCTCGTCCATTTTCTTTTCTACCTTCTTTGAAATCTTTTTTATAGTTAGCTGCCTGGTCTCTTTGTTCCGGAGTTAATATAGCTTGTATTTTCGCTCTATGCTCTTTCGCAATAGCTTCACGCCTTTGTGTTTGTTGATCTACAGTTATATTTCCCTGTTTTTTTAAGTCCTGCATTTGTTGCCTGAAATTTTGGTTGATGGTTTTCATCTGCGCTTTTTGCGCATCAGTTAAATTCAACTTGTCAAAATTTTCGCCCCCTTTAGACTTCTTGTATGTAGACTCTTTTTCGTGATTTTTATTTTTGTTCGAACTGCCATCCTTTTGTGCTATTGCAGTGAAGGTTAGTGCAACTGCCATCATGCCGAGTACTATCTTTTTCATGGGTCTTTTTTATTTTGTTGTAATAAGTAGACATAGGCCGATATTCTAAGTTTAAAAAGACCTGACGTGTGTGGTGTTAATTAAAAACAAAAGAAAAATAGTCTGTCTTCCAAATAATGACATCGTACATCTCGCTGCTTTGCGACATTATTAGATTTGGTTCAATTTATTTTTTGTACCGGCTGCAGATTTTCATAGCATCATCGTTGCGTCGCAATACGTTCAACAGTTTATTAGGAAGGAAGCGGTTAAATATATTCTCCCGCACATAATCCGTTTCGAAAGCCAAAATTTTAAAGCTCTCCCTAATTACGAAACAGCCTTCAATCTAATGGCAACGACTTTCTTCAATCACCTCGGCCTGCTTTTATACCCCCTCGTGAGAATCTTATTTCAGCGAGGCCAGTGAAAAAATGTAACAAAGTAAGCGTCTCAAAAAATATATGTGGCTGTTCCTGATTTTAAAGACAGAGCCAATTTAAAATGTAGATAAAGAGTTGCGAGGAGCAGTCGGCTTACAACTAAAATTACTAGTATGCCAAATGCCTTAACATTGGCCAAAGCAATTTCTCGGTTCGCTTTTCGTACTAGCATTATAACCATTTTTTGTTTATTTTGCCAGATACAATTTAAAAAATCACTACTTATATGATCAAGCTACAAGTTATTGGAAACCTCGGAAAAGATGGTGTTGTTAATAATGTGAATGGTAAAAATGTTATCAATTTTAGTGTGGCACATACCGAAAAATTCAAAGATGCACAAGGAATTCAAAAAGACAAAACGATCTGGGTTGAGTGTGCTTATTGGACAGATCGTACAGGTATTGCACCGTATTTAAAAAAAGGTACGCAGGTATATGCAGAGGGGCAGCCTGATATTCGCAACTATACAACTAAAGATGGTACTCAAGGCACGTCTTTAAGTTTGCGTGTTAGTTCTGTTCAGCTCTTAGGTGGTAGAAATGATAGCCAGGGCACAGACGGGCCAGCCGGCAACGCTTACCAAAATCAACAGCCTTCCTATAATCAACAGCCTTCCTATAATCAATCATCATCACCAGCAACAGCCTCTGCCAGCGACATTACAGAACCAATGGACGATCTTCCGTTTTAGCAGCTAATACTAAATTATACCGGATTTAAAAAGGGGGTGGTGCTTTATTGAGCCATCCTCTTTTAATTTGCACTACGTTTAATAGTTATTCATGAAAAGAGTTCTCCTCGTTATTGGTTTTTTGTTTTCTATGATTTTTGCAGGTTCTGGTCAAAGATTGGTTGATTTTGTTAATCCATTTATTGGTACCGGGGGACATGGTCACACCTATCCCGCAGCAACCCTGCCTTTTGGAATGGTGCAGGTTGGCCCTGATAACGGCTCGCAAGGGTGGGACTGGAGTAGCGGGTATCATTATTCAGACACCGTTATTGCAGGCTTTAGTCATACTCATTTAAGTGGTACTGGTGTAGGCGATCTAAGTGATATTTCTGTTTTGCCAATGGTTGGCACACCCGATACAGGAAGGGTAACAAGTAATTTTTCGCATAAGGAAGAAAGAGCCAGCCCGGGCTTTTACGGGGTTAAGTTGCGCAAGTTTAACGTATATGCAGAGATGACTGCATCACTACGGGCGGCAATGCACAGGTATGCTTTTCCTGCAACCACCAATGCTTCCATAAGATTTGATTTGGGATTTGCCATAAACACAGACAGAACCACCGAAAGCTATTGGAGAAAAGTGGACGACAGTACTTTTGTTGGTTATAGATTTTCTACCGGCTGGGCTAAAATTCAAAAAGTATACTTTGCGGTCAGGTTAAGTAAGCCTGTAAAGAGTACTACCGTATTTGTTGATAAGAAGCAACAAGAGACAACTGAGAACACTGGCAAGGATATTCTGGCTTTTTTAAATTTTGATACTAAGTCAGGTGAAGCTATCATGATGAAAGTAGGTATTAGTTATGCTGACGTAGAAGGGGCGGTCGAAAGCATGAATGAGATACGGACCTGGGATTTCAATATGGCAAAAAGAGGTGCGTCTGATTTGTGGGAAAGAGAGCTCAGAAAAGTGCAAATTAGTACCGACGATAAAAAGGTGAAGCAGATTTTCTATACAGCGCTTTATCACACTTATCTTGCCCCAACAATATTTAGTGACAGGTTTGGAAATTATAAAGGCGTAAAAGGCGAAGTGTATAATGGAAAAATGATTTTAACCACCAGCTCCCTTTGGGATACTTTTCGCGCTCAAAATCCATTGCTAACAATCACGCAGACCGAAATGGTTCCTTCCATTGTCAACAGCTTTCTCTCATTTTATGACCAGTACGGCTACCTCCCTGTCTGGGATTTGCACTTCAATGAAACCAATACGATGACAGGTTATCACGCAGTGCCTGTGGTGGCGGATGCAATAATGAAAAACATTCGTGGGTTCGACTATGAAAGAGCCTATAAGGCAATGCGAAAAAGTGTGATGCAAAACATCAGGGGAACCGAGATGTACAGGAATTTTGGATTTGTACCGGCAGATAAAATGGGGCAAAGTGTTACCATCACCGCTGAATATGCTTACGATGATTGGTGTATGTTGCAAGTAGCGAAAAAATTAAAGAAGTATGCAGATACAGCATCTTTAGCAAAAAGGGCAACCTATTGGAAAAATGTGTTTGACCCAGGCACAGGCTTTTTGAGGGCAAAAAACACCAACGGCAATTTTGTAACGCCTTTTGATCCCTTTGCTGGCGGCGGTCCTTACACTGAAGGCAATGCATGGCAGCACAGTTTTTTTGTGCCTCACGATCTTGAAGGACTGAAAAACAGTTACTCAACGCCCGACGGCCTTGAAAATAAAATAGACTCTCTGTTTACAATTTCCAGTAAACAAACAGGCGATACACCTCCTGATGTTTCCGGCCTCTGGGGCCAATATGCACACGGTAACGAACCCAGCCATCACATCGCTTACATATATGCTTACCTGCAAAAGCAATGGAAGTCAGCCGAAAAGGTTAGGGAGATCATGACCAGGTTTTACGACAACAAACCCGATGGATTGTCGGGTAATGAAGATTGTGGTCAAATGAGTGCATGGTACGTTTTCAGTGCTTTAGGTTTTTACCCCGTAAATCCTGTAAGTGGTGAGTATGTTTTTGGTAGCCCCCTGGTTGACCAGGCAGTTATTGTACTGCCTTCGGGAAGTACTTTTCAAATCAAGGTTTTAGACAACAGCAAAGAAAACGTGTACATACAATCCATCACATTAAACGGCAAGCCTTATTCTAAGAGTTTTATAAGTCATCATGACATTTTGGTTGGAGGGATATTAACTATCAGAATGGGCGCGCGGCCAAACAAACTTTTTGGAGCTCAAATAGCAGATGTGCCCAAAAGTATGTCTTTAAGCAAGTAAGCGTTTTAGAGTTGTTTTTTGGGCCAAGGCACTGTGCCTACATTCAACATCGTTGTGTCACTCACTTTTACTTACAATTCTTTATTCAACTTTTCACCGATAACACATCGTCAACAATAGCGGACGAGGTGGTTAAAGCTCTTCTATTTGAATTTACGGGTTAAATAAACATCTCAACCATCTATGTCACAGACGTTGGCTTACGACAACTTATTCAATTTTGTCCTCCAGGTTTTTCTACAAATGGGTTGCAATACAGAACATGCAACCTTGGCCACACAAGTTTTATTATCAGCAGATCTGCGCGGGGTAGACAGTCATGGTGTAGCCCGGTTAAGTGGATATGTTAGGCTGTGGGAAGCTAAGAGAATAAACGCAAAACCAAACCTAAAGGTCGTGTATGAAACGCCTTCGACAGCAGTCGTTGATGGTGATGCCGGGCTGGGATTGGTGGTAGCACCTTTTGCCATGCAGGTAGCTATAGAAAAGGCCAAAAAAGTGGGCACAGGATGGGTAAGTGTTAAGAACAGTAATCACTTTGGCATTGCAGGATTTCATGCAATGATGGCACTGGATCATAATATGATTGGAATGGCTATGACAAACGCCAGTGCGCTTGTAGCCCCAACTTTTTCTATTGAGCGAATGCTTGGCACTAACCCGATCGCCGTGGCCATTCCTGCTAATAACGAACCGGCTTTTGTAGCTGATTTTGCTACAACAACAGCTTCAAATGGTAAGCTCGAAATTTTGCAACGAAAAGACCAGGAAGCACCGGAAGGTTGGGTGCAGGATGCAAATGGACAAGCAACAACAAATGCAAGTGCACTAAAAGAGGGCGGTGCAATGTTGCCATTAGGTGGCGATAGGGAGCATGGAAGTCATAAAGGCTACGCTTTGGGAAGTATTGTTGATATTTTTTCTGCTGTGTTAAGTGGCGCCAGTTATGGTCCCTGGGCACCACCTTTTCCTGCATATGTACCAATGCCACAAAACATGCCGGGGGAAGGTCTCGGACATTTTCTTGGTGCGATGCGTGTTGATGCGTTTAGGCCAGCAACAGAATTTACAGACCATATGGATAATTGGATAAGAAGATTTAAAACAGCAAAGCCTGCACCTGGACATGAAAAAGTTTTAATACCGGGAGATCCGGAGCGTGAAATGGAAACAACCAGGAGAAAAGAAGGAATACCGTTATTTGAGTCTGTGGTAGCTGACTTGATAGGGGTTGGAGAAAAAATGGGAATTTCTTTTCCGCACTAACGGGGAGCTTTTTTAAACGGTCTTTAAATTACTGTGTTCTTTTTTGTAAAAAGTGTAAGCCAGCAAAGGCTCTTAATCGAAGGATTTATCCTACTCTCTTTTTACCGTCATTGTATTACCTTTGCCCGACTTTTTAGTGCTGATTTTAAACTGTTTTCATTGTTGCATTACCAAATTTCGTACAAGGGAGTGACACAACGATGTTTAATAGAATTACAAGTGCGGGCACCAAAATAAAAACACATAATATTAAATAGAATGGCAGATGTTTTTGCGAAGCTTGTAAAGAATGGAGGGCCTCTTGGTCAGCATATGGATAGGGCCCACGGGTATTTTGCTTTTCCGAAACTGGAAGGTGAACTTGGGCCAAGAATGACTTTCAGAGGTAAGGAAATGATTGTGTGGAGCCTGAACAATTATTTAGGATTGGTTAACCATGCTGAAGTGAGAAGGGTAGATGCGGAAGCAGCAGCGATGTATGGAATGGGAAACCCGATGGGCGCGAGAATGATGAGCGGAAATACAGCAAAACACGATCAGCTGGAGAAAGTGATTAGTGCATTTGTTGATCGTGAAGATACAATGCTTTTAAACTTTGGATACCAGGGAATAATGAGCTGTATTGATGCACTGGTTAATCGCAGAGATGTAATTGTATATGATGCACAAGCGCATGCTTGTATTGTTGACGGGGTAAGATTGCATGTGGGTCAGAGGTATGCATTTAAACACAACGATATTGCTGATTGCGAAAAACAGCTTCAACGTGCTACAGAAATTGCCAATAGAAATGGTGGCGGCATTTTGCTTATAACTGAGGGTGTTTTTGGTATGGATGGAGAGCAGGGCAAACTAAAGGAAATTGTTGAACTGAAGGATAAATATGAGTTCAGAATTTTGATTGATGATGCACACGGATTTGGATATATGGGGCCCAACGGTGCAGGTGCAGATTCGGCACAAGGATGCACAGAAGGAGTGGATTTATATTTTTCAACTTTTGTAAAGAGCATGGGAAGTATCGGTGCTTTTATTAGCGGCCCTAAAAATGTGCTTAAGTATTTGCGTTATAATACCCGTAGCCAAATTTTCGCAAAAAGCCTTCCGCTGTTGATTGTTGAGGGGATGCTTCACCGAATGGAAATGGTGAAGACCATGCCTGAACTTCGTGAAAAGCTTTGGTACAATGTAGGCCGGTTACAAGAGGGTTTAAAAGCCAGAGGTTTTGATATAGGTAACACCAATTCGCCCGTTACACCAATTTATATGAAAGGTGAGCTGCCGGAAGCAACATCGATGGTGATGGATCTTCGCGAGAATTATCACATTTTTTGCTCCATAGTAGTGTATCCTGTTATTCCGAGAGGTGAGATCATTTACAGAATAATTCCGACAGCATCGCACAGTGAAGAAGATATTGATCTTACATTGAAAGCCTTTGAGGAAACAAAAAAGAAACTTGACTCCGGGGCATATAAAGCAGAGAAAATACCTGATATGGCTGAAGCGATTTGACCCCGGCCCTAAGGGGTGGAGAGAGAAAATACAAATCAAAGCAGACTTATGAAATACCCAGGGTATTGGTTCGTAGGTTTACGCAATTCAGTATCGCGGAGGCTAAAGCCCCCTTTAGGGCGGGGGGTAAGAACGTCACCTTTCGTAATACTTTCTATTATAACCGCTTTTTTATTTCTCTATCAACTCATATTCCAAAGAGGTGGACCAGACGAATGGCGGCAGCCGTTGTTATTGCGATTACTGCTTTTTCTTTTTCTGTTCGTGGTGATGGATATCCTCTTAAAGCTCTTTGTTACAAAAAATTATTGGCTTTGGATTATCCAGCTCTTCTTGTGCTTAGGGTTCATTTACTACTGGATAATTAGCTGATATTTTTATAAAAAGGCCATTCTTTATTTACCCTGGCCTTTATAAAAAATACGACTACTCCTAATGCAATTACAATTAGTCCATACGATGCCATCTCGAACCCTGTTTTGTACAGTATAAATAACCAGATGGCAATTGCAACATATACGGGTACCGGAAACAAAGGCATTTTATAAGGAAAATCGCTTTTAGGTCGTGCTTTTCTTAATAATAATAAACCTATTGCCTGCCCGATAAACTGAATCAAAATACGCATGGCAAGAATGGCACTAATAACTTCGCTAAGCCTAAATAGCAAACTGAAAATAAAAGCAATACTTCCCAGCACTAGCAATGAAACATAAGGAAAGTGTTTGGTTGGATGCACTTTGGCAAATACTTTAAAAAAGGCGCCATCTGCCGCCGCTGCATAGGGAATACGGCTATAACCAAGGGTAGCAGAAAAAACGGACGCAAAGGCAACCCATAAAATAAGACAGGTAATAATTTTAGCTGCTGTACTTCCTGCAAGTTCTTTCATAAAAAGACTTAGTACAAACTCACTTTCTTTTGCTTGTTGCCAAGGTATTACACTTACCACGCTTATATTCATCAACAGGTACAAAACTGCAATTCCTGCAATTGACAAAAACATACTTCGGGGAATATTTTTAGAGGGGTTCGTGATTTCTCCACCAAGATGACAAACGTTGTAGTATCCCAAATAACTATAAACAGATTTTACACTGGCAAAACCTATTGCTGATACAAATGCAAAGTTGATGGTGAGGCCATCGTTTATATGTTGAATAGGTGAAGCAAAATTTCCGTGAGCAATGCCAGCGCCGATAATCCAAAACAAGGTAACAATAACACCAGCCCAAAGAAAGATGCTGATTTTACCTATTGCATCAATTTTTCTATACAATAGCACGACAATTAAAATAACTACTCCACCGCTTAATAATTTGCTTTGTATTGATGTTAGTGGAACGAGGTAAGAAAAATAAGAGGCAAAACCGATAGCTGCCGATGCAATAACAAGAGGTGCCTGTATCATAGTTTGCCATACAAACAAAAAGCTCATCATTCTGCCCGCGCCATTCGCTCCATATGCCTCCTTTAAAAAGTTATAGCTACCACCAGCTCTTGGAAATGCTGTACCCAGTTCACTCCAAATCATCGCGTCGACAAACGAAAGAACGGCTCCTGCTACCCATGCATATAAAAACCATGGTCCGTTCATCATTCCTATAACCATTGGCAAAGTGATGAAAGGACCAATCCCAACCATGTCAATCATGTTAATAGCTGTTGCTTGTACAAGACCAAGCCGTCTTTCTAATACAGGTGCCGCCATTAGTTATATTTGTTTTGCCAATTTTGTGTTGCAAAGGTGCAAAGAAGAATTGACGAATTTGGTAAATAAGTACAAGGACGAACTTGAGTTATAGTTGAGAGAGCGAAGCAAAACGTCTTAATCAAATGCACATAAAAGTCTTTACATTACGAACATGTTTTCTAATTATTGGCTGGCTGTTTCTATTCTTGCTGTTGTAGCAGTTTTAAGCGTACGCACAGGTAAACTAACAGCTACGGCAGGATTAACAGGTTTTATAGTAGGGCTGCTAATATTTGCAGGGGCTGGATTTACTGGAGTAACTATGCTGGCTGTTTTCTTTCTTTTAGGAACGATTGCAACATCATGGGGAATGAGAAAGAAGCAGCGTTTGGGATTAGCTGAAAATGATAAAGGCCAACGCAAAGCAGGGCAGGTAATAGCAAATGCAGGTGTTGCCGCAATACTTGGTTTGTTAGCAATTACGCTTCCAGATCTAATGATTTTTTGTAGGATTATGATGGCAGCAAGTTTTGCTTCGGCAGCTGCCGACACTTTATCTTCTGAACTGGGCGTTTTGTACGGAAAGAAATTTTATAACATCATTACTTTCAAAAAAGATACAAGAGGATTAGATGGAGTAGTGAGTTTCGAAGGAACCATGCTGGGAGTTTTGGGAAGTATTTGTATAGCCCTTGTTTTCTCTATAAGCCTTGGTTTTAGTATTCAATTTTTTCTCATTGTTATTGCCGGTACCGTAGGTAATTTGGTTGACTCTGTTTTAGGTGCCACCGTGGAGCGGAAGCATCATTTCAATAATAATGCTGTTAACTTTCTAAATACTGCAATAGCTGCATTAGCAGGCTTATGTCTTATGCTTTTAACGAACATTAGTTAGTGTTTGTAAGACTGCTTTTGTTTATAACATCCTTCGTAAAACGCACTTTTATTGCAATTGATATTGCTTCAAATGTTGCTTGGACATGATTAAATAAAAATGTTGAAAGGCTGTTGTAGAAAGGCTTTCAATCTCTTAAATCATTCCTTGCCATACTTACTTCTTATCGAACATGTTGTAATTCATCAAAATACTGCCTTTACATTTGCTTCAGATTATTTCTGATGAAGCTCTGCTCTTTATCCTAATCTACCCTCTGAAATTTCTTCTGACATTGCCTGCGTAAACATTGCTTCCATCCAGATTGCTGCCACCAAATTTTTTTTAATAACTTAAAATAGAAAAACATGAAAAAGAAAATCACAAGCAGCGGTATGAAGTCGATTTTTACAATCGTAATCCTGATGTCTGGATTATTTATCAATGTTGCAAAAGCAGCAGAAGACAAACCGGCGAAAAGTGCTAACTACGGATTTAAGTATGTAGGTCAACTTAAGGATCAGCCAATCTTTCAATTAGATATAGAAAATCTTCAGAAAGAAGATGTATTTCTAAAACTTGAAGATGAGGTGGGAAACGTGCTGTACAATGACAAGTTCAGTGAAGTAAATTTTTCGAAAAAGTTCCAGTTTGATATTAGTGAACATGGTAGCACAACTATTAAAATGATTCTATTTTCGAGGACTTTAAAACAAACACAAGTTTTTAAAATCGAGAATGTAAGGCAACTTGTTGAAAGTGTAGTTGTAACTAAAGTAGATTAGGAATGATGTAAAACGGTAATTGTAAGAACGAAAATGTTACCGGTTTTATTCAAAAACGTGCTACGTACAGTAGATATAAAAAAATAAGCCACGCGAATGCGAGGCTTATTTTTTTATGCAACAAAAATTTAGATAATTATCGTTTCTGTTGATTGTTTTCTACCGGAATTGGTATCAATTCTGGCTGTTTTAAGCCGAAAAGAATTGATAGAACATCTTTCACACTCATATAATACGTTTAAAGGTTGAGAATCTAATTTTATTTTACCCCTAGCTAATTAAGAGTGCGTGTAAATTAGTGAGAAATACCGGACGAAACTGTTAAAAAGGAAATATCGTTTAAGATTTAATTTTTATTTTAATAACTAATATTATCCCTAAATTATTGTGCTTCCCCCCCGGGGGCTAAGTCTATTTTTTATGTCGTAGGCATATCTTCTGTTGTTTTCTCTTTTAATAACCGATCATCTATTACCTGCTTAAATGCATTTTTTGGCAATGCACCCCGTTGAACCATAGGTGCGCCGTTTACAGGTATAAAAAGGAAAGTAGGAATACTTTGAATACCGAACAATTCCGACAGCTCAGGTTCCTTGTCAGTGTCTATCTTGTAAATCTCTACCTTGTTATCATACTCTTCAGACAACTGCTCTAGGGTAGGGGCAACAGCTTTACAAGGCCCGCACCATTCTGCGTAAAAATCTATTATGGCAGGTAACTTACCCTTATACTTCCATTCTTCGTTATTCTGGTAATCAAAAACCTCCTCAATAAATGTTTGCTTGGTTAAATGTTTAGTAGGCATTTGTTTGCTTTTTTGTAGTAAAAATTATGGGTAACCATACAGTTTTTGGCAAACACAATGCCATGGATAATAAAAGAATAATGCCAAAGAACTTTTGGTACAAACACCCCAATAAAATTAAACATTGTTGTGTCACTCACTTCACCCATGTTAAAGAATTCAACATGGGTGAGAACCCGCTCTATAACTTACCATCACGCTTATGGTGCATGGTTTACTATAAATATTCGCCGTTACATCTTATCAAACATTAGTGCAGGTAATGCCCGCTTTGTTTATACAGGAGAAGGCAACGATTATTTTTGGCTCAATGTAAAAGGATATGTTTTAACCATCCTTACATTGGGCATTTACATGTTTTGGTGGCAAAAAGACCAGTTTGATTTTTTGGTAAATA
>NZ_JAOQAH010000095.1 GCF_025963695.1 Segetibacter sp. | reverse complement strand
CCAGGTCTATTTTGAACTGGATTTTCAACTGGTTCCTTAATAACCCAATCCTGGGAACGTTTGAAGTGTCGTATTCCTTTTGTAATAATTTTTCCTTCCACTGATCAACGTTGTCCTTTCCCATTTTTTCGGAAATAACCCGTTCCAGCACTTCATCATTAATACGGCCAATTTTATACAACTCCCTAAACTCTGTTAACTGAAGTGTAACCTGGTAGCCAAAAATTTTAGATGCTTTGAAAATGGCATCATAAAATGGAAGGTTTTGAAATGCATGCAAAGAATTATGATGAATAAAATCTTTGAGTGGCGTTTGTGAAGGCAGGTAGTGTTTTAGTTCGTGTAACACATGTGCTTCGTCGAAGTCTTTATGAATCATAAATCAGCAGTTATTTTTCTGTAAATAATTCGACTACCCATTCTGTAAAGAACTATGGCTCTTAATCAAAAATTATACTTAACCGGGAAAAGCATTTTTTGAATGTTTTGGTTTCCCGTCGAAGCGCTACTATTAAGCTTTACTTGCGTCGCACTCTTGTACGTTCTATTCTTGATGGAACAAAGAAATAAAACACCTTCCCTGTTAAGTATAATTGAAAGTATCGAAAAAACTCCTCAAAACCTACATTATTCCCCTGCCTCAAAGACCTAAACAAAACCACCTGATTAAATTCGAATAATTACATTCTTTCTATCATTTACGGCTGCCTTTCTTAAATAGTAATTATATCGGCCGACCAAGGCTTGATATGAGTATACCTGTAAATTGGATCAATATGTTCACTGCTGTTATGTATAACAGCGAGGTCTTTAATCAGGCCATTTGACATTCCATACACCCAACCATGAAGATAAAGATCCCTTTCTGCCCACGCTCTTTGTACAATAGTACTTTTAGCAAGGTTTCTTACCTGCTCTATTACATTAAGCTCAGTTAGGCGGTTCGCTCTTTCTGTCTTATCAGCAATTGCGTCCAACTCTTCGCTATTCTGGTGATACACATCTTTAATATTACGCAACCAGTTATCAACATGGCCATGGTATATATCCGTCATCGCTGTTAGCACGCCACCACATCCATAATGGCCAACCACCAAAATGTGTTTTACCTTTAAATACTTAACGGCATATTCAAGCACACTTAGTAAGTTAGTGTCTGTATGCACTACCAGGTTGGCAATGTTTCGGTGAACAAAGATCTCACCGCTTTCGGTGTTGGTAATTTCATTAGCAGGAACACGGCTGTCACTGCAACCTATCCAGAGATAATCTGGTTGCTGACCTTTGGCCAAATTTTTAAAATAGTCCGAATTTTCAGACAATTTTGTTTCAGCATATAGCTTATTTCCTTGTATTAATTTTTGATAAGACTTATCCATTTCAATTCGATTTTTTCTTCAAACAATAATAATTGTTGGTTGATTTGCTGAATAAATTAAAGGAGCACAAGTGTGCGACGCAACGATGTGAAAACAAAGATTTGTTGCCCCGATAAAAAGAAGGCAACAAACCTTTATTTACTGCTATCCGTTATAATCTTGGTACTCATAAACAGGGTCTAATTTGGTACCTGCTTCCATGTCGTAGACTGATTTTATAACTCCATCTGAAAGATTGTAGACCCAGCCGTGTATATGCGGCCTGTTATCTTCACTCCAGGCTTTTTGAATGATTGATGTTTTGGCCAGGTTAATCACCTGCTCCTTCACTGTTAGTTCAATCAACCTATTTACCCTTGCTTCACCTTCAGGTACCACGTCGAGTTCGTTTTTATGTAACCTGTAAACATCTTTTATATTTCGCAGCCACATGTTGAGAACCTGCTTATAATCCTGGTTAGTAAGTGCAGCTTTTACGCCGCCGCAACCATAGTGACCACAAACAATTACATGCTTCACTTTTAGTACCTCTACAGCATATTGCAATACGCTTAGCATATTTACGTCGGTGTTTACCACAAGGTTGGCAATATTTCGGTGCACAAAAATTTCGCCTGGTTCCGTACCGGTAATTTGATTTGCAGGTACCCGGCTGTCGCTGCATCCTATCCATAAAAATTCTGGTGTTTGTATGTGTTCTAGTCGTGAAAAAAACTCGGGGTCATCTTGCACCATTTCTTTTGCCCACGCTTTATTTTCCAGGAGCAATTTTTCGTAAGAAGTCATCAATTAAAAATTAACAGGGTCATTGAATAGTGAATGCATGGGTTTAGTCGGGCTTTTCTTTATTTCAACCTTTATGTTCTTTAAATGAGCATGTTTAAGGAAGTTATTTACTTCTTCTATAACGTCTTTATCAATAAAGTCAGCACGCGTTGCATCAATAAGAATAGAAGAGTTGGCAGGCACCTCCTCCAGCTTGCGTTTTACAATAGGTTTGTTTAGAAATGAGACATCCTTGCGAAGCCGCACCAAGTACTTGTTGTCATCGTTTACCACTAAAACCGATGATTTAAAGTTACTGCGGACCATAAAAAACAGTCCCACTAAAATTCCTATAACTATACCAACTAACAGATCAGTAAATAGTATTGCAACGATAGTTACCACGAAAGGCACAAACTGATCGACCCCTCTTTTATAAAAATCTTTAAAGAGACCTACTTTGGCCAATTTATAACCGGTAAAAATCAGTATAGCAGCCAGCGCCGATAACGGTATCAGGTTTAAGATTTTTGGAATAAAGAATACAGAAAGAAGTAACAATAAACCGTGAAAGATGGCAGACATCTTGGTTTTTGCACCGGCCATTACGTTTGCTGAACTTCTTACAATCACAGAAGTAAGTGGTAACCCTCCAATGAGTCCTGATACCATGTTACCAACACCCTGTGCTTTTAATTCGCGGTTAGTAGGGGTAACTCTTTTAAAAGGATCAAGTTTATCGACAGCCTCAATACCTAGTAAGGTCTCAAGACTGGCAACAATGGCTATTGTTAAGCCGCTTATCCAAACCTGCGAGTTGGAAATATGAGAAAAGTCGGGGAAAGTAAAGAACGAAACAAACATGGCTGGAGTTTCAGCAATTGGTAATGAAACCAAATGCTTGGCTTCAAGTTGAAAACCGGGTGAAGAAGATTGAAAGGCAACATTTATAAATACTGCCGCCAATACCACTACCAGGGGTCCGGGAACCAGCGTCAACCATTTTTTTGACTTAAATGACTTGGTCTCCCAGAGTATCAAGATAAACATGGAGATGGCGCCAATTATAGCTGCAGCAGGAGTAATTACATTGAAAATGTTGAATAATTCTGAAAACGTATTTTCATTGTCTCCCTGAACAAAAGTTTCGTCCCCCACATAATCTTTATCATATCCAAAAAAGTGTGGTAATTGTTTCATTATAAGAATTAATCCTATTGCTGCTAACATTCCTTTAATTACCGAGTTAGGAATATAATCGCCAATGATACCAGCTTTTAAAAAGCCTAGAATCATTTGAATAAAACCAGCAATAACAACTGCGACGAGAAAGGCTTCATATACCTGCAACTTGGTAATTGCTGCAAAAACAATAGCGGTTAAACCTGCCGCCGGTCCGCTTACGCTTAAGTGTGAACCACTAAGCGCTCCTATAATAATTCCACCCACCATACCGGCAATAATGCCCGAGAAGAGCGGCGCACCAGAACCTAATGCAATACCTAAGCAAAGAGGCAACGCCACCAAGAAAACGACAATAGAAGCCGGAAAATCCGACCCTACATTCTGTAAATATTTTTTCATGCAGAAATAGAGATATTATAGAAATGTTATTCCCAATTAAGGAAAATCAGAAGTGAAAAATGAAATAAATTAAAAGCCCGTTATAAAACAGAATCGGGCGGGGGAATGACTACCTCTGTAGAATGATTAGTCGGTATCTGTTCTGATAAATGAAGGTAGGCTAGTGCCTTTGCATCAGCCAGTAAAGAAGCTGAAGTGGTATAGTTTGCCGGAGGCAAAAAAGGATGATTAAACTTAACGGAATGATCTTTGCCGGTGTCATCAACATCGTGAGGTAACTCCTCCGTCCATTGATTACTCGCCAGCGCCTTTCCGGTTTGCTTAAGCGGCACCATTTGCATCGCCATTAACAAACACAGAAAAAATGATATGATCTTCAGTTTTATCATAGAGGGGCAAATATAAACGCTTAATTTTTAACGGCAATTCTCATTTAGTTCATTTAACAACTAGTACTAGAAGAAGGAGTAAT
>NZ_JAOQAH010000080.1 GCF_025963695.1 Segetibacter sp. | reverse complement strand
GAGTGTAAGCGCATGGGATTAAAAGTGCTCGGACCAGACATCAACGAATCTCAAAAAGGTTTTGCCGTAAACAAAAAAGGCGAGATCCGTTTTGGTTTTATGGGACTAAAAGGCGTAGGTGAAAACGCAATCGAATACATCCTCGAAGAAAGAACTAAAAACGGACCATACATCAGCATCTTCGACATGATCAAACGTGTTAACCTTCGTGCTGCTAATAAAAAATCTTTAGAATCTCTAGCCTATAGCGGGGCGTTTGATTGCTTTGCCGAATACCATCGTGCCCAATATTTCGGTTGCCTTAAAGACACCAATACCACTGGTCTCGACGTAATAGTGCAGTTCGGTCAACGCTACCAGGCGCAGGCGCAAAGTACCAGTAACAGCCTGTTTGGCGATATGGTGCAAATGGATATTCCAATCCCTCAATTGCCTAAAGTAGAGCCGTGGCCACTAACCGAATTGCTCGATCACGAAAAAGACGTCACCGGCATGTTCATGAGTGGTCACCCGCTCGACAATTATAAGTTTGAAATGAAGCATTACGGCTTCACCCCTATCGCAGAGTTTGCCGAAGTAAAGGAAGCTCCGCAACTATCACCGAAAAAAAATAAGCCATTTAAAATAGCAGGTCTTGTAATAGACTCGCAACACCGTGTAACCAAAACAGGCCGCAATTTTGGTGTGTTATGTATCGAAGACTTCAGCGGCAAGGTCGAGATCATGTTGTGGAGCGACGATTATGTAAAGTTTCAGAACTACCTCGAAAAAGGCAAGAGCGTGCTGGTACAGGGCGAATTCAAAACCCGCTATAACCAGGACCAATACGAGTTTAAAGTAACTGCAATCAACCTGCTCGAGATCACTAAAGCCAGCTTCACCAAGCAACTGATTCTTGATGTTCCTACCAAAGTCATCAACTCCGACTTTGTTGATTTCTTCGACAAAAATGTAAAAAGCTATCCCGGCAAAACCTCCATCAAGTTCAACATCATCGAGCCAAGAGACAATTTGAAATTGAGCCTTTACACCCTGGCAAATGGTGTTACAATGAACGATGAGATTGTGCATTGGCTGGAGGAGAATAAGGATGTGGATGTACAGGTGGTGGTGGCGTAGGAAAGGTGTAAGGTGGAGGTGCAACAAGCTTCCTTTCGCCTTAAACCTTTCGCCTTAAACCTTTCACCTTTCACCCTAAACCTTACACCTTTGTTTTTGGTCGCCGGCTGTTTTGCTACTATTTAGCATTCTTGCGCCGCACACTTGTACGGCATTAATTCTGTTGGTCGATTTTATCGTTAAATTTGAGTGCGAAAAATTATAGATATGAGTGTAGCGGAAATGAAATTAGAAGTGATCAATAAGATCACGACTTTGGCAAATAAAAAAACGCTGCAAAACGTTTTGAAGCTACTCGAAAGTGCAGCTGAAGAGGAACCCGTAAACCTAAGTCAAAATTATAACGCAATTAAAGCACAGTATGGGGGCGTTCTGCAAAAACTTGCACAATGATTTTCTTAGAAGATATTTTAGAATTGCATAACAAGTCAATCATCGATTTCGGTGGTTCACATGGAGTAAGGGACCTGGGTTTAGTAGAAGCTGCTATTGCACAACCTTTCCAGGCTTTTGGAGGTGAGGAGCTCCATAAAAATATCTTTGAGAAAGCCGCAGCACTTGGAGAAAGCTTAATTATAAATTACCCTTTCGTAGATGGCAACAAAAGAACCGGTATGTTGGCTATGGTAAGTTTATTAGTGAGCACTGGTTACCGATTTACAGCTACGCCTGATAACCTATACAATTTTATTATCGACATCGCTACTGGAAACATCTCGTTTGATAGGATTGTGGAATGGTTGAAGGAGAATACGGTGGAGAATATAAAGGAGATATAACAAATGTTGCGAGTGTCGGCAGCCAGAAAAGTAGTTTCAATTATCATCGGATGAAGTTGTTTTTTCGCCGTTTCAAGGTGTTGCCGCCTGCAACTGTAGTGTAGGCACAGACAAGCATAGAAGTAAAGCCAAACTACCCGCGCTCATGTCGTTGATGACAACACAAACAACCGCGTTCCGCCTCCTCCATTAGCCATTATCCTTCGTAATGCGATATAAAATCAAACTCCTTTGAGCCTTTACACCTCAGCAAATGGGTTACAATGAATGATGAGATAATAAGCTGGTTAGATGAAAATAAAGACATTGATGTATCGGTTGTAACACTATAGCGTTTCTTGTTTCTTCTCCCTTTAGTGCTGGGCATACGAACGTGGGATGTGCAGGTGGTGGTGGCGTAGGAAAGGTGTAAGGTGGAGGGCCTAAGGTGTATTGCAACAAGCTTCCTTTCGCCTTATACCTTTAACCTTTCACCTTATACCTTTAACCTTTGTTTTTGCCAGCCCGTTGGATTGCTACTATAAGGCATTGTTACGTTGCACACTTGTAGTTTTATTATTTAATTCAGCTATCTTCCTCCATGATCTTGCCGAACATGCAACAACGAAGCGAAAGAAATATTTGGTATCGTTCTAACATCTGAAAAAATATTAGTTGTTGTGTGGGGGGTTACTGAACCCGCCGTCTTTCCTCTTCTGCTCCCGTGCTGCGGTTTCTTTTCCCCTTAACCTTATCGCTTCCAAAGTTTTTGCTATAGGTAAGTTTAAAAGAAGGATAAGCAAATTGTAATCTTGCGTTCAATACTAAGTTTTGCTGTGGCAGATTGACAGAGGGTTTGTAAGCGAGCGAGTTGAATATATTGTTAGCATTAATGCGCAGGGAAGATTTCTGCTTTTCAAACTTTTTTTGCAGTCCCACATCAACAGATCCCACTGGTGTCAATGTATAAATTCCAAACAACCCCCCGGAGAAATAGTTGGCATTTACCTCGAAAGAAAAATTCTGAGGAAGTTTAAAGCTCTGTGTAGAGAAAAAATCAAAGTATTTCTGCTCAATTTTAATATCCGAACCATTGTAAAACCCATTCAACTGGCTCCAGTTTCCGGTAATGTTATTCTGCATGTTCCAAAATGGAAACACCTGAAAAGGCAGGGAAAGAGATATTGAAGCAGTCTTCTGATTTTTTTGATTTTCGGCCGTCATTGTGACTTTATTAGTTGCTGGATCAACGTTCGGAGTAAAATTAGTTATCGGGTTTGCTGAATAACTATAGGAAAGAGATAAAACCTTTCTTTTATAAGTATATGAGGTGCTTACAGCATCAGTGATAGAAGGTTGTAAACTAGGATTCCCTGAAAAGAAAGTATACGGATCCATAAAAATAACAAAGGGAGCCATATCATTAAAAGTAGGTCGTGTAATTCGCCGGCTGTAGGAAAAATTAGATAAATTATTTTCATTGAAAATATGAGAGATAAACAAGCTAGGAAATAAATTGCCATATTTTCTGTCAACCAGGTTTTTCCGGGTTTCGGAACCAAGATTGGAATTAGTATATTCATATCTCGCACCAATCTTTATACTGGTTTTGTCGGTGGCGGCTATACTAATTGTCGTATATCCAGCTTGAATACTTTCTTTCAGATCATATTTTGCTGACAGTGCACCATCCTTGATCCAGTTGTTTTGCATCATCCTATCTATTTGTACATTATTCAAAAATTTTGACAGTGTGCTTTTTATTCCGGCTTCCAGGTTTACTTTTTTTGATAATTTTCTTGAATAATCACCTGCTGCTACCCAAACTTTTATAGGGGTTATCTTGCTACTTTTTACATTTTCGTTATATAGAAAGTTACCTAGACCATTAAAATACGAATTTAAGTAGCTGACAGGATTATTGTCTTTGTAATAGTCGTAGTTAAGATTTACATTAATTTTATCGGTTGGCGAAATGGTGTGTTGCAAGTTCAGATTGCCGGATAAATTATACCAGTCATTGATTTCCTCATTTAAAATAGTAAGTGAAGTATCCAGCCGTTTATTAGCGAGAACAGAGCTTAGATTATTTGAGTTCATGGAAAACCTGTTATCATACCCTGATATCAAAGCGCCAATAACTGTTTTTCTTCCAACTTCATAATCAATTCCAGCTTTTCCAGTGTAATATAAACGTGTCGTATTTCTGCGACTTTCAGTAAAAGTTTCTATTGTGTTTGATTGGTTGAGAACCTGCTTGTAAAAAGAAAAAAGCTGGGGTGAATGAATTCTGGAAAGAGAAAGATCGCCATAAAGATTTATTTTACCTTTTCGGTTATTTATGTTGAAGGTGCCTTCGGTAATTTCTCCTCTGCTATACCCCCCTGTTGCTGAGTAAGAACCATTAGTGCCAAACTGCGTATTAGCTTTAAGAACAATATTTATATACCCTCCATTTCCTTCAGCATCAAAATTTGCTGGTGGCGTTGTGATCAATTCAATTTTCTCAATGTTATTTGCGCTCATAGCCGCAAGCATTTGCACTACAGCCGTAATGGGCATACGGTTTATTTTGCCGTTAATCATAACAACTACCCCGCTTTTGCCATTCATCGATAAAGTGTTGTTCTGCATATCTACAATAATGCCCGGAGACCGCTGCAAAACTTCGAGTGCAGTGTTCCCGGCCGAAGTAATGCTATTTGCAACATTCACCACCATTCTGTCCATTTTTTGCTCAAAAAGCGGCTTTTTCGTTAAAACATTTACATCCTCCAGTTTCTCAACAGACTCGGAAAGTTTTAGAGGAGCTATGTCTAGCTGTTTATCACCATTGTTTAAATTAAACGAAGAGGTGTACTCCTGCGTAAAACCGGTATAAGTTGATTTAATGAAATATTTACCCGAAGGAATATTTAAAAAAAGGTAACCACCGGTTTGTTCTGTAATCACGCCCTTAAGTAAGGACGAATCTTTGAAATTTAGTAATAACACGTTGGCATTGGGCAAAGGCTCGCCGTTCGCCTTAAACACCTTTCCGGCGACTTTAGATTGTGCAAAGGACGTTATATTAAAACCTATAAAAGAGGCCAATAGCAGTAGTGTAAAAACATAATCGTTGCTCGATTTAGACGGATGGAATTTGTAAGACATAGCAGAAGAGTTAATGATTAAGGTGTTGCAGTCAGTAGAACCGAGATTTTTATTGGCAGTGGGGTTAGAGCATATGCTCAAAAATTTCTTTGCTAGTGTGGTTCAGGTTAACCTGGGGGTCGCAGTAATTGGGGAACGGAAAATTAAAGTAAAAAAATAATTAATGCAAGCGCTTGGCATTAAAATTTTTTTATATGTTCTATTGCTTTTTGTCCTTGTTAGTGTTTCTCCGAGCCTCGCCGGTGGTGTTGTCGTTTGCAACTGTAGCTAAGGCATAGATGAGTATATAATTAAAGCTGAACTACCCGCGCTGATGTTGCGGATGACAACACCAACGACGGCATCCCGCCTCTTATGCCCTTATCCCCGGCTGCCTTTGCATTTTAATAAATTAATGCAGCATGAGGGTGCCCCGGCATTAAATGACGAAGCAATTACCACCGCACAAGAGTGCGACGCAACGACTGTTAAACAGAAATTGAAATGCCGGTTCAAAACGCTTTCTTTAAAAAAATGACCAGGCAACATAAGAGGTAGCTGTGGCCGGATTACGTCCGAAGTAAACAACTTAAATTATTTTTGCGGCCTTGTTGGTGTTCCACTGAAGGCACTGGCTGCAACATCAACATGGGTACAAAAGAAGGAAAAAGCACAAGGGTTACAAACTGGCAAATCTTAAGTGATCCTTTAAAAGGTCCTGATTAGTAGATTAAGCTTATTTTAGTTTTTGATACGCATTTTAAAATGAGCCAACAAAGAATTTAATGAGAATTTCCCCATGCCACGTATTACTAACCTGTATAATTATCCTAACAGGATGTTACTCTAATCAAAAGGGTTATAAAAAACAATCTTCTTTACAGGTTGATACTTTGACCATCGAAAATATTTTTCCATT
>NZ_JAOQAH010000025.1 GCF_025963695.1 Segetibacter sp. | reverse complement strand
ATATGCACTTTGCCGTCTTTAGCCTGAATGACGGCGGGATAACTATATTCTTCCTTAGTACCATTTTCCAAAACTGCAACATCTGTCCACTGTTTGCCATCTTTTGACACTGCAACACTCAATTTGGCGCGTCCGTTATTCCATTCTTTGCCTCTTGTTGTTGGGTTGTACACTAAAAGCTGCAAGCCGTTTTTTAATGTAACTGCATCAGTACCGGAATTAGGGTTTAGAAGATTTGTTGCCGATAAAGCACCCCACGTTTTTCCATTGTCCTCAGAATATGCTTCAACCACTTTATCCTCCCTGCTTCTGCAAAGAATTTGCAGCTTGTTGCCAGGATAAAATAGTATGCTCGGTTGAATTACGTTGAAAGCTGTTCCGGGATCAACCGGTATTAATTGCCATGTTGCACCAAGGTCAGTAGATCTCTCGATATGCGCTTTCCAACTTTCTCTTGTTTCGGTACTTGAAGGAGAAAGAATAGTTCCGTCTGCTAATTGAACAGGCTTGTTTTTAATAGGTCCTAAAATTCCTGCCGGTAACTTCTGTGGCGAAGACCACGTTTTTCCATCGTCCACTGAGGTGCGAAGCATACCCCACCATTCGCGAGGGGACGGACCTACTTTATAAAATAAAAAGAGTTTACCTTCTTTTGCCTTGAATAATACCGGGTTCCATGAAGGGTAGCGAAGGGTATCGTTAATAACTCCGTCTGCCACGAGTACCGGCTCACTCCATTTCCCTTTCTCCTGGGTAGAAAGCCATATTCCGACATCTTTGTGACCTTCACTGGTACCGGCAAAATATGCCGCCATTAGTTTTGTAGGATTAACCTCAACAATGGTCGATGCATGACATTGGGCGAACGGAGGGTTATTAAAAATTAATTCCTGCCGGGCAATTTTCCAGGTATTTTGAGCATTACTGCTTAAGGATAGAAATAGCAGTGCGATAAAGGTTCCGTATATTTTCATGAGTTGTATAATTATAGTTAGGTGATGTTTCGGTGAAAAAAGATATAGAGTCCTGAATCTTTTTCGGATCTCAATATAATGTCGTTAGGTTTAGCAATTTCTTTTTGGGAACCAGCATCTAAATGATTGTTCAACATTGTTGTTACGAATTTGCTGGGTTAACACGCAAATTCCTCACTGTACGTTTTTGTTTTTTATTTACCAAAACATCATTGCTTCCGCGCACTGTAATAGTATATTGCCCGGTCGAATTGGTGGTAGTACCAATAGATGTGTTTTTGATACTTACACTAACGCCCGACATTGCATCCCCCTTCAGGTCTTTCACAACACCGGATATTGAAGACTGGGCATTAACAACAAATAATAAAGCCTGTGAAAGTAGTAATAGAAGGAAGGATTTTCTAAAATTCGGCAGTCGTTTACAAATCTGCCCCGTATTAAGGGAGAGTCTCCTTAACGTGAAAGTTCTATTCATATGGCAATATTTAAGGTGTTAGAAAGAGAAGTTCGTTAGAATTTGTACAAGTAAAAGTACCGATTGGTTACCCGGTAAATTATTAGTTATTGACCAATTATTATACAATGTTATCATGGTGAGTAAAATTGGCTGAAGCGGTATCTACGTTATTTGTGCCCCTTTGTATATCCTTTTGCATAGTTGTTTTTAAGGGTGGTATGGACAAAGCATAACCATTCCCGACTTTAAGGCTACGGCTCATTTTTATGTTGCCGTACAAGTGAGTGACACAACGATGATGCTACGAAAACCGCTGCTGGAAACCAACCTCAAGTAAGAATAATGAGTAGGCATTTACTTAACAACCGCTCGTCCTTGCGAGGAGGCACGACGAAGCAATCTGCTCAAGGCATTGTAATTTAAAAGCAGATTGCTTCGTCCTCCTTCGTCGTCCTCGCAATGACGACAGTCCTTGCTTACCTGCTTAAATTAACGACAATGAATGCTCAGTATTAAACATAAGGTACAAGTGTGCGACGCAACGATTGTAAATAGTAGCAAGACTGCCCGGCTCATAAAAATTATTTCGCATTTTTTGCTATAGGTATAAAATAATAAAGTAGCGGAAGTAACGGTGTGCGCTATATGTATCGGGCTCTATGTAAAATATAAACATTAAGTGCACGCGGTCCCATTACTTAATGCTGCGCAACCTGGTTAAAGCCTCATGAGATGCATCTTTAAAAAACTTACTATCATAACTATAGGTCACAAACCTCATTCCCTCTTTAACCCACTTTTCTACCAACTCCATATTAGAAAAATGAATGCCCGGCGCTACCCCATACTTGTTACATTGGGCTATAATTTCGCGAAATGCTTCCTCCATTCGCGGGTGTTCAAGCTGCCCCGGAATACCCATATCCTGCGACATGTCTGCAGGACCAATCATTACCGCATCAACGCCTTTTGTTGACACTATTTTTTCAACATTGTTCACACCCTCTTCACTCTCGATCTGAACGATGGTCATGATTTCTCTATTCGCCCATTCGGTATATTCAACCTGGTCGTAATTTCTGTATAGCGCTACCGTTTCCGATATACTTACCCCTCTTTTTCCAACCGGCGAATATTTCGTAGAGTTAATAATATGCCTTGCCTCCTCTCCTGTTCTAACCTGCGGCAATATCAATCCTTCGGCACCAACATCTAACATTTGCGCCATCTGATGATACAGTTTATCGGGCACACGTACGAACAATGCCATCTCCTCATACTTCGACGCCAAACAAAAATTTCCGATGGTCTCGAGATCGTAATCGTTGTGTTCGGTATCCAGGATTATATAATCCCAATTCTGCGATGCACACATGGCAACTGCATAAGGAGATTTAAGTATTCTGAGCATAGTTCCGTAACATATTCCACCTTCTTTCAGAATCCTTTTTACGCGGCTCGATTTTAATTTCATATGGTTCATAGCTTGTGTTGAAAATATTTTTTTAACCAACCGTACTTCTTACCAGGTATTTAAATGGCACGTGTATTATGGAATTTCCGACAATTGTAAATGCACGTAGCGGATCTTTTTTCTGTTCCAGGTATAAGTCATATGCAGGTCGCCATTTTTGCTTTGTATGATATTAGGATAAGAAAATTCTCCAGCTTCACTTTCTAATGTTTGAAACATTGTAAAGTTTTCACCGTCTTTACTTATCGCCAGATTTAGCGGCGATCTTCCGCTGAAGGTGTGGTTATAGATCAAAATCACACGTCCATCTTTAAGCTGTAAAGCGTCCAATCCTGAGTTAGGATTCGGAACATTTATTGGTCTTGCCTGGGTCCATGTAATTCCTCCATCCTTCGAATCAGCCACACAAATCTTACCCAGCTTTGAAGTGGAACGTGCATAAAGCCGCAGATTTTTGCCGCCAAGTGATACAACTGAAGGTTGAATAATTCCCGTAGTGTACTGCCATTCATCAGAACCAGGCACCTCTTTCGGAACTTCATTTTTTACACTCTCGCCATATAAGTTTGCAGGTACAGTGATAGGTCCTTTTTTCGACCACGTTTTTCCATTGTCACTGCTTCGTTCAATCCACACTGCCCAGTTGCGGAAGCTTTCCACTGAGGTTCCGCTTACAACTGTTCCATCTGCCATTACAAGCGGCTTCGCCCTGATCGGTCCATATAAACCGGCAGGAAGATGTTCAGTTTTTGACCATGTTACGCCGTTATCAGCACTCCATTTTCGTCCTGCCGTCCAACTCGCGGGATGCGGTCCAAACTTATAATATAACCACAGTTTACGATCGTGAGTATAAAACAGAACCGGGTTCCAGCAAGGCGTACCGGGCTCTCTCGCAAGCTCTGATGGTGCTGCCCATTTTCCGTTTATTCTTTTGGCTCCCCAAATAGCAACGTCATTATTTCCTTCAGCAGTTCCACCAAACCATGCACTCATTAAACCACCATTTGATAATTCAACAATTGTAGAAGCATGACAAGAGGCGAAGGGCGCTGATTCAAAAATGAATTCCCGTTCGATTTCGTTTTTTACAACATTGCCGGCGCTATCTTTTTTCATCCTGGCTATAGTTTTTTTTCCTCCTTCATCGTCTTTTAAGATAGTACTGTATGTTGAAAACGGCAAAACAGTACCGGCAACAATTATTACTGTAAAAAGTAAAATGAGTCTGTTTTTCATTGAAATATTTAATAGCAGATCGTTAAAAAAATTCCAGTTCGATAAAAGCTTTTTATACTGCTTAAAATGAAACGGTGTTTAGTTATTTTGGGCCAGGGCTAATTACTACTATGTTGCTTTACTTGCGTCGCACTCTTCAACATATTTTTCATTATTGAGCATATAAAAGCATTTTTTAATTTTCCTTGTACCAATGATATCACCTAAAACGTTTGTCAATGCAGTCAATTTTGTTTAATGGGTATAAGGAACTGCACGCTCATTTGAAGGGATATCATGAACCCGAATCAGCCACACTTCTGCTACCTGCACGCCGCGTCCGCTTCCTCCAAGGCCGGCAGGGCGACTCCAGCTAAGACGTAATTCTCCATTTTGTGTTGCGTCTGCCGGTACCTCAAATTCTTCCGGCTGAAACGTCATTGGTTTCGCCCGCATGGG
>NZ_JAOQAH010000050.1 GCF_025963695.1 Segetibacter sp. | reverse complement strand
ATCTATATGCCCATGTGGTGAACGGTCGCAAAAAAAAAGCGCTTGCGGAAATATCAACTGAAAATGCTCCATAAAAAACAATTGTACAAGTGAGTGACACAACCAAAGTTTAATAAGGTACAATTGCCGGTAACCAAATATTCCTTCGTTTATGAGCTTTACATTTTCACCACGTTTTTAGTGCTTTCGTCGCATTTTAGGGGTACGTCGTCTCATGTTGGTTGCAAAAAATATTATCGCGGGTAGTTTTGCGTTAGAATAAAAAAAGGTTCAAAACCAAACGCATGATAAAAATTTACTTCCTCGCAATTGCAACTTTCCTTACAACACAACTCTTCGCGCAGTTTCCTATGGGCGGCGCAGGCAAGCCAGGTCAGGCTCCGCCGTCAATAGGTAATGTATACGGAAAATTAACAGACAGTTTAGGCAAGCCGATCGCTGACGCGTCTGTTGTAATGTTGGTAAACCGTTTGGATACGGTAACTAAAAAAAGAAAAGATGTTTTACTAAAGGCTATCGTAACGAAATCTAACGGAGAATTTAATTTTGCCGAATTGCCGGTTTTTGGTGGTTTGAAATTGAAAATATCTGCAATCGGGTTTAAGTCTGTAGAAAAGCCGGTTGCTTTTCAAATGAAAATGGAGGCGCCGGCAACAGGGAAAGCAGCCGGTGACCCTGCAGGACAAATGTCTGCAATGAGCGGCATGCTAAATTCTTTTGTAAAAGATCTTGGTAACATTCAATTAAGTGCAGAGCCAAGGGTGTTGGAAAATGTAACCGTTACCTCAACTGCCAGCGGACTAAAACTGGATATTGATAAAAAAGTTTTTAGTGTTGAAAAGAACATTGTAAGCGCAGGCGGAACTGCAGTAGATGTAATGCGCAACGTTCCTTCTGTGCAGGTGGATGTGGATGGTAATGTGAAACTGCGTAATGCTGCTCCTCAAATTTATGTTGATGGCCGTCCAACAACTTTAAGCCTTGACCAAATCCCCGCAGATGCTATCGCAACTGTTGAAGTAATTACAAACCCTTCAGCTAAATACGATGCTTCAGGCGGTAATGCAGGTATCTTAAATATTGTATTAAAAAAGAATAAGCAATCTGGTTATAACGGTAACCTGATGGCTGGTGTTGACAGAAGGGGTGGCGTAAACGCAGGCGGTAATTTTAGCATGAGACAAAATAAACTAAACTTTACTGCAGCCGTTATGATGAACCAGATGCGCAACAAAACTACCGGTACAACAAACCGCTTAAACTACGGAGACACGCAAACACACGTGTTTCAAAATAATGACAACAGAACAAAAGGTGCCTTTGTTTTTGGAAAAGTAGGCCTCGACTACTATGTTACCAACAGGGCTACTTTGTCTGTGTCGGGTATTAAAGTACATGGACAGTTTAATCCTGCTGAAACCATTGATATAACTACCGACAGCTTATTCAACGCCGGACTAAAAAGAAGTATGTATAGTCAACGCTTAACAAGTGGATCGAGGACTTTTAACGCAAGTGGTTTGCAGTTTGGTTACGTTTATAACCTGCCTAAAGCAGGCGAACAGTTAACTGCCGACGCAAACTACTTCTCAGGTAAGAACTCTGCCAACTCAATTTATACTACCAATTATTATAAGGCAGAAAATATTGGCAATACCCAGTTACAGCAGATTGTAGGTGAAGGAACCAACGAGTTTGTAACCGTTCAAACTGATTATACCAATCCCCTCAGCACTGTTACGAAGTTAGAGACCGGATTAAGAATGCAACTGCGTAATATTTCAAACAACAATGATAACTTCAGAGGTATTCCCAACGGTGCAATGGTAAAGATTCCTGCAGGTACCAGTAACTATAAGAACAACGATAATGTATATGCTGCTTACATAAGTGTAAAAAGCGCTATCAAAGACTTCGGTTATCAAATTGGCCTACGTGGCGAAAGCTCGGAATACCAGGGAGAATTGACAAATACCGGGGAGCAATTTGGCAACAAGTACCCAATTAGTTTGTTTCCGTCTTTGTTTTTAAGCCAGAAGTTTAGCAACAAACAAGAATTGCAATGGAGTTACACACGTCGCATCAACCGTCCTAATTTCTTCCAGCTAATTCCCTTTACCGATTATACCGATAGTTTGAATATATCAAGAGGTAATCCTAACCTGGTTCCTGAGTTTACCAGCTCTTACGAGATGAGCTATAGCAAGACTTTCAAAGGCAACAATAATATTCTGGGTTCTATTTATTACAAGCATTCTACCGATCTTATTACCCGTTATCTTAATAAAGACCTTAATCCTTTTACCGGAAAGCAAGATATCATCAACACCTTTATCAATGCCAATTCCAGCTATTCTTACGGTGCCGAAGTAACTTCTGTTAACAACATTGCCAAGTGGTGGGATGTAACTACCAACCTTAATTTGTATCAGTCAAAAATAAATACCGATAACATATTAGGTACCTCACAAGATGCTATTGTCAGTTGGTTTGGAAAGTTCAATAGCAATTTTAAATTACCTAAAGCCTTTACAATTCAGTTGTCAGCAGAGTACCAGAGCAAAACAAATCTTCCTGTTAGCAGCGGTCAGGGCGGAGGTTTTGGTGGTGGATTCGGACAGGCGCAAAGTTCTTCTCAGGGTTACATCAGGCCTTTTTGGGGAATGGACCTTGCTGTAAGAAAGACGTTCCTGAAAAACAATGCTGCTACAATTAGTGTAAGCTTTAGCGATATGTTTAGAACGCGGAAGCAAGATCAACATTCTGAGAGTATTTATTTTACCCAGGATTATTATCGCCTCAACAATCCCCAGATGGTAAGGGTTAATCTGAGCTACCGTTTCGGAAAAATGGACATATCATTATTTAAACGTCAAAACCTGAAAAGTACCGGTAACCAGGATGCCATGCAAATGGGCCAATAATTAACCTGTTTATAAGTTCTTTTTCATGTTCCGGGGCAGCAACACCTTTTTGATACTTCGTTGCGTCGCACACTTTTACTTTTTGTTCTAGTTCAGCCGGGAAAGATGTGCAAATTGCAACGATAAGCAAGGACTGGAAGACCACTACCAGGATTATTAAATTAACTTATTAAAAGATCGAGCTGTTTTAAACTACTGTATATTGAATTGTTAAATGAAAAATAAATAATATGAAAAAAATCCTTCTCTCTCTAACTGCCTTACTAAGCGTGGCATTGGTAAATGCACAAACTGCAGACGAAATAATTGCAAAACACATAGCTGCGTTAGGTGGTAAAGAAAAACTGGCCCAGGTTACTTCTGTTTATACAGAAAATACGATGGAAGTAATGGGAAATGAAGCGGCTTCAAAAACAACACTCCTGGTTGGAAAGGGATACAGAAATGAATCTGATTTTAATGGTCAGCAAATCGTTAATGTTATTACCGACAAAGGTGGTTGGGCAGTAAATCCATTTGGAGGTTCAACTGAGCCAACAGCAATACCAGACGAAATGTACAAATCAGGAAAAGACCAGATCTTTATTGCTCCTTTGTACGATTATGCAGCAAGAGGTGGAAAAGTAGAATTATTAGGTAAAGAAAAAGTGGGCACTGCTGAAGCTTTTAAGATTAAATACACGAACAAAGAAAACGCCGAAACAACTTTTTACATCGATCCTACTAGTTATTTTGTTACAAGAGCGCTTAGAAAAGGAAATGCAATGGGACAGGATATTACAATCACAACAGATTTTTCTGATTATAAGAAGACAGATGCTGGTTTGTATTATCCATATACAACTAATCTCGACATGGGGCAGTTCGCTTTAAAAATGAGTACAAAAAAAGTAGAAGTTAACAAAGCTGTTGACCCTTCAATTTTTGAAATGCCGAAGAAATAAAATTTTCTTACTCTTATATAAAGATTACTGAAGCTGCAATGATTCAGTAATCTTTTTTTTACCTCTACCCGCGAAATGGCAGCAGTACGTATGCTGCTCTTTCAATCACAATCCGATCTCAAGAAGATTTTAAAGAATTTGCTTTTTAATGAAATTAACGTGGTTATCTAAGAAATACGTTTCAGTCTTACTTCACATATTGTTTTGGGTTGTTTTATTTTCATTGCCATCCTTGTTTCGTCCCCGCCAGGGAAACAACCCCCAGGCGCATCGGGAGGCCGAGAACATCAACTTTTTTTACCAGTACCTCGTAAACTGTTGTACGTGGATTGGTTTATTCTACCTCAACGCTTATGTGATATTTCCTACAACTGTCTATAGAAAAAAATACTTTAAATACGTTCTGTCGCTCGTTCCTGTTTTAGCTTTACTCTCCCTGATAGTTTGGGCCAGCTTTAGACTGCTGGTACCCAAAATACATTTCGGTTTCGGCGTATTTGTTTTCTTTTATATATTTCCCTGCGTTTTTATTCTTGCCTGTAGTATCGCCTTTACTATGTTTCGCGATAAGTTGCGGTCAGATAGGTTGGTTGCACAAAAGGAAACTGAAAATCTAAAAACCGAACTTGCTTTTTTGCGCTCGCAGGTAAGTCCTCATTTTATGTTTAACGTCTTAAATAACATGGTAACACTGGCCCGTAAAAAATCAGATCAGCTAGAGCCGTCTCTTTTTAAGCTATCTTCTTTATTGAGGTATATGTTGTATGAAACCGATGAGGAAAAGGTTTTACTCGAAAGAGAAGTAGAATATTTGCAAAGTTATATTGACCTGCAGCTACAAAGGTTCGGAAGCAAGGTAAAAGTTAACCTGGTAATGGAAGATTACGACAAGAATTGTTTTATTGAGCCAATGCTGCTGATTCCATTTGTGGAGAATGCTTTTAAGCATGGAACAGGTTTTAAACAAAACTCTGAAATAAATATTGAGTTAAAGGCAAAAAGTAATTTGTTGGCTTTTAGAGTTAGCAATTATTACGATAATTCTATCGCCCAGGTTAAGGATAAAACGTCAGGTATTGGCTTGCAAAATTTGAAGAGAAGGTTAGACCTCTTATACAAAAATGAACACGCCTTTACCATTGAGAATAAAGACAACTTCTTTACAGTAACACTGCAATTAAATCTACACTAATGCTTAGGTGTATAGCTATAGACGATGAAGATTTAGCTCTTGAATTGATGGAAGACTATATTTCGAAAGTTCCCTACCTCCAATTAGTTGCTACCTGCGATGATCCATTAGATGCTATTGGTATTATACAGGAAAAACAGATAGACCTGGTGTTTTTGGATATACAGATGCCGGGGTTGAATGGGTTACAATTAATAGAAAGTCTTTCAAATAATCCAATGTGCATCCTTGTAACAGCTTATTCCCAATATGCTTTAGATGGCTTTAACCTGAACGTGGTAGATTATTTGGTAAAACCTGTTCCGTTTGACCGTTTTTTAAAAGCTTGCAACAAAGCGAGGGGGTTATACCAACTTAAGCATAAAGCAACAGAAACATCAAAAGAAGAGAAGCTTGATTATTTTTTTATAAACGCCGACTATAGTCACGTAAAGATTACCTACGCTGATATTCTATGGGTTGAAGGGTTGAAGGATTATATAAAAATACATTTGGGAAATAACGCCAGGCCCGTTGTTGCCCGCATTAGCATGAAAAACATAGAAGAGTTGTTGCCTTCGTCAAAGTTCCTGCGAATTCAGAAATCTTATATTGTTTCAAAGGCCCATATTACAGCGGTAAAAAAGACGAGTGTTTTTATAGGTTCAACTGAGCTGTCAATTGGAGAAAATTACAAGGATTCTGTTTTGGCATTTTTAGGTAGAAAAGGGGAGTAGCTACGAAGAATATTTCTCACAGAAAGCGCCGAACTCGCGGAAAAAGAACGGTTTTAGACCAGGTGTTAAATGGTCACCCTTATTCAAGGTTGCCGGTGTCGCCGTTTGCCAGGGCACTTAATATTCCACATTCATTTTCTGCGACTTCTGTGCTTTGCGCGAGAAAACCAACGAAAGCTCCACAAAGATTTACAGATGAACGAAATGCGACGCAACAACTGATTCTGGCAGAACCCAAAGTTTGTCTCCAAAAGTTCCTTTCCTTCTTTACCCTAAAATGACACTTGTTTTTGCCTGGCATCAATTAACAAGTTGTTTCTCCTTCTATCCACACTTCCGTCTATCTTTGACCCTCCGCTCGCAAGCATGAAAACAATAGACTGGTACATACTTAAAAATCTACTTCTTACTTTTTTTTATTCTCTATTTCTTTTTGCTTTTATAAGTGTAGTAATTGATATAAGTGAAAAAACAGATGACTTTGTAAGATCTGGTCTAAGTTTTACTGAAATAATTAAGGAGTATTATCTAGGTTTTGTTCCTCATATTCTCGCCCTGCTTTTTCCACTATTCGTATTTCTTGCAACCATATTTTTTACCAGCAAAATGGCTGGCAGAAGCGAGATTATTGCGGTATTGGCAAGCGGTACAAGTTTCACTCGTTTTTTAAGACCATTCTTTTTTAGTGGAATTGTGCTCGCAACCATTCTTTGGTTAGGCAACCGGTATGTAATACCGAAAGCAAACGCTATCAGGGTCAATTTCCAGGAAAACTACATCGACAAAAACTCGTCTTACAATCCGCTGGTTGCCAATAGAAATAGTTTGTACCTGCAAATAGATGCAGCAAGTTATGCCGGCATCAATTACGATACTACCTCAAAGAGCGGTACCAATTTTTTTGTGCAGCATGTAACCAATAACAAAGTTGATTACAATTTAAGAGCCGAGAGTATTCGTTGGGATACCTCAGCGAAAAAGTGGAGGCTCGATAATGTAATCGAGCGCAAAATAAACGGGCTGAATGAAACAGTAACGATGACTCCAACCTTGTTAAAAAGTTACAGTTTTAAACCATTTGATCTGAAGCGCGACGAATACACGAAAGATAAACTAACAACGCCCGAGTTAGACCGCTTTATACAATTTGAAGAAATGCGCGGTGTTGAAGGGCTCAACGCTTTAAAGGTAGAGCGAAACAGGAGAGACGCAACACCTGCGTCGGTTGTTTTGCTAACCCTTATTGCCGGAGTGATCGCGAGCCGTAAGGTTCGGGGAGGGAGTGGGGTGCATATGGCCATTGGCTTTATTGCCGGTGCAATGTATATTTTAACTGACCGTTTTTCTACTATATTTTCTACTAAGGGAAACCTACATCCGGCTCTTGCAGCCTGGATGCCGAACATTATTTTTGCTTTCGTTGCTCTGTGGTTTTACAGAAGAGCACCTAAATAGTTCCATAGTTTATCCTGCCGGCTTACATTACTTTTGGTCAAGTACACAATTGTTTTACCTTTATTTATCTCTTTGAGTATTTGACGTTTATCAGATATTAACGGCATATTTTACTTACTGTTTAAAATAAAAATTGTCATGTATGGGAATAATTAAGGATAGGTTTAAAACAAAGGCCGATGAAGCTAATGTAGAAATTAAGGCGCTATTAAAAGAACACGGTAGCAAAAAAATAGGTGAAGTAACACTTGCACAAATTTACCAGGGAATGCGCGGCATAACTGGTTTGGTAACTGAAACCAGCTTGTTGGACGCGCAGGAGGGCATTCGTTTTAGAGGTTACACTATCCCCGAATTGCAGGAAAAACTGCCTAAAGCAGACGGCGGAAGCGAACCCTTGCCCGAAGGATTGTTTTACCTGATGTTAATAGGGGAGTTGCCAACTGCAACCGATGTAAGTGCAGTAACAGATATCTTACAACGTCGCAGTCATGTTCCTAACCACGTTTTTGCTACTATAGATGCCTTGCCTTTGTCTACCCATCCCATGACGATGTTTGTAGTAGGAATTATGGCTTTACAGACAGAAAGTTGCTTTGCAAAACAATATGCAAAAGGTCTTAATAAGAAAGACTACTGGAGCGCAACCTTTGACGACTCCATGGATCTTATAGCCCGTCTGCCACGTATTGCTGCTTATATATATAGACGTAAATACAAAAACAACGAGCACATACATCCCGATGGCCTTTTAGACTGGAGCGGTAATCTTGCCCACATGATGGGGTACGATGACCAAAGTTTTCACGAACTTATGAGGCTTTACATGACCATTCACGCTGATCATGAAGGGGGCAATGTGAGTGCACATACAACTCATCTTGTTGGCTCAGCCCTTGGCGATGCTTACCAAAGCTTTGCTGCTGGTATGAATGGTTTGGCAGGACCACTTCACGGTCTTGCAAACCAGGAAGTAATTAAGTGGATCTTTGAAATGAGAAACGAGCTCGGAAGCGAAAATCCTTCAAATGAGCAGATCGCAGAGTATGTGCAAAAGACGCTTGCTTCGGGCAAAGTAGTACCTGGTTATGGGCACGCCGTGCTGCGCAAAACCGATCCGCGTTTTACAGCTCAAATGGAATTTGGCAAAAAGCATATGCCCGATGATCCGTTAGTTCAAACAGTTTGGAATATTTATGAAACAGTTCCACCCATCCTTCAGTCACTTGGAAAAATTAAAAATCCTTGGCCTAATGTTGATGCCCACAGTGGAGCTTTGCTGGTTCATTATGGTTTGGTTGAATATGAGTTTTATACCGTTCTCTTTGGTGTGAGTCGCGCTTTAGGTGTGCTTGCCAGTCTTTGCTGGGATAGGGCTTTAGGCTTTGCTCTTGAAAGACCAAAAAGTGTAACAACCCAATTGGTAAAAGACTGGATCGCAGGTAATGGAGAACTTTGGGAGTAGTTTTTTTTTGAGACAAACATTGCACTCCTATTGTGCTTTGGTTGCGTCGCACACTTCTACTTTTTAACGGTACTGAACCTGTAGAATTTAAAATATCAAATGCCTTGCAAGCGAATGCAGGGCATTTTATTTTTGTTTTTGTCCTGCCGGCGCTCCTCCAAAGCTTTGCGAAAAACCAAGGGCCCCGGCTTGCGTTCATCCCAAAGCCTGCCCCGTTTTTTTTAACGCGGGTCTCATCCCCAACCCACCCTGCCTGGACATGAAGACCGCTTCGACAAGAAAAAGATAGCCCTAACATTTGTATTAATCGAAGGACAATTGACTAATTTAGTAGAAATATGTTTTATGAAAGAGGCAACTTGTTAAGAACAGTTTTTACGTTCCCTCATCGGTTAATTGCATCAACTGCCATACAAACCTGTTTGCCTTTATTACCAATAGTAAGCATCATTTTAATTTTATTGAACAACTGACTTTATATGAGCCATAATTTATGTCCAAGGCATTCTGAAGATAGCACAAAGGAACGTGCGTTCGTTCCGCATGTCTCCTTTTATTCCCTGTTGCAGCAATTTGCTCCCCGTATTTCTCTTTCAGCTTGATACCGCTGATACACAATTTTTGGCTACTCAACACCACACCCCGTGAGATAGTAAAACAGGCTTTTACGATCTCTTTCTTTTAATAGTAATAATGATTTAACTTTTACGACAAACCTGCTAACCGCATGAAAAGCACTGTTGTTTTAATAGCTTTTTTATTGTTTTGGATTGCTTCATTTACTCAACAAAACCATTTTCGCCAAAAGGGAAATAAACACTCTGCTATTCACGATGACAAAAGGAGGTTGTCTTCTATCAATTTTTATCGCCTTACCAATGAGGAAGGTCTTTCTCAAGCATCGGCTAACGTCATCTTTAAGGATAGTGACGGGTTTTTATGGATAGGTACAGACGATGGATTAAACCGTTACGATGGCAAAGAAGTAAAACGTTATTACTACCATTTTGATGATAATACCACTATTGCTGCAAATGAAGTGTATGGAATTTGTGAAGATAAAACGGGCAGAATTTGGGTGGCACACTATAATAGTGGTATAAGTATTTTAGATAAAAGAACAGAGAAATTTAAACGGCTTTCGTCTGAAGATGAAAATAGTAATAAACTTTCTAGCAACCGCATTTATGGTTTGTATTGCGATAAGCTTGGTAATATATGGGCGAGGTCCGAATACGGTATTTCCTCAATAAATCCAACAACGTTTACTATTAAAAATTTCGACAACTTTCCTGTTAACCAACCAGGTACAGTAAACATTGAGGTAGTTGAAACAAAGGAACATATATGGTTTGGAAGTAAATCGAAAGGACTGTTAAGAGTAAGAAAAACCGGCGCTACAGACAGCTTTAAAAAATGGAATTTAAACAAACATGGTACATCTGTTTGTGGCATCTATAATAACGCGGATAACGAGTTATTGGTTACTTCGGAAAAAGGTTTATTCAAGGTAAGTCAAACAGAAAATGATTTTGATATTGAAGAGGTCATACGCGATACGGTTGCTTTTAGCAGGTCATCGAAAGTATTGCGGGTTGATAATACTTCTTCTTTAGTCTGGATAGCTACCGACCTCGATGGAATTTTAATTGCAGACATTAACGAACGAAAGATTGTAAGAAATATAAAGTCGCTCTCAGTAAAAGACAATCTTGTAAGCAATACAATATTTGATTTATTGCAGGATGAAGAAAAGAACGTTTTTGTAGCTACAAGCAGGGGGGTAAACATATACTCTCCTTATAGCCGGATGTTTAACAATTATGAAAATGTCTTTAGAAATATACCCGATTTCGGTCATCCTGTTTATGCCATTCATGAACTTTATAATGGCGACTTGTTGATAGGTACAAAGTATGGAGGAGCTTATTATTTTAATGCTACCACTTTACAGGTAAAATCAATTCCATCAGTTACAGATGAAAAGAAGGTTGCTGTTTATCATTTTACTCGCTTCGGTGAAAATAAATTTTTAGCAGGCACTAGCAAGGGAATTCATCTTTACGAAATAACCCAACCGGGCAACAATGTAAAAGAGTTAAAGTCATACAAGGAACTTAACGTATTAGATACATTTTTTGTTACCGACATTTTGGTCAGCAACGACTCTATTGCCTATATAGCCTCCTTTACTGAAGGTTTTTTTAAATGGAACTATAAAAGTCACGTATTAAAACAATATCAGAAGAATCAAGAAAAGCTGTCTCAGGCACCCGTAGACAACCGTTTGTTGGATTTGTCTTTTACAAAGGAGAAGGATATTATGATCTGTACAAAAAATGGTTTCAGCATATTTTATCCGTCAGGCAACAACTTCGTAAACTTTGTCCCCGGAAAAAATTATCCATATGAACTGCCTGCAAAGAATATTAAAAATGCGTATGATGATGGTAAGTATATCTGGATAAGTACGTATGGTGCGGGCGTGCAAAGGTTTGATAAGCAAAAGAGAATTTTCAAGGCTTATACTTCCGCAAATGGGTTACCCAACGATGCGGTGTATGCTGTCCTTCCCGACGATGATGGCAGGTTATGGATATCGACCAACAACGGACTGGGGTTACTGGATACTAAAAGCGGAAACATACAGTTGTATACTACCCAGGACGGGCTTCCTGATAATGAATTTAATGCATACGCCGGCTATAAAAGTAATACCGGGCTTATTTTTTACTCTACAATTAATGGTATTGTAAGTATCAATCCTTCGCTAACTGCGGTTAATCCTTATAATGCAAAAGTTGTATTGACTTATATCGGCGCTAATAATGGCAACAGAGACACTACCAGCAATACTTATAAAAATACATCATACACTTTTCCTGCCGGCTACAATGCTGTTATTTTCAAATTCGCAGCTCTAAGTTTTGCTGCCCCCGACAAAAATAACTACAAAGTAAAACTGGAGGGCTTAGATAAAGAATGGCTCTTTTTAAAAAATGTAAATGAGGTACGTTATCCCAAGATACCACCCGGCAAATATACTTTTGTGGTGCAGGCTTCTAACAACAATGGTAAGTGGAGCACTAGAAGTTTACGTGTTAACTTAACCGTATTGCCTTTTTGGTATGAGACATGGTGGTTTAAATTATTGGTTGTATTAGCAGTGGCAAGTCTTCTTTATGCATTTTATCATTATCGTATTTCGCAAATTTTAAAGCTTGAAAAATTTCGCCGAAAAATTTCAAGCGACCTGCATGACGATATCGGGGCAACACTTAGCAGCATCAATATATATTCAGAGCTTGCAAAAAGCGAAAAAGACAATAGAAGTTATCTTGACAGTATTCAACAAAATACCCTTAGTACTATAAATAGTCTTGATGATCTTGTTTGGAGCATTAACCCCAAAAACGATTCCATTGAAATATTGATTGAAAGAATGCGTTTTTTCGCAGTTCCTTTTTTAGAAGCCCGAAAAATCAGGTGCGAATTTTTGTCAGACAAGGAGCCGGAAGACTCCGAAATATCATTAGAGCAGCGAGCCAGTCTTTATCTTGCCTTTAAAGAAATGATAAATAATGTAGTTAAACATGCAGAGAGTACGTTTTGCTCGGTAAAAATTATTCAGAAAGGAAGAAGTTTTAGCATTGAAGTAAAAGACAACGGAAAAGGTTTCAGTATAGAAAAAATAAACGGGCACAGAAACGGCTTGAAAAATTTAAGAGAAAGGGCAAAAGAAAATAACGGACGTTTTGAAATTATCAGTAAACCCGGGCAAGGTGCCGCCTTAACCTTTAAAGCCAATTTTAAGTAGCATAAATATGCTATTGCCTTCCATTATTATTATGTTTTCCTTTATACGCAATGATACGAGTAGCCATCATAGAAGATAATGTTGCTTATCGCAAAGCGCTTGAGACACTAATCAGCAAAACAGAAGATCTCGAAATTGTATATACAGCATCTGATTGTACAGCCCTCTCGCAAACAGTTGAAATTATTACTCCCGATGTAATGATTATGGATATTGAGATGCCGGGTTTAACAGGCATAGAGGGTGTAAAAGTTGTGAAAGAAAAATCCCCTGCTACAAATATTTTTATGCTTACTGTTTTTGAAGATGAGCAAAACATATTTGAATCAATAAAGGCCGGTGCATCAGGTTATCTTTTAAAAAGAGATCCGCCCGAAGAAATTTTGAATGCTATAAGAAAAGTACATATTGGTGAGGCAATTATGAATGGCAAGATAGCACGTAAAGTATTGGAATATTATTCAAGAAAGCCTGCACCCAAAGAAAGCTGGGAAGAGTATAACCTCACCAACCGCGAAAAGGAATTATTGGAGCTGATAATAAAAGGACTTTCTTATAAAGAAATAGCCGCTCAATGTTTTATCAGTATTGATACTGTATTCTCCCATATACGCAAAATTTACAGTAAGCTAAATGTTCACTCAAGGTCCGAAATTTCGGCAAGGTTCGGTTAAGGATTATTCATTTTTTTCCAGCCGGTCAATCAGTACCTACCCCCACTCTTCACTCTGCTACACAATTGTGCTTTTAAAATAAGAGTTGCGAAGGCTATCAACTATGTGGATCGAAGTACTTCGCATTATCAAAATCACATAAATCTGCTATTGATTGCCA
>NZ_JAOQAH010000108.1 GCF_025963695.1 Segetibacter sp. | reverse complement strand
CTTAATTGCTAATCACCCTTATAAAATTAGAAAAGTCAAAAATGAATAGCCATGAAAAACAACTGCTGAAACCACAGTAGCACTACCGCTTAATCAAGGCATAATGAAAGGAACGGGCTGTTATCGTTCCTTTCTTGATTTTTCTTTGGTTACTTTCATTTCATCAAGGAAAAGAAAGTGACAAAAAGCCGCGCAGTGAACGATCATGAAACTACTACGTACACTGCCTTGCTTAGCTTAATCACCTTATTGAGCATTTTTTTTTGCAAGGAAAAAAGATTGCAACACCTTAATTAATCTATTGCATTTTCACATGCCCAGTTTGTCACTTTCTTTGTCTTGAAACAAAGAAAGTAACCAAAGAAAATTCAAGAAAGGAACGATAACAGCCCGTTCCTTTCACCGTTGCTTGATTAAGCGGAATTTTCACATGGGCCGGCATAATTACCCTGGTGAAATGCACTTTATTTGATGAGCTGTTTATTCTTTATGGTTTGTGGAGGAGTTTGTTACACAGATGATAGATATGATTGGTACAGAATTATCGGTTTGGGGATTTGAATGGGGTTGGAATTGAAGGACCTATAGTTTAGGGTATGCAGGGTGAGTAATAGAATGGCAGCAGAAAGCAGACGACAATAAAAGCATACAATGGTGAAATTTAATGGGTGGTGTTGCTTTAACAGGTAATCTTGATGTTAGTATTTATACTTGGTCCACTTCTCTACCGGAATTTGTCTTAATTGAATTTAATACAGGTAAATGAATATGAAACCTCAAAGCAATCACTCTAACTAATATTACTGTTAACGCAGCAATAAGTTCTGTTAAACTGGCTGAGAGCTTCAATTGAATACAAGCAAAATAAACTACTCCACCCGCTACACATGCAAGCGCATAAATATCTTTTCGTAATAATAGCGGCACTTCATTTAATAAAACATCTCTAATAACACCGCCTAATGTTCCGGTAATAGCGCCCATCACAATACAAACCCAAAAAGGCAAGCCGGCTTCAATGCTTTTGCTAATTCCAACTATTGTAAATAATCCCAGTCCTATAGCATCAAACAGAAACAAGGTATTGTGCCATCTAAACAGTTTTTCTTTAAACAGTAACGTAGCCAGCAGAGCAATTCCTGTAGTTATAAAATATTTACTGTCCGTCATCCAAAAGGGAGGTACATCTAATAACAAGTCTCTTGCGGTTCCACCTCCAATAGCAGTTACTAATCCAATTATATACGCGCCAAACCAATCCACCTGTTTACCAGATGCTAACCTTATTCCGCTAATTGCAAAGGCAAAGGTTCCAATTAAGTCAAGTAGAGTTGTAAAGATCCCTTCCAAAGCAAGGTTTGTGCTGTTAATTAATTCGGGGAACCAAAATTATAGCATTCTAAAAATAAGGACGCAAAACAATAGTGGATGGATTTGGACAACTTAAGTGTTACAATTTCTTTGACCGCAACCGCAAACTATTGGTAACTACCGACACTGAACTCAACGCCATGGCAGCACCTGCAATCATCGGGTTTAAAAGAAACCCATTGATAGGGTAAAGAATACCGGCAGCAAGCGGGATGCCGATAATATTATAAATAAACGCCCAAAAGAGATTCTCCTTAATAACAGCTACTGTGTATTTAGACAGCTTTATCGCCTGTGGTATCTTTGTAAGGTCGGATGAAATGATGGTCATTTTTGCCACGTCCATTGCTATGTCACTGCCTTTTCCCATCGCAATACTTACATCTGCCTGGGCCAACGCATTGCTGTCGTTAATGCCATCACCTACCATTGCTACCACTTTTCCCTGCTGCTGTAATTCTTTTACAAAGTCTGCTTTGTGTGCAGGTAATACTTCTGCTTTATAATGGCTTATTCCTACCTGCCCAGCGATAGCTTTTGCTGTAGCCGGGTTATCGCCTGTTAGCATATACACTTCTATGCCTGCTGCCTTTAATTGTTGAACCGCTTGTATAGATGTTGCCTTAATTTTATCTGCAATAGCTATAACAGCTAAAGCCTGAATTTCATCAGCAAACCAGATAACCGTTTTTGCTTCACTTAACCATTTTGTTGCAGACGATTCCATTTGCGGAGCAATAGAAATATGGTGTTCTTTTAAAAGAGCATCATTGCCCACATAATAGGGTTTATCACCAATAACAGCCTTCGCGCCAAAACCTGTAATACTTTCAAACTGGTTTACCGGTACGCCCCGAACTGCCCCAAGGTGTTTAACTACCGCTTCTGCTAAAGGGTGCTCCGAACTGTTCTCTAACGATGCCAATTCATTTATCTTACTGCTGTCATTGTTCAACCATACTATGTCGGTCACAACCGGTTTGCCTTCTGTGATTGTTCCTGTTTTATCAAGAATAACTGCATTTACCTTCTTTGCCAGTTCAAGGCTTTCTGCATCTTTAATAAGTATACCGTTTTCTGCACCTTTACCTACACCCGCCATAATAGCTGTTGGAGTGGCTAATCCAAGCGCACAAGGACAAGCAATAACCAATACAGTTACCATTGCTAACAAGCCTTGTGTAAACCCGTTTTCGCCACCTAAAATAACCCATGCAACAAGGCTAAGAATGGCAATTACAATAACTACCGGCACAAAAATGCCTGCAATCTTATCAACCATTTTTTGAACGGGTGCTTTACTACCTTGCGCCTGTTGCACCATTTTAATTATCTGCGCTAAAACGGTATCTCCACCAACCTTATCTGCCGTAAACTGAAAGCTTCCTTTTTGATTAATGGTACCTGCAAATACTTTTTCACCTTTTTTCTTCTCTACCGGAACTGGCTCACCACTAATCATGCTCTCATCAACAAAAGAATTGCCCTGGCTAACCGTTCCATCAACTGCAATCTTTTCACCCGGCTTTACTAATAATGTATTACCTGCTATAACACTTGCTATCGGCATTTCCACCTGGTGTCCACCTTCATGTACTACAGTAACCGTTTTTGGTTGTAAGCCCATCAATTTTTTAATGGCAGAAGATGTATTTCCTTTCGCTCTTTCTTCTAACATCTTGCCTAATAAAATGAAAGCAATAACTACCGCGGCTGTTTCAAAATACACATGTGCGTGTAACCCCTTGCTATGCCAATACGCAGGATTTAAAGTATTAAATACGCTAAATAAATAAGCTACTCCTGTACTTAATGCAACCAGGGTATCCATGTTTGCAGAACGATGTTTGGTTTGCTTCCAGGCATTTATAAAAAACTGTCTGCCAAAAATCAGCACTACCGGTGTAGCTAAAACCCACATTATGTAATTGGCATAAGGCATGTTCATAAAGAACATTCCTATAACTACTAATGGAATTGAGAGCAGGATCGAACCTATTGTTTTCTTTTTAAGCATGTCTGCTTTATCCTGTTGCAGTTCTGCCAGGTGATCCTTTGCTTCTTCGCTTTCATCAATCATTAAATCGTAACCTATAGATTGTAAAGCGGCTTTTAATTTGTGTGGTTCTGTTATCGTAGAAACGTATTCTACCTGTGCTGTTGCATTTGCATAGTTTACTGCAACATCAACTACACCCGGTTCACTTTGTAAAATGCTTTCCGAACTAACTGCACATGAAGCACAAGTCATATTGAGCACAGGAAAGTTTTTCTTTACTGTGGATACATTATAGCCTAAATCTCTAATGGCTGCGACTGCCTTTTTCAATACTTCTACACCATCATCTGTAGTAATAACTGCCCTGTTGTTATTAAGTTCTACACGATGTGTTTTTACACCTTCAACTTTAGTTAATCCCTTGTCTATTATTAAAGCGCAATGTTCGCTCTCTACGCCCTCTAATGGAATGCTGATTGTGTCGCTATTTGTGGTTGCCATAACTGTAATTGTGCAGCAAAGCTACCACTATGCTCAGGCTAAGCCGTTACACAATTATGGATAATATTTGTAATATTTCTTGATAATAAAGTTATGGTACCGCCAGACGAACGTGCATCAACATCGTTGTGTCACTCCCTTGTACTGGTACATTTTCTATTCGGCTTTTTACACCTTATCTAAAGGCTTTCGCCTGTTCTGCCCTACCGTCTTAAAATGAGTTGGAGTTAAACCGGTAACTTTTTTAAATTGTGTTGAAAGGTGAGCAACACTGCTGTAGCCTAACTTGTAGGCAATTTCAGAAAGGTTTAGTTCATCGTAAATAATAAGCTCTTTTACTTTCTCAATCTTTTGATGGATGATATACTTTTCAATCGTTATCCCTTCTACTTCTGAAAACAGACTGCTTAAGTAGGAGTAATCTTTGTGCAGTGATTTGGAAAGGATGTCAGAAAAGTTGTGGTTGTTTTCCTCCTGCGTATGGTGTACCTGCTGAATTATGATGTTCTTTATTTTTTCTATAAGCTGTTGCTTGCTGTTGTCTAACATTTCAAAGCCCAGTGCATAAAGGTTCTTTTCAAGTTGTTCTAATTTTTCCTTTGCGGGCACACCAGTTGTTTCTACCTCGCCCAATGTTACTTTACAGCTTTCAATGTCGAGCTTCTGTAATTCCTGTTCTACTACAAGTATGCAACGGTTGCATACCATGTTTTTTATGTAAAGGTGCATGAAGCAAAGGTAGGGTTTGCATTGGGTCGTTAGCGGAAACGAAGAAAAAGCTGCTGCAAAGTAACCTGCCAAAACTGCACCTACGCTAACAAGCTACCATATGCAAATACAAGCCAACAGATGACAAATGAAGGACCCAAACTAAAACCGGCACAATGCCCGCTTTGTTTTGTCATACTGTTTACACACACCAACCAGTTTTAAATAATACATTTTTTACAGGAAGTTCTTTTTGTGTCAATATGCAAAAAACAAACTTCACATGTGCATGCCATAGAAAGTGCTCTAAAAAATATGTATCCTATTCACCGGGAACAGGTATTGCATGGTCAAGTCTGAAATTGCAGAGATATGAATTATCAACCTATAGAAAACTATGGCATTGTTGGCGACCTTAATACAGTTGCCCTGGTAGGGCTAAATGGTTCTATTGACTTCATGTGTTTCCCAAACTTCGACTCCCCCAGCATTTTTGCTGCCCTGCTGGATGAGGGAAATGGTGGAAGCTTTCAACTGCATCCGCTTTTTAAAGAAATGAATACAAAGCAGTTGTATCTCCCTGATACCAATGTTTTGCTGACAAGGTTTCTGTCGCCCGAAGGTGTAGGAGAAATAACCGACTTTATGCCCGTTGAAGAATTGTTTAACGGCAAAGAATTGATACGAAGGGTTACAACGGTGCGCGGAGAAGTAACGTATGAAATGAAATGCAGGCCGAGATTTAATTACGGAAAAAGTATTCATACTGTAGAATCCGTTTCAGACACCGAAGTAATTTTTACAAGTAGTGGAGACGACTGTACCGTGCTTCGGTTAAGAAGTTCTGTTCCCCTTACAATAGAAGGTGCTGATGTTACTGCTGAATTTACTTTAAGGCCCACTGAAACGGCCGATTTCCTGCTGGAGCACATTGATAAAGGACACTCCAGCGAATTAGATTTTCAAACTTTCATTACAGAAAGCCTGTTTGAAACCGTTAACTATTGGAAGAACTGGATAGGTCAATCAACCTATAAGGGAAGATGGCTTGAAATGGTAAACCGGTCGGCTCTGATTTTAAAACTATTAACCTCCCATAACTGCGGGTCTATTATAGCTGCCGCCACCTTTAGCTTACCTGAAAGTATAGGTGGAGGGCGCAATTTCGATTATCGCTTTACCTGGATAAGAGATGCCTCTTTTTCGATGTATGCTTTAATTCGGTTAGGATACACAAAAGAAGCAGGCGCGTTCATGCAATGGGTATCAAAACTTTGCACCGATATTAAGGGGCAAAACCGGCTTGGTATCATGTATTCAATCAACGGACAGCGGCAGTTGGAAGAAAAGATCCTCGACAATTTTGAAGGGTATAAAAAGTCAGCACCTGTAAGAGTGGGTAACGATGCCTATGGCCAGTTGCAGTTAGACATTTATGGTGAATTGTTAGACTCGGTGTATCTCTACAACAAGTACGGCGAGCCCATTTCGTACGACTTTTGGAAGGACCTGGAAAAACAAATCGATTGGCTTTCTGAAAACTGGAACCAGCCTGATGAAGGCATTTGGGAAGTAAGAGGCGGCAGGAAAAATTTCCTTTATTCCCGCTTGTTGTGTTGGGTGGCCTTCGACAGGGCTATAAAGATTGCAGACGCACGCTCGTTTCCTCTAAATGAAAAATGGAGGAGCGAACGCGACACTATTTTCAATAGCATCTTTACTGATTTCTGGGATGAGGACAAAAAGGCTTTCATGCAGTTTCCCGGCGCTGAAACTGTAGATGCTTCCGCATTACTAATGCCGCTCGTGCGTTTCATTAGCCCTAAAGATCCTCGGTGGCTATCAACGATGGAGAGAATTGAACATGAACTTGTTTCAGATTCGTTGGTTTACAGATACCGCCCCGGTTTAGCCGCGCCTGATGGTTTCCATAGTCACGAAGGCACGTTTTCAATGTGTAGTTTTTGGTATGTAGAGTGTTTGTCGCGTTCGGGGCAATTAGAAAAGGCAAGGTTTTATTTTGAGAAAATGTTAGGCTATGCAAATCATCTTGGTTTGTATGCAGAGCAGTTGGGTTTTCAGGGTGAGCATTTGGGCAACTTCCCCCAGGCCTTTACACATTTAGGATTAATTAGTGCTGCATACAACCTGGATAAACAATTAAATGATAGCCGGAACAAAGACGTAAATAATCATAAATAACTTTTATGACAACACAAACAGCGCAAACGGTTGTTGTAACCGGCGTAAATTCAGTAATAGACCTGGTAACTATTGCAAAACTGCAAAGGAACATCACTTTTTTTACTGGTTTTTATAAAACATAAAAAGGGTATTGAAAACAATTTTCAGTAACCTTCCCTCAACCCCCTTTCGTACTATGCTTCTGCAAATTTCACGAACCGTTCTTTCGTATTATAAATAAGTCTTTACAGCACCCTTTTTTTAGTGCTCTTATTCCTCTCCCACCGGCATACTCTGCACAATCTGTTTCATTAGCTAACCAATCTTTTACCACCTAACACTCGCTTAAACTAAGGGGTAGCTGAATGGCCAGCCCCCCATCGGAAGTTTCTTTATATTTACTATTCATATCAAGTGCGGTATTCCACATCGTAGCAATTACTTTATCTAAAGACACCTTGGCATAGTCCGGACTACTTTGAAGCGCAAGTTGCGAGGCTGTAATAGCCTTAATTGCTCCCATGGTATTTCTCTCAATACATGGCACCTGTACCAGTCCGCCAACTGGATCACAAGTCATCCCTAAATGATGTTCCATTGCGATTTCAGCAGCCATTAATGCCTGCCTTTGAGTACCTCCCATAACTTCTGTAAGTCCCGCAGCAGCCATGGCGGAAGAAACACCAATTTCCGCCTGGCATCCCCCCATTGCAGCAGAAATAGTAGAACCTTTTTTAAAAATACTACCTACCTCTGAAGCAGTTAATAAAAAACGGATAATTTTCTCTTCGTCGAAGAGCAGATCACCAGCATTACAAAATGCAATATAATAATGCAAAACAGCCGGAATAACGCCAGCCGCACCGTTAGTAGGCGCTGTAACTACCCTTCCAAATGCTGCATTCTCCTCGTTTACTGCCAATGCAAAGCAGCTTACCCAATCGAGCGTTACCTGAAAATTAGCTCCTCCATTCTTAATTACCTGCAACCAGGTATTGTAATCCAAATAGGACTTACCCGTTGTTAGCTTTTTATTTAAATTAAATGCTCTTCGTTTAACAAACAATCCTCCGGGCAATGTTCCGGTAGTATGGCAGCCGCGAAACACGCAGGTTTTCATTGTTTCCCAAATTTTTAATATCCCCGCCTTCGTTTCACTCTCCGGTCTCCAGCTATTTTCATTTTCCATTACAACTTCGCTTATTGCAAGCCCTGTCTTCATACACCAATGCAGCAAGTCGTCAGCAGTGTTAATCGGAAAAGGAAGATCAACCGCTTGTGATGAGCATTGCGTTTCCTCTTCCTTTACAACAAAACCTCCACCAATAGAGTAATACGTCTCGCTCCAGTTTCTTCCACTTTGCATCTTGATTAAAAAAGTCAGCGCATTAGGATGATACGGGAGGCTTTCACCAAACAAGAATTGAACATGTTCATCCGGATTAAAATAAAGTTTTGCTCTTCCCGCAAGGTTTAAAGTTGAGGTAGCGTTAATAGCCTCAATTTTAAAATCGAGGCTATTAACGTCAATGGTAACGGGATCTTCACCGCTAAGACCAAGTAAAACAGCTATATCTGTCCCGTGCCCTTTGCCTGTTTTTGCAAGTGAACCATACAATAAAACGGAGATGCCAACAACGTCTTCAATTTTACCTTTTTGTTCAATGCTTTCAATGCAACGTAATGCCGCTTTCCAGGGACCAAGTGTATGAGAGCTGGAAGGTCCCACTCCTATTTTAAACATGTCGAAAACAGAAATAGCCTCATGTGGCATCGGGTTCTTTTAGGCATAAAAATATACTTGTTCTACCAAAACAAGTGTTTGTTATAATTGATTTAACCGTTTTTTTCTAAAAGCTATTTTGTAGAAAAAAAAATACTTGTATATTTGCAACCCCGAAAGGGACTGGCTGCGTAGCTCAACTGAATAGAGTACCTCACTACGGATGAGGGGGTTTTAGGTTTGAATCCTAACGCGGTCACCAGGTAGCAATTCAAAACGCATCACAAGCCGGCTAATTTAAAGATTAGCTGGCTTTTGTGTTTTTAGCCGTGTCGGAACTATTCAAATAATATCCAACTTCTGGCGACTAATTCTGATACCAATTTCTCTATAGTAAATCCAGGTATCAAATCGCACTCAAAGCCTTACCAGCATTTCGTTTCAGCTTATTAAATCCGAAACCTTAAAAGCTTTTTTTAATCATTTTTGATTAAAAAAGATACCAAAAAATTGAAACGTATGATACACAAACACACCTTTTCGTTACGCTCGTACATTAGAAGAGACAAAGCAAACATCAAGGGTTAACTCCCGTTTATTTAAGAATAACCCTTGATGGCAAGAGCGCGGAGCTTTCAACAAAAGCATTTGTTGATCCCTTAAAGTGGAATGTGGCGAAAGGAAGGCTAAAAGCCTCTTACGAAGAAAGTAAACGACTTAACCGAACAATCGAGCGCTTTAAACATGGGCAAAAGACATCTACAGCCGGTTGATTGAAAAAAGGAAATTATGGATGCAGACGATATTAACCCAGAATATTCATTAGAACACAGGTACTCTTTTTTGAAGTATGGCTACACCACTCCCTGCTGTCATTTCCTTATCGGTAAATTCTACCTTAAGGTTTGTCATGGCGTAAGAAATTCTCACCCCCTAATTTCATACTTCACCGCGTGGCCAGCAGGCGAAAGGTCATTTGGATATACAACTCAACAAAAACATCTTACAACCTTACGGCCCATTGGTTGTAAAGGTGGATTACAAAGATGGGGGTGGCCAAATACTGAACCAATCACTAGCTACGCCGGAGCTGATAGTTGAAAACGAAGAAGCGATGCTTACCCGCCTCCACCGACCGTCACCAACGCGCAATCTTCCTCACAATGGCAATATGAATACTCCCTCGCCGCTTGTCTTATTATTTCTGGCCCAAGAGAATGAGCGGCAGAGATGTGCAATGAAAGTTATTTGACGATATAACAGCAGCTTGTGTTGTTGTCAAAACCTACTCCATATAAATACCTGGCAGCCTTTCAACGACTTTGAGACAAAGACTATATAAAGATGTTTTTGAAAAGATTGATAGATGACCGGACGTAGGCAACAAAACGGTCGGCTTTGCCTTACTTCCCCAAAGCTTCTCTCACTTTCGGTGCGATCTTCGTCCCAAAGATTTCAATAGATTTCATCATTGTTTCATGTGACGGTCCACCAACATCCATGTGGGCGGAGAAGCGGGTAAGACCAAACATCTCGTGCATGTGAAGTATTTTATCAATAGCTTCATTAGCATCGCCAATGATGAGATGACCTTGTGGTAAACGGCCCTGTTCAAACTGTTGTTTTGTATATGCCGGCCATCCCCTTTGCCTGCCAATCCGGTTCATTTGCGCCGCATACGTTGGATAGTACTCGTCTGCGATTTGCCTGCTATTCTCGCCAAAAAAAGCATGTATATGCACACCTACTTGTAGTGCCTCTGTGCTATGGCCAAAATGTTGAAGTGCTTCTCTGTAATAGTCGAATAGGGGCTTGAACTGTGCAGGGTTACCGCCAATAATGGCAAAGATCACAGGCAGGTTATGCTTTGCAGCTCTAACTACAGATTCCGGGGTACCACCAACTGCTACCCAAATATCCAGTGCGTCATTCACTGCACGGGGTAATACCTGCTGGTTCTCTAACGCGGCGCGGAACTTGCCTTTCCAGGTTACATGCGGCTGCTTATTGATCTGCAACAGCAGCTCCAGTTTTTCCTCGAACAACTCGTTGTAATGTTGCAGGTCGTAGCCAAATAGTGGAAAAGATTCAGTAAAACTTCCCCGACCTACCATTAGTTCAGCCCGTCCATTGCTGATCAGGTCTACGGTAGCAAAACTCTGGTACAACCGAACAGGATCAGACGAGCTTAATACCGAAACAGCGCTTCCCAGTTTAATATTTTTTGTTACCGTTGCTGCAGCAGCCAATATAATTTCAGGGGTCGACACTGCATAATCCGGGCGATGATGCTCGCCTATTCCAAAAAAGTCAAGGCCTACTTCATCCATCAATTTTATTTCTTCTATTATTTCCTGGATCCGCTGCTGTGCAGGTTGCACTTCACCCCTGCTGTTAATGTGCAGATCTCCAAACATTCCGACACCTAATTCCATACTAATGATTTTTAATTCTGCAAAGGTACTTCCTGTACTTTATTTGCTTGTTTTTGTGCCTGCCAACTCAGTCTCTGGCTTTCATGTACGGTGATATGTGTTTCCATTTTCACCTGCCTGTATTCGCTGCTCCTGCTTTTAGAATACCTGTTATTGTTTTCCTTTATACTTCTCCCTTATAATGTTCGTCAAATTCCACAATCCATTCAATACCGTATTTATCTCTAAAACAACCAAAATAAGTACCCCAGGGACCATCTCCAATAGGCCCTTCTATTTGTCCGCCTACTGACAGCCCATTAAACAATTTGTCTGCTTCTTCTTTACTTTCGGCAATTATTACAATTTTACTTCTGTTCTCATTTTCGTTTGTCCTACCCATAATTTCCGGAACATCATTGCCCATCAGCATATTACTTTTACCAATAGGCAAAGCGATAAGCACCATTTTATTTTCTTCTTTTTCTGCTACCGGAAATTCAGAACTTGCAAGGTCCCTAAAACGAATAACTTTTGCGAACTCTCCGCCAAAAACTGATTTGTAAAAGGTGAAGGCTTCTTCAGCATTTCCGTTAAAGTTGACTTGAGGATTGATTAGTGCCATAGTAATTATAATTGATTGGTAAGTGTCAAACGTACGGCTTAACTACAAGACAAGCAAGGTAAAATCACGTCAAAAAAGAGGTTGATCACGACAAAATTTACTGCTCTAATACATTTAAAGCAAAGAGATCTAAGACCTGCATCATTCCTATGTTACAGTTATCCTTCAGAAGCACTCAAACAACTCCTTTGATGTAGCAGGATAATACCCTAGCATAACGGCTGAACTTCCCCCGGCTGGTTTAAGTCTTCCGCAGGATGACTTAAACCAAACATGAAAGCAGGACTGCGTCCGGCAGAAAAATCACACAAGCTCTAATTCTAACATACCGCTCATGCAAGTACAATAGTCCATTGCGCTGCTGTATTTGTAGTGCCAGGTTTCATATACAATACCTGCTCTTACCGGATTGTCATGCAGGTAATTTAGTTTCTGTTTTAACGTCTCATATCCATACAATTCAACTGGGTGGTTATCCTGTTGCCAAAACTGAAAATCTTTGTTGTTGCTGTTTCGTTGTCCCGCTCTTTTAAACATCCATAACATCCACTCCTTCCTGCTTTCAGAAGTATTTTGCCTAATAGCCTCTTCAATTTTCCTGCTTGTAAACTTCTTCAAGTCCCTGATCACATCAGGCAAAACGAAACTAGTCTTACATCTGCTAATCAGATGTACATGATTATTCATAATAATCCACCCATTAATAATTAAGCCCTTTTCTTGCTGGCAATACTTCAGGCTTTCAACAATAATATCTTTATAAGCAGGGCGGCTTATTGCATCAATCCAATTAACTACAGCAAAGGTTATAAAGTGAGGGTATTCGCTATCTCCAAACCGGTATCGAGTCGCCATTCATTTTTTCACTAATCTACTGTGTTTTATTCATCTTCATAGTTTCACTATTGCCGGTCACAGACCTGCTATCTTCGGCATTTAAGTGTCGCTTCGCTAACACTTAAACGAGCAGAGACAAAATTTACTGCTCTAATACATTTAAAGCAAAGAGATCTAAGACCTGCATGTATTTCTATGTTCCAGTTATCCTTCAGAAGCACTCAAACAACTCCTTTGAGGTAGCAGGATAATAGCCCGGCTGGTTTAAGTCTTCCGCAGGATGACTTAAATCAAACATGAAAGCAGGACTGCGTCCGGCAGAAAAATCACACAAGCTCTAATTCTAACATACCGCTCATGCAAGTACAATAGTCCATGCGCTGCTGTATTTGTAGTGCCAGGTTTCATATACAATACCTGCTCTTACCGGATTGTCATGCAGGTAATTTAGTTTCTGTTTTAACGTCTCATATCCATACAATTCA
>NZ_JAOQAH010000102.1 GCF_025963695.1 Segetibacter sp. | reverse complement strand
GACCGCGACGGAACCCTTATCAACGAAGCGCCGCCAACTTACCAGATTGATAGTTTTAGTAAACTTGAGTTTTATCCGCACATGTTTGAGTACATGTCAAGGATTGCTAAAGAATTGGATTATGAGTTGGTTATGGTTAGTAACCAGGATGGATTGGGAACTGATGCTTACCCAGAGGAAACTTTTTGGCCCGTTCATAATTTTGTTATGAAAAGCCTCGAAAACGAGGGCATACATTTCTCCGCTCAACATTTCGACCGAACTTTTCCTGCTGAAAATGCATCAACCCGTAAACCGGGTATTGGGATGTTTACTGATTATCTTGGTAATGACAATTATGACATACCCAATTCTTATGTCATCGGTGACAGGATCACTGACATTCAGCTTGCCAAGAATTTAGGCTGTAAAGGAATATGGATAAATAATGATGCAGACTTAGGGGGAGCTGAAATTAAAGACGCCAGAACCGAACTTGAAAAAGTGATTGCTCTTGAGACAACTTCATGGAAAGCCATTTATGAATTTTTAAAGCTGGGCTTAAGGCAGGTGCATCATGAGCGGAATACCAATGAAACAAAGATTAGTATTGATTTAAATCTTGATGGTAGTGGCAAAGGCGAAATCTCTACCGGTCTCGGTTTCTTTGATCACATGCTTGACCAGATTGCCCGTCATGGGAAAATGGATTTAAAAATCATTACAAAGGGGGATTTGGAAATAGACGAGCATCATACAATTGAAGATACCGGGATTGCTTTGGGTGAAGCCTTTGCAAAAGGCTTAGCCGATAAACGAGGAATGGAACGCTACGGCTTTGCACTACCAATGGATGAAGCTGAAGCCAAAGTGCTCATAGATTTTGGCGGCAGAAACTGGATTGTTTGGAATGCAGAATTCAAACGCGAGAAGATAGGAGAGATGCCGACAGAAATGTTTTTTCATTTCTTTAAATCATTTAGCGATGCCGCTAAATGCAATCTAAATATTGAATGCAAAGGAGATAACGAACATCATAAGATTGAAGCCATTTTTAAGGCTTTTGCAAAAGCCATTAAAATGGCTGTAAAACGCGATCCACTTAGTAATTATTTACCGTCAACAAAAGGGGTGTTGTAATATAGAAACACGAATGACACGGATTGAAAGGATTTATCCGCTCAAATCCATCCAATCTGTGTTATCCGTGTTCTTCATTCGCGCTTATAAACCTTGCCATCCTTCATAACAAAAGCAACTTTTCTAACCAGTTTTATATCCTCGACCGGGTTTCCTTGTACCGCAATGATATCAGCAAGTAAACCTGTTTTAATTCTTACGAATTTATTTCCGTATCCAAAGACATCTGCATTTACTGATGTAGCTGATCGTAATACCTCTAACGGTTTCATTCCATACTCTACCATCATTTCCATTTCACGGGCATTGTCTCCATGACTAAACACGCCTACATCTCCACCCATACAAATTGTTACACCAGCTTGTAATGCCATTTGGAACGATTTCTTTTTAGTTACTATTGAAGCCGGTTCCGGGTCAACTCCTTTCTTCCATCCACGGTATTGTAGAATAGCATCTCCCGCGGCAAGTGTAGGGCAAAGTGCTACTTTTCTTTCTTTCATTAGCCTGAAAATTTCTGCGGTTCCTTCATCTCCATGTTCAATGGTTGATACACCTGCCAGAATGCTTCGTCGCATTCCGTCAGGAGTGGAGGAATGTACTACCACTTGCCTTCCACCACTTTTTGCTGTTGCTACAGCCATGGCAAGCGCTTCTTCACTAAATGTCGGCATTGCTTCGCCATTTTGTCCCCAACGGTAGTCTGCATAAATTTTTATCACATCAGCACCTTTGCCTATCTGTGTTCTTACTTCACTGGCTATGTCCTCTATACCTGTAACTTCTGCAGCGCCTTGCGTAAGTTCAACGTCGGGTGATTCCGACCTTGGTCCATAGCTGCCCTTGGCTACAATTGCCTTGGTAGCTATGATCATTCTTGGACCTGGAATAACGCCTTTTTCAATAGTTTTTTTCAATCCGGCGTCATCAAACAAAGCTCCTTCGGTTCCAAGATCTCTTACTGTTGTAAAGCCCGCCAGCAGAGTAACCTTCGCGTGATTTACTGCCCTGGCTGTTCTTTCGGCGCGGCTTTCTTTCAGCACCTGGTCGTTCCAGGACGTTTCGTCGTAAGGATGAAGAAATAAATGAGAATGACCTTCAATCATACCGGGCATCAGCGTAGTGCCAGGGAGGTTAATTGTTTCTGTATTGGCCGGAATGTTTTGAATAATACCAACCTGTTCAATCTTATTGTTTTTTACTAAAACCGACCAATTACTATGCATGTTTTCACCATCGAAGACGCGATGACCTTTTAGTAAAATATACTTGTCGGTTTGACTAAAACACGAATTCGCAATTAAAAGGGAAATACAAAATAGAATTCGCATGTTGTATTATTCGTAATTAATACAACAAAGTAAAAGCAAAAAGGGATGTCTTTTTTTTTGAAAGAAGCAGGTTAGAATTAAGGATTTAATGATTTTTAATGGAATATTCGTGCGAAGAATAATTGGGGTATATGAAAAGAGGTACGCTGAATTAAGATAACAATTGTATAAGGGAGTGACACAACGATGTTGGATAAATGTGTGAAAGCTTGAAAAAAATTAATAACAAACTCCCTTCGCGCTAATTATTTTACTCTAATAAAAGTTTCTGTTTTTCCAATGAGAGAAATGCCAATGTATCCGCGTACTGCCAGGGTCTTCGGATCTTTTAGTTTCATTTTGCTTTTATATTCCTTGCCGTCGTCGGGATTATAAATTTTTCCATCGGTCCACTCACCATCTTCATATTTAAAGTCACGTAGCATGATCAACCCCAATAGCCGCTTTGTTCTCGCGTTCTCGTCAGGATTGTTTTTGTCGATCTTAGGCTTACCAGTTTCATCATTCGGCTGCTTTAGCCAAACGATTTTGCCATAATATTTGCCGTCTTGTTTGTACAATTGAATATGACCTTTATTGGTGCCATTTGCCCATTCTCCTAAAATTGCATCGGGATTATTGTAATTGAAGCTGGTTAACGCCAAAAAAGGCAGTAGAACCAATGGGAGAAATTTCTTCATACTCAAATTTCTTAAAAAAAGGTTACAAAAGCTATTGGCGGCGGGTGCTTTAACAAACGTATAATTACGAACAATAGTATTCTTTTTCGTAGTTATAATACATCCTGAAACTCTTTGTGAGTATCCATTATTTTTTTTGCAAACACACAAAGCGGAACAATTTTCAAATTGGTTTTACGGGCATATTCCACCCCACGTTCAACTAACAGGAAGCCTACATTCTTCCCTCTTAAAGACTCATCTACTTCTGTATGCTGAATGATTATGCGGTCTTTTTCTTTTTTATAGTCCATTTCGGCTAGCCTTTCCCCATCTTCTTCAATGTAAAAAGCTCCTTCGTTTGCATCTTCTTTATGGAGTACCACCATTTGTTGTGTGTTTATTTTTTTTATTGATTTTACTAATGGCAAAAACCCTGCAAAAAAAATTTGCTCAATAAAAAATAGCACTACATCTTTGCGGGGCAAATGAAAACTTTGACTTTAAATAACAATTGGTGGCATAGCATCTCCTTCCCGGGGTAGCTGTGTTATTTTTGTTTATCTAAATATAACATATTAAAAACCCCGGCAGAAGCCGGGGTTTTTTTATGGTCTGAACCGG
>NZ_JAOQAH010000087.1 GCF_025963695.1 Segetibacter sp. | reverse complement strand
CAACTAATTGCCGATTAATAAGGCTGGAAAAATTCGAGTTCAAAAGCTGAAGACGATAAGAAATTATTATCTTAAACCTTTCAAAGCTAATTTTTCACAATAAACAAAGCTTGCCGTTTATGACGCGTTCCTCTTTCAAATGCTTCTGTCAGAAAGTTATTCTTGCCTTTTTACTCATTACTTCTAACGTAGCAGATGGGCAAACCGCTGCCACATTAAGCCGTGTGTCAGTAAAAGGAAATAAGTTTATGAATGCGGAAGGTAAAGTGATTATTTTTCGGGGATTGGACGCAAGTGACCCAGATAGGCTTGTTACTGCCGGCCACTGGAATAAAGAATATTTTGAGACAGCAAAAAGTTGGGGAGCAAACATAATCAGGTTTCCGGTGCATCCTGTTGCGTGGCGAAAGCGTGGACAGGAAGAATATATAAAATTGCTTGACCAGGGGGTACAATGGGCAACGGAAGTTGGATTATATGTGATCATAGACTGGCATACCATAGGGAACCTTCGAACGGAGATGTATCAAAACGCGATGTATGAAACTACCAGGAAAGAGACTTATGAATTTTGGCGTACAATGGCGCAACACTACAAGGACAATACGACTGTCGCCTGTTTTGAGCTTTTTAATGAACCTACTGTTCAAAGTGGGCAACTAGGCATGATTAGCTGGCAGGAATGGAAACACATGAACGAGGAGATGATTGGCATTATAAGAGCTAACGGAGGAAAGGCTGTTCCCCTTGTTGCTGGTTTCAACTGGGCATATGATCTTACGCCAGTTGCAACGGATCCTATAACCGCAGAAGGTATAGCTTATGTTAGCCATCCATACCCAATGAAACGGCAAAAACCATGGGAAGCTAAATGGACTGAAGACTGGGGATTTGTAGCCGATAAATACCCGGTTATATTGACAGAAATAGGGTTTGCTGGAGCTGAAGAAAGAGGCGCTCACGTGCCTGTTATTAGTGATGAGTCGTATGGTGACGCAATTACTAAATACTGTGACCAGAAAGGTATTTCATATACTGTTTGGTGTTTCGATCCTCAGTGGGCTCCCACCCTTATTAAAGACTGGAATTATACGTTAACAAGACAGGGGCGTTACTTTAAAGAAGCTCTGCAAAAGGCAGCAAAGTAAGTACGCTTACGGGAAGCTTTCTAATTTTCTTTCTTAAAAGAGAATACTTCGAAAAGTTAACCGCACAAATAAGATCCTTGCCTAAATAATATTTTAAGATTTACGCTTTACTTGCTTCTTTGCTTGCACCAGCAACTACAGTTTGTTCTTCTTGGTTTTTAATCGCTACCTGGTTTGAAGCTCTAACTTCTCCGTTTAATGTTTTTACTATAACGCTTGTTTTTATACTAGTAGGAAGGGTGACAAAGGCTGCACCAAAATCGTTGGTAGAAACAACAGATAACAAATTGTCTTCATTATCAAAAATAACAATACTTGTTTTCTTAGGAAAATCACTTACCCAAATATTGGTTTTGGTCTCATTTGTTATTACCGCAACACGACTGTTTGGAGTGGCGTTTTGAGCTGAGGCAGTAAAGCAGTAACTGCTTAAAAGAATAACAGCAATTGATAAAAAAACGTTTTTGAAGTAAGTAGAATTTGAAGTCATAATAGTTATTTTTCGAAAACCAATAAGGCAACCTGTATGCCAATACTATTATTTCTTTTGCTTCTATTCATATTAGAGCTGCCCCAAACCTAAATCTTTAATGAAAGAATGACGTCTTACTCGGTCATATAATTACCCTCAATAATTAAGGTAGCTGATTGTCCTACACTGCTGCAACTAAATAAGCGATAGTCAGCGAAACGTTCTTCGAAGTATATATAGAAACGAAATGTCATTTACAACACGCTTCTATTCAATCTAAATTCTGGCAAAGTTCTATCAATACCCCATTTGTTTCTTTTGGATGCATGAAACAAACGAGCTTATTATCTGCGCCTTTTTTAGGCATTTTACTAAGTAGTATAAATCCTGCTTTTTCTAATCTTGCCATTTCTTCCAAAATATTTTCGACACCAAAAGCTATGTGATGAATCCCCTCACCTTTTTTTTCGATGAACTTGGCGATAACGCCATTTTGATCAAAACTTTCCAATAATTCTACTTTTGTTTCCCCTTTTTGGAAAAACGCCGTTTTTACTTTCTCACTTTCAACATCTTCTGTCTTATAACATTCTGTGTTTAGAATGCTAGTAAAAAGAGGAACAGAAGTACTTAGGCTTTTAACAGCGATTCCGATATGTTCTACTTTCATCATGTATGCTAATTATAAAAAATTCCTAATGTCTTCCGATTTGAGGAAAAAGGAGCTATAGCAGCTTCTGCTTCACAAATTTATAGCTCAAATTGTGTTACTTTTGTATTTAATAAGATTAGAAGAAAATAGTGTACTATGTTGAAATTACCGGTTTATTTAGATAATAATGCTACCACACCTTGTGATCCAAGAGTAGTTGAAGTAATGGTTCCATATTTTACGGAGAATTTTGGGAATGCAGCAAGCCGTAACCATCCTTTCGGTTGGGCTGCAGAAGAGGCTGTTGATTACGCCAGAGAGCAGGTAGCCAAGTTAATAGGAGCAGACCCGAAAGAGATCATTTTTACAAGTGGTGCAACTGAAGGGGATAATCTCGCTATAAAAGGTGTGTTTGAAATGTATGCGACGAAGGGTAACCACATTATTACAGCTACCACAGAACATAAAGCTGTACTCGACACGTGCAAGCACATAGAAAAATTGGGCGGAGAGGTAACATATCTGCAGGTTAAGCGTGACGGTCTAGTTGATTTGGCTGAACTAGAGGCAGCTATCAGACCGACTACTATTTTAATATCAATTATGTATGGAAACAACGAAATAGGTGTTTTACAACCAGTTCGGGAGATAAGTGCAATTGCTAAAAGGCATGGAGTATTGTTTTTTACTGATGGTGTGCAGGCGGTAGGCAAAGTTCCCGTAGATGTAATGAAGGATGGCATTGATTTGATGGCTTTTACAGCACATAAGATGTATGGTCCTAAAGGTGTAGGTGCATTGTATGTTCGCCGTAAAAATCCGCGCGTAAAAGTTACTGCTCAGATGGACGGAGGTGGCCATGAAAGGGGAATGCGTAGCGGTACCTTAAATGTGCCGGCGATTGTAGGTTTTGGTAAAGCTGCGGAGCTTGCCCGGTTAGAAATGGAGCAGGACACAAAAAGACTAAGCGGTTTAAGAGACAAACTTGAAAGTGAATTGCTTAAATTGGAAGAAGCCTATGTTAACGGAAACCGCGAGCATCGTCTTCCTCATGTAACTAACATTTCTTTCAAACATGTAGAAGGTGAAGGCTTGTTGATGGGGTTTAATAAAAACATCGCCTTAAGTTCAGGTTCGGCTTGTACTTCAGCATCGCTTGAACCAAGTTACGTATTAAAAGCATTAGGTCTGGGCGACGATTTAGCGCACAGTTCGCTACGTTTTGGTTTAGGAAGATTTACAACAGAGGATCAGATTGATTATACGATCGAACAAGTTAGTAAGACTGTTTTAAAGCTTCGCGAGATGAGTCCTCTGTGGGAAATGTATAAAGAAGGTATAGATCTTAATTCAATAGAATGGGCTGCACATTAACCCGTTCTACAGAGATATAAAAGGCAAAAAGATTTTTAAAATAAACAGTATAAATATCCTAACCCCTTTAGGGTTGGGGCAAAATAAACATCATGGCATATTCAGATAAGGTAATTGATCATTATCAAAACCCTAAGAACGTTGGTACTTTAGATAAGGCAAGTAAGAGCGTAGGTACCGGTCTTGTTGGAGCGCCTGAATGCGGAGACGTAATGCGTCTTCAAATAGAGGTTGACGATGAGACAGGTGTAATTAGAGATGCTAAATTTAAAACCTTCGGTTGTGGTTCTGCAATCGCTTCTTCTTCTTTAGCAACGGAATGGCTAAAAGGAAAAACAGTTGACCAGGCATTATCTATTGATAATATGGCAATCGTTGAAGAGTTAAATCTTCCTCCAGTTAAGATTCACTGCTCTGTGTTGGCTGAAGATGCTATCAAAGCAGCTATCAACGATTATCGCGTTAAAAATGGTTTAGAGCAACTTAAGTTCGAGGAGAGTATAGTTCATTAATTTATCTTGAAATAAGGTAATTTGAAAATGTCTAAAACAGGAATATTTTCAAATTAGCTGACTTTTAATTTAAAATTACTATTATGATTTACGTTAGTGATAAGGCAAAAGTTAAGGTTGATAACCTAATGAAAGATGCCGAGATTAAAGGAGGAGATAATTATTTTCTTAGGGTTTCGGTAGTCGGCGGGGGATGCTCGGGATTGAGTTATAAACTTGATTTTGACAACGAGAAGAAACCGATGGATCAGGAATTCGAGGATAACGGAGTGAAGGTAGTTACGGATTTAAAAAGTTTTCTGTACCTGGTAAATACTACCCTTGATTTTTCCGACGGATTAAACGGAAAAGGTTTCTATTTCAGCAATCCAAATGCAAGTCGCAGTTGTGGTTGCGGGGAAAGTTTTGCAGTATAGAGAGAGAGATAATTTCTAATAGCCGGTACGTAAGTGCCGGCTTTTTTTGTTACTGGCAATACCTCGTCTTTTAGTACTGGGTTGTTATTCAGTTTTATTTTACCCGTTTCTAAAAAAAGATTTATAGCAAAATTTGTGTAAATAAAAACCCCGCTCGTGGCAGGGTTCTGGCAGTTTGGTTTTGAGTGCTAACTAAGCCCTCTAAAAAAACAGATAGTTTTGGTTGCTCAAAAAAAAAAACTTTTAAAAACTTAACCTATTACAATTTATCAGACACACAAACTTTGCATGGTGCTGCATCGCTTTAAATGTGGGGAGAAAAAAAAGGTGCTTTTAATATTTTTTTAATAAGCGTTGTTTTTTCAAAAAAGCGAACCTCTTAATTAACTTCACCGTTTACCTGTTTTATTTCTTTATTTTGCCAAAAACAGATAATAATGGCAACTACTAAAATTACAGTTAATAACAACGGATCGCTAAAGGTAGAAGGTGACTTTGAGATTGTCGATAGAAACGGAAATGCATATGATCTTAATGGACGTGAACTTGTTTCCATTTGCCGTTGTGGTCTTTCTATGAATAAGCCGTTTTGTGATGGTTCTCATAAGGGACACTTTGAACATGATGCAATTGCGTTTGCGCTCCCTCCTAAAAAAATCATTTAATAGTCCACATGGCTTTCGACCCAGTAAAAAGACTAACAACAATAGTATTTTAATAGAGAACCTATATAGGTTCTCTATTAATTAGGGTCGTTAAGTAAAATTATTTGGTGACAATTGCTCATTTTGTATTTCTTTCTAACCTGAAGTTCCCGATTGCTTTGTAGGCTGCTTTGCGTGCCCGGTTTATACCTCCCAAAGGTTGATTTTCTTTATGCGCGTGCCAGGGTGAATAGGAAAGGTTTTCTCCAAAGGCATTTATTTCAGCAGTATCGAAGTTCTGTTGATGTATTTCAATTCGGGCCACTTTTTGCCATGGAGACTTCCATTCTACACACACATTTTCTATCGGCATTTTTGCCGGATCTTCCTGAAACTGGATCATAAAGTCATAGTAAACCGGGTTAACAGCCAAATCATGTTTCATTCTTTCACGAAGGAAATTTTTATCGTTTGTATTTGTGCTACTCTTTAATCCTTCAGCAGGAAATGCTGCATATTTTACCGCTTGCTCCGGTGTTCCTAACCTGTACGGGCTAACACTGTAATATTTTAGGGAAAACATATTGCCGGTTTTTTTTAGACTTTGCAACGTTCGATATACTGTCGTCCAGTTGAAAGGATTGAGGCTAAATAAAATAACCCCTAGTGTTCCGTTGCATACCGCCTTCACGTTTTTTACAAAATCCTTTACTTTCGGCGACATAAGAATAGGATAGCTTACTAACAAAAAATCATGTGATTGAGGAAGCTGATGATCTTGCTCCAACATTTCACCCCGAACATTTATAAGCTTAATTGACATTCCTCGCAGATCGGGTTTTTTGTCGTGTACTACTGTAACGCTTCCATTAGACAAACGAATCCATGCATCATAACTTTTTCCAGGAACCATGAAACCATACTGATAGTTTGTAGGGATATCGTTAAGGACAGTAAAAGTTGCTTTCACACAACCATGCATTTTTGCATGAAATTGTCTTAGTGTTTTTCCCGGCGAATAATTCCTCTTCAGCCTTTTAATTACTATATCAACCAGTTTCTGCGTGTCCTGTTCCTCGTTGGGTTCTAAATACTCTTTGCCTAGCTCGGTCATTTGAGATTTTACAGACATGAAATGTATTTAAGGGCTTTAATACCCGGCATAAAAAAATAAGCTCCACCTTTTACGGTTACAAACTCTGGAACATCTGTAAACCTTTTTCTAAGATTTTTATCGGGTATGGTAAAAGTACCGGTCGTTTTAGTGTTTTCGGGGTAAGAATGATTGCCAGTTATAGGATCGCGTTCATCGTGCAAACCGTTGAACTTCGGATTGTTTGACCAGGCGTTTTGAATAAATTCAAATTGCCTTCCAATATCTCCGTTGAAGCAAATGAAATGAAGTCCGCGCTCTCCTTTTATATCATTAACTTTTAAGATGTCGTGTGGATTCATTGTCTCGGTCACCGGCGTTCCATAAGAGCGCCCCCGACGTAATATCCGATGTTTATTAGCGACTTTTATTGATGCAGTTTTATCCATGTCCAAAGAGTCTCTTGGATGGGATCTGCGAATATGTGAAGCAAAGGGACACTTTAATCCCAATTCATCTACTTTTTGGTAGTTGAAATTATTCTCGTCGTTGTGGTCTTTTATTTCCTCGTCGGGACAGATAACTACTGGTGCACCTCCCGGCCATCGGCCAAGCATTTTTGCAGCCAACTTTACCATTTCCTTGTCATCACATGCTCCTTTTTCATCCCGTGTGCATTTCGCCATATAGCTCCAAAAAAGACCAACATCTTGCTTTAGTTGCCTGAATACCAGGTAGCTTCCATTCCTTCCGAGATCATATTTTCCTTGTGCATCTAACGCGGTCGGTAATATTTTTGCCGCAGTGCTATCTTCATTAACCAAAGGGGTAGGAGTGTACTGGTTATATTCATTTTTATAACCCAATATAAATTCTCCTGCGGAAATCATGTTTTCAGGAACATCTTGTCGTGAAAGGCCTTTAATTGTAGGTTGTGATATACCGTCCTGAAAACCAAAATGCTCTTTTCGTTCATACAAAATGCTTGTGTCCAACTTTTTTAATTCCTCTAATCCGTACAAAGCAAACTGCGAACTTTGTTTTTCATGAAACTCTTCTAGAGTGTGCTTATCTACTGCATACAACATCAATAAAATATGTACGGGCGCACCGTTGTTGCCACCCCATTCCCACTTTGCAGGATCGCTTGTGCCATAATCACCCAAAAAAAACTGTTTGTGTTTTGTATTCATTCCGTCTTCAAGCTCCATCGGGAAGGTGTCAAGTGTTTGATTGCTTAAACCCAGGACTGATAATGCATTAAAAGTAAAAGCGATATTCAAAGCAGAGTTGCCCTTTTTTTCGTCTGCAGCAGTTATTTGCCCTGTAACGTTTTGCAGCCATTTTTTTGCTAACCCGGCATCAACTATTCGCAGTACCGAAAATGCTCCTGCAGGCATATTAGCATAACCCCTTACAATAATTCCCTGGATGTCGTTCAGTTCTAAGTTTTCCATAATAAATCGATCTACTTTTAAGTTGGAGAATATTCAGCTACCAGCATTTGGTTTTTATGGCGTCAACGTTGCGTCGCATTGCGTTCATCTAAAAGGTTCTTTAAGCAACTTTTTTTAGTTTTTGCTACGCTCTTTTGCGTTGCCTGTTTTTCAATCCTAAACTTTATTTTTTTAGAGCAGCGCAAGAGTAACCCAAAACACTAAAGGGGTTTTGAGACCAGACCAAACGAGGCTGCTTATTTTTTGTTGCAGTATAAAGAGTGTGACACAACGAGGCCTAATAGACATTCTGCTGCCGGTAACAAAAAAATAAACATGTTCATTAGTAGAAAAGTTAGATGGTGTATTACAATGCCGACTCAAACACTACTATAATAAACTCAACCATTGCGCCGCTTGTTTCTCATTCATGCGGCCATAGAGGCCGTCTCTTATCTTAGCGTTATTGAAAATATTTTTCACCGATACTTCCTTGTTAGCAGTGTACCAAACATTGCTAATAGTATGAAACTTTCTAGCCCATTTCATAAAACCGTTTGCATCATCGGCACCCCCGATAACCATTAATCTTGTTTTGGGATATCCAATGGTGTGACAGAACATTAGAGAGAGTTGTTTGCCTGCGATATTAATAAAGTCACGAAGGTAGCTTTCTGAGTTGCCATCGAAATTGCTTAAGAAGATCATTTGCCTGCCTTCGTTAACTATAATCCAACGGGCAAAATGAACTGTAGGAATGCCGGATAATTTACCCCTTGTAAATAAATACGGAGCTAGAAAATTAGTAAGACGTAACAAAAACATCATGGTGTATCGTCTTATCGGTCCGGGCTTAATGTTGCCCATGGCCGAAAATTGGCACTGAACCAGATTTGTTTCCCTCTCAACTAACTCTCTTATGTGCTTTTTGTCGAATGTAAATTGAACATCCTTTTCTTTCATTTCAGTAAGCAGTACAAGGATTAGCCAGATAATAACAAATGGAATAATAATTGGCAAAAGCACGATAAACAAAATGCCTGCAAGAAATGCTTTGCCGTAGTATGAAAATTTCCATCCCGCTGATGGTTTTTCGACTGGTTGTTGTGCCCAGGCAAGCGAAGGGCTGCTATTTACATAATCAATTACTTTTTGCCTTATATGTAGCGGACCTTTATTTTTAAGTGCGACTTGCTGCTCGTCTATAAAATCTTCAATTTCATCACGCAACATATTTTCCTGTCTTATTTGCATCACAGAACGATAACCAACCCCTACATAAAAAACAGCATTTTTCACTGTTTTTAAGGTGAGGTATTGTTCGAGGGTTTCACTGTTGTATGTTGCATTAACCGGAAAATCTTCGCAATGGGAGAAAAGCTGCCAGAAGCCTTCACCTGCAATTGTAATTAACTCTTTCAAATGCTTATTGTAGGGTTGGTCGTAATTACTGGTAAAAACAAAACGAGCGGCTGCGTTATTGCCATACACGCCATCTAATTCATCAAATACAACAAACCGTGCAAAATGAATGGTTGTAAGCTTTCTAAATGGAATGATTTGATTGGTATCTACGCCTCCCGCTTCAATTTCTTTACACAAATCAATAAGCTGCTGCTTCATGCCGGGTTTAATGGCGGCGACAATAGATAGGGCTCCGTGTGTGGTCATATTAACAGAAGATGTTTAGAAGGATGGTAATTTCGATTTTACATATATATCATACAGAGAACCCGAGAAGTACTTTCCAAATTGAGTCATTATTTTCACCTCTTCAAGTTTGGAATTTGCATGCAAAACTTTCATCGTTGTCATCTGTTTGGCGAAATCTACTGTTTCAATCACCAAAATGCCTTTACCTAACACCGGGGAGGTTTCATCTTGGCCCTCATGTACTGTTATAAAAAGGGTACATGTGTCTTTCCACATGTCAAAACCCTTGTCATCACGTACTACCTTATATCCATAGAAATAATAGGTTTTACATTCCTGTGAATGCAGGACCATTTTATACTTCATCAACTTAGTTGGAACATCAGCAACCTCATCTACAAATAAATTAAAAATTCCATCGCTGATGGTAAGCGGTTTGGATGAAAGGGCAGGAGCTTTGACTACGCCTTCAAGCCTTGCCTGGTGATTTATATCCTTAAGCATGGTTTCAACGTCGTCCGAAGTAACTGTAAGTGTAAACTCAAATACAGAACCTGCTGCTTCTCCCAGCTTTTCGCCCACATCGAAACTTACTTTTTCGTCGGTAGAAAAATAGCCTTTCATGGTTTCTGTAAACTGAATGCCCGGCTTACGCTTGTTATCCGGTAGCACAATGTCCTTGTAACTGTAATCGATTGTGAACCCGTAATCCTGCGCCATCAATTCGCACGACCGTTCAGCAAGAGCCGAAATAGTAATTAAAGGGTTTACGCCGAGTGGAAGAGGTACGACGGCCCCATCTGATACATACAAACCTTTATGTACCCCTGTACCTGTATATGAAGAAAAGACTTCTCCTTTATGATTTACGACTCCCCTTTCTGCATCATCAGCCATTACACAACCTCCCAGCGGGTGCACTGTCATCAGGTCGTAATTCATGAGTTTGGTCCATGTTGGGTTTACTACGTACTGACCGTCTATCGCTTTTGTCGCTTCACGCAATTTTTCATCTACGTCAGCAAAAATTGGTTGCTTGCCTACACCTTTCCATGTTATTTTTAAATGATCTTTTTCAAGACTCATCTTACCGTTACCATCGTCGTGTGTCATCACCAGGAAGGCTTGCGTGTGGTTTACGGCACCGTGGTAAGGGCCTCTTACAATACTTTCCATTTCACGAGCCTTTCTCTTAAGTGCTTCACCAAGGTTGTCTGAGTCTTCTTTTGAAAATAATTTTGATATGGCCACCATTGATGGGGTCATGACACTTGAAACCGGCCCCGGAACATTTCCGTCTTCTATGACCATTCCAGCTTCAAGCACAGGCTGTTCACGTAAATCTATGACTGATGTGATACAAGGTCCTACAGGCTCCAGCGACCCGGGTGCATGAGGGCCGAAACCGATCGCGTTCACTCGTTCTTCGCAGTTGTAGCCAAAACCCAACACATCGCCGTTGCCGGTAAAGCGATCACCGACTTTATCAGAGGCTTTGAGACCTTTTTGTTTTGACCGAAGCAATATTTCTGTACTTCCAAGTGTGCCCGCACCAAGCACTACAATATCAGCGGTTACAAAAAGTTCGGGAGCACCAAATACTTCACTTTGTGCATTTTGTATTTTATAATGAACACTCCATCTTCCATTGGCTGCCTGTGATATATACTTAACTGATACTTCGGTAAAAATTGCTGCTCCATGATTTTTTGCATCTGGCAAATAATTCATTAGGGTAGTATTCTTGGCTCCGTAGTTACAGCCGGTCATACAATCACCGCAGAGTTTGCACTCATACTGGTCTTGCCCTACGTTGTTTTTCCCGTCTTTAAAAGTTACATTAATATCAAGGTATGTTGCTTTCTGCCCCATACCTTCTGCCGACTTTTTCATTGCCTCGGCTTTGGGTAGTTTTGGCCAGCCATTTTGCCCTTCCGGGTACGGATTTGGTTGCAACATATACTTAGCCCTGGCAATATTTCTCCAATATGAGTCTGGGTCTTCTTTTAGAGCAGTCGGCCATGCGTTATGCTCTAAAACTCTTTTTTCCGGTACCAGTGATACGTTTGCGTTCACCAACGATGTTCCTCCTAATCCACAGCCACTGAAAACGCTGATATCATCATTCATCTGAAAATCATATAAACCTGTCTTAGGTCCGATATGTTTTCCCTGCGTACTAAATTGCATTTCTTTTAATGCCTGCACATTTGTTCTTGGATATTCTCCAGGTAAAAATTCTTTCCCCCTCTCCAACAAACAAACCTTCTTACCGCCTCTTGAAAGGCGGGACGCTGCTATGCTTGCTCCATAACCTGAGCCTATTACAATTACATCATAGTGATTTTTGATGTCACCCAAAGGCGATGATAGTCTTGTGAAATTCATAAATTGATTTAAGCATTTTGAGTAAAAAATTTGTAGGAGAATTCCGTTGTGCTTTTTACTATCATTATAAAAACCTAAGAAGATTTCATAAAAAATTTATGGATATCCTGTGGGAAGGATTGAGGGAAAAAAGAGAGGAAAGGGGGTAAGTGTGCTAATGTACACCAAAGGGATTTGCTTCATTAGTTTTGGCATTAAGAATAGCAGTTATGTAAAAAGGCAACCTACAAGTATAGAAAAAGAAATTCGTTATTCATAATTTTTAAACCAATAAAAAGAAGAATGAGGGTGGGTGTATTTACTAAAAAGCGGGCAAATAAAAAAAGCCATAGAAAATCTATGGCTTAATCAGTTTTATAAAATATTGAAATAAGGCTAAAAGGTTTTTAAACTACATCGTCTGAAGTTGTCTTTGTAACAGTAACTCTATCTGTGCGACTTGCAGTGGTGGCACCATCACTACGACCACGTAGTAAAGCAACCAACAATAAGATAAAGACAGCCGCACCTGCAACCCATACCCAGGGTGAAGCATACCAATCATTTGTTTGAGAAGTAACAGACACCGATTTGGAAGTTGTGCTTGATTCTGAAGCTGCTCCACCATTGTCTTGTGCCAGAAGAATAGTTTGAAACAAGGCAATCATTAAAAGGGAAAGAAACGGCTTTAGCATCAAATCTTTTGAAATCTTTTTCATAATAATTTTTTGTGGTTGATTAAAAAATTTGTTTTTCAATTCCTCTTCGACAGCTTCAACAACTAAGCCAACACAAATTTCAATAATATTTTCATCGCTTGAAATCTTCCTGCGGAAAGGGAGAAATGGGGGG
>NZ_JAOQAH010000052.1 GCF_025963695.1 Segetibacter sp. | reverse complement strand
CACTGACCAACATCCAGAATAAGAAGGATTGAAACAAGCGAAAGCAGTTTTACCCACCGAGGGCCGTGCTCTCACTGACCACCATCCAGAATAAGAAGGATTGAAACGTTCAGTGGAACGACTTAATGGCGCCATTTGAGAAAACTCACTGACCACCATCCAGAATAAGAAGGATTGAAACATACCGTCAAACTTGAAATAGAAATTTCACGGAAAAACCTCACTGACCACCATCCAGAATAAGAAGGATTGAAACAAAAAATCACCGAAATAATTAAAGATTATGGAAAATACTCACTGACCACCATCCAGAATAAGAAGGATTGAAACAGCAAAGCTCAGAGTGAGGGCGAGAGGACAGCCATCTCACTGACCACCATCCAGAATAAGAAGGATTGAAACTCATAAGGTACTCTGCCGGGTGCGGATCCCCTTTTTGCTCACTGACCACCATCCAGAATAAGAAGGATTGAAACGTCAACCTTGTTGCCGAATGGGATGGTAACCGATACTCACTGACCACCATCCAGAATAAGAAGGATTGAAACTTAGGTTAAGCGGTAAGATCATAAATACTGAACGGTTCAATGAGCACCATCGATATAAGAACCATTGAAACTTGCTAGCTTAAAGCTTTTTACTTTGTTCAACCCTCAATTCTACTTCAAATAAAACCAGCCTAGTTTAGTTTCTCGTTTTTTAAAAAGAAAAGCTAATTAATGAAGAAAATTTTTTGTAAACCGTGTACAAATAAAAAATGGCCCCAGAATTTTCTGAGGCCACTACTTAGTCGGGGCGGCAAGATTCGAACTTGCGACCTCCTGCTCCCAAAGCAGGCGCGATAACCGGGCTACGCTACGCCCCGAAACCTATAACCGGTGAGGAAGCGGTGAGGGAGGGATTCGAACCCTCGGTACAGTTTAACCCGTACGACGGTTTAGCAAACCGTTCCTTTCGGCCACTCAGGCACCTCACCAAACCCTTCCTTTTTTAAAGGGGTGGCAAAAATAAGGGTATTTGCCGTTACATTCAAAAATAGAGAGAAACTTTTTTTAGCACTCATGAAATTTTTTAAAATTATTAGGTGCTCAGTCTGAAAAAGGACCTGGTAATTCGGCTACAAGAACGATTTTTTGGAAGGTTTCAACAATTTGACGGTACAAGGTCAAATGTTGAATAAGCACATGCGGACGAACGAATTGCGAGGCAACGATGCTTGATAGTTATTCTGCTGCTTGTAACAAAAAACCCAGGCCAAAAGCCTGGGTTAATATTTTATATTCAGCACTTTTATCACATTGCTGCCAGTTGTACCTTTTGTTGTAATTCCATTACGTTTTCCCGAAAAAGGCTATCGGTATCCATTAAGTCTTTTACTGTTTGGCAACTATGAATGACAGTGGTATGATCGCGTCCGCCAAAGTGTTCACCTATAGTCTTAAGAGAATTTTTAGTGAAAGCTTTTGCCAGGAACATAGTTATTTGGCGGGCTTGAACAATTTCGCGTTTGCGGGTCTTTTGCAATAGCTTATCATAAGGCACATCAAAAAACTCGCAAACCATTTTTTGAATGGTATCGATCGTAATTTCTTTGCTGCTTGTTTTTACGAAATTTCTTAAAACTTTTTTAGCTAGTTCAAGATCAATTTCTCTCTTGTTTAATGACGATTGGGCTAGTAATGAAATTAGTGCTCCCTCAAGCTCGCGAATGTTGCTGTTAATGTTATATGAAACATATTTTACAACTTCACGAGGCATGTCAAGACCATCGTTTTTCATCTTCTTATCCAGTATTTCTATGCGCGTATCATAATCAGGCATCTGAAGATCGGCGCTTAGACCCCATCGAAAACGGCTGAGCAGTCTTTCTTGCAAACCATCCAAATCCTTTGGTGGCTTGTCCGACGATAAGACAAGTTGTTTGCCTGACTGATGTAGGTGGTTGAAAATGGCGAAGAACGCATCCTGGCTTCTTTCTGCGCGGTTGAAAAACTGCACATCGTCGATGATCAACACATCTATCAATTGATAAAAATGAATGAAATCATTTATAGCATTATTGCGGCTATGATCCTGGAACTGGTTTATGAACTTTTCTGAGCTTACATATAGTACAACTTTGCTTGGGTGCAGCCTCTTTACTTCGTTGCCAATTGCTTGTCCCAGGTGGGTTTTACCCAAACCTACACCACCGTATACGACTAATGGATTAAATGAATTTGCTCCCGGTTTCTCAGCAACTGTTTTACCTGCACGACGTGCTACCCGGTTGCAGTCTCCCTCTATAAAAGAATCGAAAGTATAAATAGGGTTTAACTGCGGATCAATCTGCATTTTCTTAAGACCTGGAATAACAAACGGATTTTTAACCGGGTTATTAATAACCAGGGGGAAATCCATTTCGTTGTTACTGTAAGTCTTTATGTTATTAGCAGGTATATCCATGGTTAGTGGTTTATTGCTACTATTACCGCTATCCACCATTATTCTGTATTCCAATCGGGCATCTTTGCCTAATTCCCTCTTAAGGGTTTTGGCTAAAAGGTTTACATAATGTTCTTCGAGATATTCGTAAAAAAACTGGCTAGGCACCTGGATAAGCAATACATAATCTTTTAATTCAACTGGTTTTATAGGCTCGAACCAGGTCTTATAATGTTGCCATTCAACTATGTCTTTAATAATTTTTAAACAATTACTCCAAACTATATCGGCAGTTTTGGCCATATGTATCACTATAGTTTTTTTATAATTAAGTTAGGAATGTTAGAACCTTGAAACCTCTCCAAATAATTCTCCACAAGTGTGAATAAAAAAGTTTGGCGGGACGGCGAATATCAAACTTTATATTTTAAAAAAAAATTTTTAAAATGGTTCTTTTTACCTTTTCCGCGACAGTATTACGTTTCATAAAAGAATATTTTTTTTTGTATTGTTTTAATCGTTTTCCGGAAAAATTAATATCAGTAAATGTGAGATAATTTGGTTATTTTATCCGGTTCTTTCGCTTACTATTAACGTTGATTTTTATTATCCACGTCCCTGTAAACTCATCCTTGCAGTTCAATTCCAGTACCAAATAAAATACAGACTGTGCAGCTTATCATTTTTAAAAATTCTACAATTTTTTTTCGAGCAGATAGAAGATTGAAGATGTTCAAACAGTAAAAATAAAATTCTTTTTCTCCTTCATTACCAATACTTATAACCCTACCTTAATTAGCCGTTGTTTTAACACTGTAGTGTTACGAGTAAAATTAATTGCAACAAAAATATCGAAGAGAGTATTCAACTTAAGACTGTTAAACATTTTGGCACGAGTACATATTCTTCCTCACTTTTATGCTTCTTATGCCTTTACGAGTCACATAAAAGTATTTTTTAAACGAAGCTGTTTTTGCTTATTTAAACCTTTCAATGGATAGATGGATAGATGAACCGAAGTTTTCGTAAATACTTAGATGGTAATGTCAAAGGCGGGAAAATTGTCCTGCTATTTAACAAGGCGTCTTGCCTTATTACAAACATTTCCTATTAACCGTAATATACATTTACTCCTCAGCGTATATGACTTAAAAAAAGTATCAACAGTTGTATGGCACGAAATAATGAGTAAATATTTTAGTTAAGCAATGCTCACTTAACTAACGATTTTCAATAACCCATTTCTTACTGAATCCGCTTTTAAGAGGAAGGAAAAGGTAGAACTTAAAAACTACTTTTCATAATAAACTATCTCAAAACTTTATCCCCAAAAATACGGCAGCTAATTCTGCGCTTTTACGTTCAACAATGTTTTTAAATGATACTTTTGCGGAAATAATAATTAAAAATGTCATACGAGATTACTGGCAAACTCATTGTTCGATTTGATATTGTTCAACGTAGCGAAAGCTTTAAAACGAGAGAATTTGTGATTGAAAAAACGGAAGATACAAATGGAAGAAGTTTTACAAATTTTGTAAAGTTTCAATGTGTACAAGATAAAACAGCAATGCCTGATAAATTTAATATAGGTGACGAGGTGAAAGTGCAGTTTAATTTAAAGGGTACAAAATGGGAGAAAGACGGCAGAACAAATTACATCACTAACCTGGATGCCTGGAGAATGGAAAGTTTAAAACTCAGCCAGAATAATGCGAGCAATGGCGAGGTGAATTATAACGATATACCACCTTCTGACAATGTAGATGACCTTCCGTTTTAGAACCCGCATTGACAGGAGTGAATGAATTGTGAGAAATGGAAAGGTAGCTGTATTTGGCACCCGATTATTCCTTTAGAACCAGGATTATTAGGATGTAGGTCGGGTTGGCGAGGGATAGAATGTCAAGTTTCTGGGTCCAACATTAGTCCTCCGTTTAATCACTGTTGCGTCGCACTCTTGTACTGTATTTACTTGTATTCATCCATGTTGGAAGGGGAGATGTTCTCTTTGCATTAAAGCTGTCTGGCATGGTTGAGTGAATTGAGAATGAAAGCTAAAGATGATTGTCGGCTTGCAGACGAAGTGATTGCGACGCAACGATGATACTTGAAAAACAAATGCTGGTATTAAAAAGATTAATTAGAACGTTTTTAGAATTGCCAAATTTTTAGGATAAATACCTAACCGCATTATGCAACAAAAAATAGTACTAAAGTTGCTTCCCTCAGAAGCAGCCGACGTCAATATTATAAAAGAGTACATAGCCAATAGCGCCGGTAAAAAAGCAAATGAAATAACGGGCTTTCACCTTCTTAAAAAATCTATTGATGCAAGAGGTAAGCACATTTACATTAACCTTACGATTCAGGCTTTCATTAATGAGCCTTTTGTGGAGAGAGCATTATCAACAGTTACCTTTCATGATGTAAGTAAAGCCCGTAGAAAAGTAATTATAGTTGGTGCCGGTCCTACCGGGTTATTTGCTGCACTTAAACTGATAGAGGAGGGTATACAACCAATCATTTTAGAAAGAGGTAAAGACGTAAGAGCCAGAAGGCGTGATTTGGCAGTGTTGAATAAAGAAGGGGTGGTAGACCCCGACAGCAACTATTGCTTTGGAGAGGGTGGCGCAGGAACGTATAGCGATGGAAAGCTTTATACAAGGAGCAATAAGCGCGGGGATATAAATCGCATTTTAAGCCTGTTTGTTCAATTTGGGGCAGAAGAGCAAATCGTAGTTGAGGCACATCCGCATATTGGTACTAACAAACTTCCGCAAATTATAACTGCAATGAGAGAATGTATTACTCATTGTGGAGGTATATTTCTGTTTGATAAAAAGGTATCAGATTTTATTATAGAAGAAAATACCATAAATGGTGTGATAACTGCTGATGGAGACCAGTTTGAAGCAGATGCCGTGATACTGGCAACCGGCCATTCGGCAAGAGACATTTTTAAATTGCTGCATCGGAAAAAGATTTTAATAGAAGCAAAGCCTTTTGCACTGGGCGTTCGCATTGAGCATCCTCAAAGTATAATTGATAATATACAGTATCACTGTATAAACAGGGGCGACTTTTTACCTCCTGCTTCGTATTCGCTGGTACAGCAGGTGGAAAATAAAGGCGTGTTTAGTTTTTGTATGTGTCCCGGCGGAATTATAGCTCCGGCATCAACAACCGGGGGTGAGCTAGTTGTAAATGGTTGGAGCCCTAGTAAACGAAACAACCCGTTCGCCAACAGCGGAATGGTAGTGACGGTAGAGAACAAGGATTTCGAGAAATCGGAAGATTTCAAAGCGTATATGAAGGATAAAGAGATGGAGGATAATTCGCCTTTAAGTATGATGTTTTTTCAGGAAATGGTAGAGCAGAAAGCATATATGGCAGGTGGAGGACGCTTTGTTGCACCTGCTCAACGAATGGCTGACTTTTGTAATGACAAGGTTTCTGGTTCTTTACCCATCTGCAGTTATTTACCTGGTGTAAATAGTACTGACCTTACTGGCGTTTTACCTGCTTTTATACACACCAGCTTGCAGGAAGCTTTTAAAGCGTTTGGCAAGAAGATGAGGGGCTACCTGACTAATGAAGCGGTGGTGGTAGCTACAGAAAGCCGAACCTCTTCGCCGGTTCGCATTCCCCGTAACAGTGGCACGTTACAGCATCCTCAAATTAAAAACTTATATCCATGTGGAGAAGGTGCGGGCTATGCAGGTGGAATTGTAAGTGCAGCTATGGACGGCGAAAGAGTCGCCATAATGATTGCAACACGATAGTATTTTAGACGTCTATGTTGGAAGTCAGGCATAAAAAAGCCGCCACAAAAATGCAGCAGCTGTTATTGTTTACACAATTTATTTTTCTATAGGATATTGAATTTCAGAAACATTTAAACATATCCTTAAACAGGTTAAAGGTAGTTAGTCAATGAAGGCAAACTACAAGCATAAATACTCGTTTTAGGTGTTCGTAAAACCGATAAGGCGGTGGGGTATTTACGCGGGTAGGCGTAGTAGAAATTCGAGAGGCGGTTAAAGCGAAATATGTAGTTACGGAGAAATGCCGCACTAATAGTAGCGGCTTTACTTCTTACAGAGAATAAGCGTAAGTACTACGTAAAGCCTGAGCCATCTTACAGTAAACGGCGAGGTGCTCTAACAATTATAAATAGCAATATATGCAGCGGTTTTTACTCAAGGACGAATTCCTGGTGCATAGAAGGCATTTCGATTTTTTCAAACCCCTTCCTGTTTAGCCTTGCTGCTAATTCTTGCTGTACCAAATATTCACCATGCACTAAAAATATTTTTTTAACTTTTTCACTATCCTGGCAGCCGATAAATCTAGCCAGGTCATCCTGGTCTCCATGCGCGCTAAGGCTCTTCATTTGGCCCACTTCAGCTAATACATTACAGCTATCACCAAATATTTCAACCTTTCTTGCTCCATTTAGCAACCGTCCTCCTAACGAAGCGGTTGAGCAATAGCCTGACATCAAAATGGTATTTGGCTCTTCATCAACACAACTAAATATATGGTGCTTTACACGACCTGCATCTGCAGTACCGCTTGATGAGATAATTACACATGGCTCTTTATGCTCTGTAAGTTGCCTGCTTTCTTCAACTGTCTCAACATGTTTCAACCCTTTGAAATGAAAAGGATCTTCATCGATCTTTAAAATATTTTGAAGACGCTCATTGTATTCGCTGGTATAGCTTTTTATTACTGCGGTGGCTTTTTCACTTAAAGGGCTATCAACAAAATAGTTCAATTCCGGTAGACGATGCTCCAGTTCCAATTGGTTTAAAGAATATAAAATTTCCTGGGTTCGCCCTACGCTAAAGGCTGGGATAACTAATTTACCGCCTCTGTCAACACAGGTCTTCTTTATCCAGCGGTACAGGTTATCGATTGTGTTTGCTGCAATATCGTGCGTTTTATCGCCGTAAGTACTTTCGAGAATGATATAATCTGCTTCAGGAAATTCGGCCGGCGGTTGTAGCAGGGCGCTTCTATACCTGCCTACATCGCCGCTAAAAGTAAGAGTTGTCGTCTTTCCGTTTTCAGTTATTCTTAAGTTAATAGCGGCGCTTCCAATTAAGTGTCCTGCATTTGTGTACATGATCTCAACGTGGTCATCTACCTTCAGCCATTCGTTGTATTCTAACGTTTCAAATAATTGCATTGATTTAGCCACGTCTTCTATTTCATATAATGGCGTAACCTCATCTATTGCCGCACTGCTTTTTCTATTGGTAAAATCCGCATCATGCTTTTGTATTTCTGCGCTGTCTGCCAGTAATATTTCTGTCAGATCTTTTGTTGCGGGAGTACAAAATATTTTGCCTTCAAAGCCTTCTTTTACCAACTTAGGAATTAGGCCTGTGTGGTCAATATGTGCATGAGATAAAAACAAAAAATTTACTTCTTTCGGATCGAAGCCAAACTCGCTATTTAAAGCTTCTGTCTCATTTCCCATACCCTGGAACATTCCACAATCCAATAAATATTTCTTTTCGTTGTCAAGTGTTAGTAGATGTTTTGAACCTGTCACCGTTCTTGCTGCCCCATGAAAAGATAACTTCATAATTATTTATTACTCTAGAAGGATTTTAAATTTCAGATGCAAAACGATGCTTAATCATTCACAGCTGATTTTCTAAGTGGTAAGATCAAGTGCATAATTCATACCCGGAATTTCGACTTCAAATCCTTTTTCCTGCAGCCTTTTAGCAAAGGCTGTTTGTACATCATATTCCCCATGTACAAGAAATATTTTTTTCACCTTTTCTGTATCTTGACCTGATAAAAATTGAAATAAATCTTCGTAATCGCCATGGGCACTTATACCAGACATGCTGCCTACTTCTGCATTAACAACATAATCATCACCGTAGATGTTTACCCTTTTTGCGCCATTCAACAGCTTTCCTGCTAATGAGTATGGGGATGCATAGCCAACCATTAATATTGTATTTTTTTCATCCTCAATATTGTTTTTAATGTGGTGTTTCACTCTGCCTGCTTCAGCCATTCCGCTCGAACTTATTATAACACAGGGGTGGTTGTAGGAGTTAATCTGCTTACTTTCTTCTGCCGTTTTAATATAATTTAATCCTTTGAAATCAAAGGGATCTTTATCGTGAAGTAACACAGCTTGCAGTTCTTTATTAAAGTTTTCAGGATGTTTTCTTATAACGTCTGTAGCCTCCCTGCTTAAAGGACTGTCAACAAAAAATTTTATTGCAGGAAGCCTGTTTTCATTGTCTAACTTGTTTAACGCATACAGCAACTCCTGGGTTCTGCCAACACTAAATGCGGGAATAATAAGCTTCCCTTTTTTCTCAATGCAAGTCTTTTCAATCCAGCTTAAGAAACTGTCGGGCGTGTTCTTAACCTCTTTATGTAGCCTATTTCCATAAGTACTTTCCATTATAATATAATCGGCCTGTGGAACTTCTTCCGGCGCTTTTAAAATGGCGTCGTTATATCTTCCTACATCCCCGCTAAACGTGATGTGTGTAGTTTCTTCTTCTTCCATAATCTGAAGGCTTACCGCTGCACTACCTATTATATGACCTGCATCTGTAAACAATACTTTTATATCATTATCTATCCTAAACCATTTTCCATGCTCCGCAGTAGTAAACAATTCAAGGCAACGTTTTGCATCTTCAATTGAATACATGGGTTTAAAAAGTGGCAGACCTAACTTTGTTCTTTTCTTATTAATGTACTTTGTATCCGACTGTTGTATCTCGGCGCTGTCCATCAATAGAATTTGGCACAAGTCTTTTGTTGCAGGGGTACAAAAGACAGATCCCCGAAAACCTTCACTATACAGTTTGGGTATGAGCCCCGAGTGATCGATGTGGGCATGAGACAAAACAAGATAGGTTACATCTTTTGCGCTAAAGCCAAAGGTGCTGTTTAGTTCATCCGTTTGCCGCCCCATCCCCTGGAATAATCCGCAATCCAACAAAAGCCTTTTACCGTTTTTTAAAGTAAGCAAGTGTTTGGACCCAGTAACAGATCGGGCAGCGCCGTGAAAAGATAGTTGCATAAATAAATTTGTAGAAAAGATAAAATATTAAGCCCCGCTTCTTGATTTGAAACTCCAGGTACAAAAGAACCGGGCTACACTTTCGCCAGCCTCATTCTTTCCTACCGTCTCGCAAACCACGGATGTGCTTTCGGTAGAGGTTATGGCATCCTCTACAGCCTGTTGTACCTCCAATCCATTGGAGCATGTAAAAACTATTTTGCCAACAGCTTTCTTAAAAAAGTTTCCTTCAATTTTTACAATCAACATACTAACCGACGGCTTTCTCTTATATAAGGCAGACATACACAAAATTCCAGTACTTGCCTCCGCAGCCATAGCGAGCACTGCAAAGTATAATGAGCCGAAAGGATTTTTATTGAACCACTTGTACCGAACCCCAATAGCAGCTTCGTGTGGAGCTAGCTTCATTAATTGCAAACCGGCAAAAAATGCAGCAGGAAGTTTTGAAAATAAAAACATTCTAAAAGCAAAAGGAGTTGCAAGTTGTTTTTGAAAGGCGCTGAAATTGGGATTCAAAGTCATTAATTGATGCGTATAAAGTTACTGCAGTATTACGTGTTTTTGAAGTCGCCCTCGCAAAACGGATAACTCCTGTTTAACTACTTACAAAAGGCGATTTAATAACTGCATCCTTAATATGGCCGGTTTTTAGTTCATATATTATCGTTACTGGCTGGAAGAAAGGGGTACCGAACCGCTACAAGAAAAAGACCATGGGCAGGGGTAGCAAAATTTGCCCGCGTACAATCTTTTACCTGAATGATTTCTGCAAATTCTTCTAACGAAATTTTTTTTCTACCTACCAATAACATAGTTCCTACCAGACCGCGAACCATACCACGAAGAAACCGATTTGCTTCAACAGTATATTCAAGATTACAATTGCTTAAAATCCACTCACTTTTAATGATTGTGCATTCTTTCGTTAAAACCTGCGTATTTCTTTTTGAAAAAGAGGTATAGTCTGTGTATCGATATAACAAGTTTGCCGCCTGGTTCAAAAGCGCAAAGTCAACAGAAAAAGGATAATACCAGGCAGCCTCAGTTAAGAAAGGGTTTTTAGTAGTGGTTATATGGTATTTGTATTTTCGGGATGTAGCTAAAAACCTTGAATGAGCATCAGGTGGAACAGGTATAATAGATTTTACAACAATGTCTAAGGGTAACAACGCATTTATGTTATAAATCAATGAAGGATCAAACTGCTTTTCGATGTCGAAATGAAAGTAGTTTTGAAGTGCATGAACACCGGCATCAGTACGCGAAGAACCTGTTAGGGTGACCGGAAAACGACAAACTATGGTAAGTGCCTTCTCTACCTGCCCTTGAATAGTATCTCCATTCTGCTGCACCTGGAAGCCTGCATACCTTGTTCCCTTATAACTTACCTCTACAAAGTATCGCATGAGCTATTGTTACATTACGAGAAGCATAATTCTATTGAAGTAAGCTTTTAAAGCGATTAACAAAAGCAGGATCAATAAACTCGTTTTGTAAAGTATAATACTGGGCTGCATCGGCTACAGAAACAAAAGAGACGTCAAAAAACTTAAACCGTGCTTCGTCTGAAAGAAATAGCGTAGAAAGTCTCTTAATCTGGCTGGTGGTAAAGCACTTATTGCGATAAACCTTCCTGGCTTCAATAATCATTTTATCATCAGAAGTTTCAGAGGCCATTTTTTTTCTAAGCTTTGCATAATCATCGTCTGTAGCAATGTTTTTGCAATTACTATTCTCTAATATGCGCCTGTCGTCTGCTGGTATTTTTACTGATTGACTAGTATCGTTTTTGGCTGACATATTAATATCTAAAAACTTTACATCGTTGCTTTTAGCTGTGCCGGCTGAAGAGGAAGAATTAGCTTGATTGGTTGTTTCTACATCACTTTTAGTAGTGTTTGGGTTTGCAGAGGATGAGTTAGGAGTACTTGGTGATGCAGGTGAGGATGGGATGATTACATTGATTGTATCTCTTGTTTTACCAGTTCCCTCTACATAAGATAAATGCACTCCTTCTTCGCCTGTAACTTCTGAAACTTTTTTTACGTCACCAGGCCTTTCTGACTTTGCAATTGGTTCGTCTGGTTTAGCTGGTGAGGTTATAGTTGGTGCAACATCAGTAGTAGGTGCTGCATTAACCGGAGGATTATCGGTTTTTGCTATTGCCTTTTTTACTTCTTCCTCTTTTGTAACATTGTCAACCGGGGTAACAGTAGGAGGTTTGCTTGCTACTGGCGTTGTATCTTTTTTCTTTTCAAATGAAATAACCGCCGGAGGGGCTTTTGCACTTGCAGTTAATGCCTGCGAAACAACATTTGAGGTACCCGCAGAAGCCATTGTAATATCAAGAGATTGTAAATTAAATAACCCCCAACCTTTTTCGTTAAAGTTCTTCAGATCGAAACCAAGGTCTTTGTTTTGAATGGCAATATTGAAAGTCTGCTCAGGAAACGCATTTTGAGCAAAACCTACAGTAAGATTGTAGTTACCATCGGCAAGCTTTGGAATGATAAGGTAGCCACTGGCAGTTGAACTGTATAGCTTGCCATTAAGAGATACATAGAAAGGTTGTTTAGCGTCGGACTGAATAAAGACAAAATGTCTTTCTTGCGCAGAAAGACTGCTTAGGCAGAAAGAAAGAAGAAATATACTTAAGAAGTACTTCATTTAGATTTAATTGAATAAGCGGTTTAACAGGGCTTATTTTAAACAAAGCTATAGAAAAACGTTGTTTTTATCCTATAACTTCAATTTAATACCTCGCCTTTTGCATCTATAGCAAAAACAGTGCTTGAAGATTTGTGCTGTATAGGATTAGAAATTCTTTTACAAGCTTGCAAGAATTTAATATGGGGTTCGAAATGTGGGCTTCTTGTTCCGCTATGAAACTCACCCCTAGCTTAAAGGATTTATTGAAGTGTTATTTGCGAGAACTAATTATGATATTAATTTCGGGTAAACGATGCACAAAGATTTGTAGATTGAATGGAGCGTCGCAAGACTGCCGCTTTATAACTTCTACAGCCGGTTAACTAATTATGCTCACAATTTATTTATTAAGACTTGCATATACTAAGGCTTCAAATTTTGCTGCAATATCGCCATGTGAATTTGGCGTATGCTGTGTCATAATAAGGCAAACAAGACCTTTTTTCGGATCAGCCCAATAAGTAGTTCCATAATAACCGCCCCAGGCAAAAGAACCTTCACTTCGCGCATTTCGACCCGCAGACTTAGCTGAAGTAAGTCCGAAGCCTAAACCAAAATTATCGCTATTGTTATACAGAAAATCAAGTTGAGGACTGGTCATCATTTCCACCGATTTTGGGGATAAAATTCTGTGTTTGTTATAAATGCCGCCATTAAGAAGCATCTGCATAAACACGGCATAATCAAGAGCTGTAGAAGATAAGCCAGCACCCCCGGAAAAATATTTTTTATCCATTAATGGATAATTGGGGTCAATTCGCCTGAATGTCTGACTCCATTTAATTATCCGGTGCAGGGAGTCTTCGGTGTACACGGAGGCAAGGCGATTGGCTTTTGATTGAGGAAGATTGAAATAGGTATCCTTCATTCCTAATGGCCCGAAGATATTGTTTTGGAAAAAATTTTCGAGGTTAGTACCACTAATAATTTCTACGAGGCAACCAAGAAGGTCAGTATTTAAGCCGTACTGCCATTTTTCGCCGGGTTGAAATTGAAGCGGCTGCTTACCAAGTACTTTCATTTTTGCAAGAAGGTCTGCGTTGAAGTATCCCAAGCCCGAGGGAATACCTGCTTTTGCATAAATGGCATTTCCTCTTGGCGATCCTATATCTGCATAATCAATACCTGAGCTATGTGTAAGTAAATCGCGAAATGTAATATTTCTTTTGGCAGGAACTGTAGTGTAAGTTGTATCGGCACTATTGTATTTATCAATTACAACGGGATTTCGAAATTCAGGAATAAAGTCAGCAATCGGTTGATCGAGCAGTAATTTCCCCTGCTCGTAAAGAATCATAACTGCAACACTTGTAATTGCTTTTGTTTGGCTCATGATGCGAAAAATAGCATCATTCTTCATTGGGCTTTTCGTTTCTGCATCCGCATAACCATAACCTTTATATTGAACTAACTGGTTATCTTTTATTACCAATGTTACAGCCCCGGTTAAATAGGTTTTGTTGATGTAGTCATTCAGCAGGGTATCAATTCTATTTAAACGATTATAATTGATGGAAGAATTTTGCTTATTTATTGTCTGAATCACCTGGGCGTGTAGCGAGGGGAATACAAAAAATAAACCTAAAAGAGCTGCAAAAATTGAAGAAGGTCGTTTCATTCGGCTTGCGTTATTTACTTGAAAGATACTGTCAAATGTATTTATAAACTGCTTGCCATTTTAAGGGTCTCAACTTCTACCCATAAAAGTAATTGTGCTACGGAAACATATAAGGTAAACATGGTTAAAAATAAAAATGCAGGTAATTTCTTACCTGCATTAAGCTTATACCTATATAATTTTTACCAGCTTCCTCCGGAACCGCCGCCACCGAAACTTCCTCCTCCAAATCCACCAAATCCGCCTCCTCCCGAGTCTCCTCCGCCGCCGCCCCAATCGCCGCCGCCTCTTCCGCCACTATTAAGCAAGCTTCCTAAAATGGCACCTTCAACAAAACCACCATAGCCGCGCCGGCTAAACATGCCACCTCCGCCGCCACGTCCGCCACCTCTCCCTATCAGCATCAATACGATGACGATGATAATGATAACTCCAATAATACTTCCGCCTCCCCCTGGGCTTTTTTTAGCTCTATAACCTGCAGGCGCTTTATATTCACCAGCGGCTGCTTTGAAAATTGCCGTAGTTCCAACATCTATACCCCGATAAAAATCCTCCTGCTTGAAGTTTGGTTTAATAACATCTTCAATAATTGATTTGCATGTTATATCGGGCAAGGCCCCCTCTAAACCATAACCAGGAGCAATAAAGATGGTACGGTCATTTTTTGCTATTAAAAGAACAACGCCGTTATTCGTTTTCTTATTACCTACTCCCCACTCTCTTCCCAGCTTGGTAGCATAATCAACAGGGGCATAGTCGTTGAGTGTTGGAACTATTACTATTACAACCTGGTTGCTTGTGCTATCGTCATACGCCACTAACTTTTGCTCTAGCGTGTGTTGCTGATCCGCAGTTAGAGTTTGTGTATAATCATTAACTAACCTGGGTGGGTTTGGGCGTGCAGGAATCGTTTGTGAGATAGCAAAGAGAACCTGTAAAAGAAATAGTATTGTAAATAAAAAACGCTTCATGTATTTAATAAGAAAAAATAATCCCGCAATTGCGGGACTATTTTAATTTCCAAAAATTATTTCATCCGGCAACTCATTTTTATCGCTACGTTCATACGGGAACTCGCTTTTTAACGCTTCGCCAATATCATTAATTACGGCGCAAATGCCGCCGGTATAGTCATCTTTTGTAAATGACCTGATTATCTTTCTAACCTCCTCGTTCCAATAGTTTGCTCCAAGTCTTTGATAGATGCCTTCATCTGCAAATAGTGCAAGTTGTCGATCATTTATTGCCATATAAAGGAGCACGGCATTTCTGTCTTTAGTCTGCTCCATTTTAAGGCTAAAAAATATTTCTTTAGCCCTATCTACCGGATCAACATATTTGCATTTACTTTCAACAAACAGCCTTACTTCACCACTGGTGTTTGTTTCAGCTTCTTGTATGGCTTTTACCATCAATTGCTGCTGATCAGGAGTGAAAAATTCTCTTTTTTTTGACGATGGAAACAATGACACGTTACTGAAAATTGTAGGATTTAAAATTTCACTTCCGGAACTCTTTCAGCGCCAGCTTCTGCTGCAAAACCTTGTCTTTGTTTAAAGCCCATCATTCCTGCAAATATGTTTGTAGGGAAAGAACGGACCTTAGTGTTATAGGTTTGAACCGCGTCGTTGAAGTCGTTACGCGAAGTTTTAATCCTGTTTTCTGTTCCTTCTAACTGTGCCTGTAAACCTCTGAACGCATCATTTGCTCGTAGGTTAGGGTAGGCTTCCGATACCGCCAATAACCTTCCTAAGGCTTGTGATAGTTGTCCTTGGGCAGCTTGAAACTGTTGCATTTTTTCAGGCGTAAGATCAGCAGGATCTACTTTTATTTGTGTGGCAGATGCCCTGGCATTAATTACATCTGTTAGCGTACCACGTTCGAAACTTGCTTCACCTTTAACCGTGTTTACGAGGTTTGGGATAAGGTCTGCCCGACGCTGGTAATCACTTTGCACCTTGTTCCATGAATTCTTAACTGATTCATCTTGTTGCACTAGTCCGTTATAACTTCCACAACCACAACCACCTAAAATAAGGATAACGGCAAGAATAATTATTAATGTGAGATTCTTTGTCATTGTTTGAATTGTTTTTACACTTAAATTTTAAGTTACTGATTTATAACCGCCCAAGGTATTGCAAATTATCGGCCACCCGCAAAAACTGACGTTGTGTCTTATTGTTTTATTGCAGCAATACCAGGCAATTCTTTTCCTTCAAAATATTCAAGCATTGCGCCGCCGCCGGTGCTTACATAACTTACTTTATCTGCAAGTCCGAACTGGTTTACAGCTGCAACACTGTCACCGCCACCAACCAGTGAAAAGGCTCCTTTAGAAGTTGCCTCAACTATATAATCAGCTACTGACCTGGTGCCGTTCTTGAACTTCTCCATTTCAAAAACACCCATAGGGCCGTTCCATAAAATCGTTTTGCTTGCCAGAATAACCTGTCCAAAATCTTTTACTGCCTGCTCACCTATGTCCAATCCCATCCAGCCTTTTTCGATGTTATCGTTGCTCAGCATTTTCGTATTTGCATTCGCATCAAATTTGTCGGCTACAACGCTGTCTTGCGGTAAGTGAAACGCTACACCTTTTGCTTTTGCTTTTACCAGTAACTCATTAGCGAGGTCAAGTTTATCTTCTTCACATAGACTGCTTCCAATTTCTTTTCCCTGGGCTTTTAAGAACGTATATGCCATACCCCCACCAATGATGATGTTATTAGCTCTTTCAAGTAAGTTTTCTATAATCAGAATTTTGTCGCTCACTTTTGCGCCACCCAGAATGGCAGTGAAAGGGCGTTCGCTTTTATGCAGAACCTTCTCAGCACTTTCCACTTCGTTTTCCATTAATAAACCAAACATCTTTTTATCGCCGGGGAAAAACTTAGCGATGATCGCCGTTGAAGCGTGTGCGCGGTGTGCAGTACCGAAAGCGTCGTTAATATAAACATCGCCTAGCTTGCTAAGCTTTTCAGCAAATACTTCGTCGCCTTTTTCCTCCTGCTTGTAAAAACGAAGGTTTTCAAGTAGCAAAACTTCTCCAGGCTCCATGCCTACAGCCTTTTTTTGTGCTTCCTCGCCTATACAATCGTTTGCAAATAAAACGGTTGCTCCGTCTAATAATTTTACCAGGTGAGGTATTAAATGTTTTAAAGAATATTTGTCTGTCGGTCCTTCTTTCGGCCTACCTAAATGACTCATCAGAATAACACTACCGCCATCAGCTAAAATCTTTTTGATGGTAGGTACTGCCGCACGCATCCTGTTATCGTCTGTTATTTCAAACTTGTCGTTAAGTGGCACGTTAAAGTCTACTCTTATTAAGGCCTTTTGGCCGGAGAAATTATGATTTTGAAAAATGCTCATTATTGAATTTGTTTTATTTCTTAATATTTTTTCTATTCGTTGTTCAAGATCTTCTATGTCATTTTTTGGTTCCTTGCATACATCTGTCCTAAACATTTTTTTGTTCATCGTAGTGACGCGAGGTTCTTGTACTTTTTAAAACCGTTAGGATCAATAACTGTGTCCCTCAAGTCGCAGTTATCAAACCCATGCTCTCCATAGTCATTATCAAACGCAAAGTAACGGCCATGCAAACTACTTCGCTCCAACCATTTAAACCTAAAGAATGGACGATCGTTGCAAATTGTTTATAACTATAAAACAGCCTATTTCTGTTAAAAAACCGAACACTTTGATGATACACCAATCTAGAAACAAAAAACCGCAGCCCAACTGAGCTGCGGTCATTGAAGAACTATTAGTTGAAGGGAGTGACACAACGATGTTGGATAGTATTACAAATGCTTGTCCCCACAGAAAACTATTTATTAATTAAACCTGCAAAGAACTTAACAGTACGAACTAACTGGCTAACATAGCTCATTTCGTTGTCGTACCAGCTTACGGTTTTTACAAGTTGCTTGTCGCCCATGTTCATTACTTTGGTTTGGGTAGCATCAAATAGAGAGCCATAAGAACTACCTATAACATCGCTGCTCACAATTTCATCTTCAGTGTAACCAAAGCTTTCGTTACTTCCTGCTTTCATTGCAGCATTTACTTCTTCGATGGTTACAGGCTTATTTAACATTGAAACAAGCTCAGTCAACGAACCAGTGATAACCGGCACACGCTGGGCACTACCATCTAACTTACCCTTTAACTCTGGCAAAACAACGCCAATAGCCTTGGCAGCACCAGTGCTGTTAGGAACGATGTTTTGAGCAGCAGCCCTTGCCCGACGAAGGTCTCCTTTTGGATGTGGAGCATCAAGCGTATTCTGGTCGTTAGTATAAGCGTGGATAGTGGTCATGATACCGCCTGCAATACCAAATGTATCGTTTAATACTTTGGCCATTGGTGCAAGGCAATTCGTTGTACAAGAAGCACAGCTAATAATCGTTTCGCTACCATCAAGGATCTGGTGGTTTACATTGAAAACGACCGTTTTAAGATCGCCAGTTGCGGGAGCGGAAATAACGACGCGCTTTGCACCTGCAGTTAAATGTGCTTCAGCTTTCGCTTTATCAGTAAAGAAACCAGTGCTTTCGATCACAACATCTACACCATGCTCTCCCCATGGAATTTGAGCAGGATCTTTTTGTGCATATATTTTTACTTCTTCGCCATTTACAACTATAGAGTTTTCAGTGCTGGTAACTTCACCAGTGAAGCGGCCTTGCGCACTGTCATATTTCAGCAGGTGAGCCAATACTTTAGGACTGGTAAGGTCGTTGATGGCTACAACATCGATGCCTTCCATATTATAAATTTGGCGGAAAACCAAACGGCCAATACGTCCAAAACCGTTAATAGCAACTTTAATTGTACTCATATTTTTAATTTTTCTATTTTAAAAAACTCTGCGAAATTACAAGGAATGGCGGGATTAATAATGATATTTTTTGTATCAATATTTGTTCCACCCCCGGCTTTTGTTGCGTCGCACACTTGTACATCAAATCTTTATGTATCTAAAATTTAAGTGGATAGGAATTTTTAAAAAAGTTTTTAAAAAAGTTTTGGCTGTAACGCTTGCCGCTCCTATTTTTGCACTCCAATTACAAAAAATGGAGCGTTGGTCAAGGGGTTAAGACACCTCCCTTTCACGGAGGAATCACGGGTTCGATTCCCGTACGCTCTACAAACACTAAGCCTTAAGAGACCAACCAGGTTCTTAAGGCTTTTTTAGTATTTATTAATGTCTGTAAATACTAAAAAACTAGTTTTCTTTAGTATTTAGCTGCCACTTTAAAGCCTTGCGCTTGCAGCACAAACACAATAGTTACACAATGAATGAGTTTTTATGTATCAACGATGTTTTTACTACTCAGCAAAAACAATCATTTGAAAGTCTACCTGTAAAAGGAGAAAAATATACACTTAAAGAAGAAGTAGTTAGTCTTATTGACGGAAAGAAAGGATACGTGTTTTATGAACTACCTAACCCTAGCCATCCCAACGGTCAGGAGTATTCATTTAGACCAAGCAGATTTAAAGAGGCTTTGTCAAGAGAGGTAAGCTTAGTGAAGGAGAAGGAAAAGGAAAAGGAAATGGTGGAAATAAAGTCATAATACTTCCACAGATATTGGTGATGTACCCTTTTAGCTACCTGATCCTTCTTCTGAGAATCAAATAACCGGCAGAGATTGTTGAAAACCATTCAACGTTTAGTGCTACTATGGGTATAGCCACCGCTCATATCTACCTATTGTATCATAATTAATGATGATATTTTTCTTCTTTATAAATCAACAACCGATTAGAAGAAATTACGACTAGGGCTCCAGCCCGCCTCCAGCCTTGGTAAACCAACTACACCTGCTTCGTTAGCTCTTAAACAAGTTTCCTGGCGCAACTATCTATAACAAGTGTATTAAGCTGTTATATGCATAATACGATTAGAAATGTGAATGCCTCTGCAACCTAAATGATGACAAACCGATCTTAATTATAGATTCAACAGTTACAATCCAATACAGAGTATCCATTTTAGTTACACTATCAAAAAGTGGATGGCCTTTCTATCGAATAATCTCCTTTATTCATTTCCACCCGAAAACGTAAAATAACCAGTTTAAATATCTTAATGAAAAAGTTAATGCTCTTAATGCTTTTGGCATTTTCATCGGTATCTTATGGGCAAAAAATTAAGGACTATTTGCCTTCTTTGATTTGTACATTTTTAGCCGGTAGTTCTGATGGATTAAGAGATGCTTCCATGTATAGGATGGATGGCTACGGCAAATTTTGGAATGGTAAAAACAGTTGGAGTAATAAGTATAAAAATAATGATATGAGGCAGGGCCCGGCTTACTTTGGCAGTACTTCATTTCTCGCATTTACAACTGATGGTCCCCATCTTTCCAATATGGTGACACATCAATTTAACGGAATGGCTGTGGCTTTTATGCCTTCTGATGAAAACAAAAAATTTGGGCACGTTGTTTTAAAGGTATTGGCTTATAATGCAGTTCGACAAGCGGGTCATTCTCTTGTTTATGGTTTAATTTTTAAGCCAAAATATCCTGGAGACAATCCTCTTCCTTATTAAAGTGCTACTGTTTCGCTCGTCCCATATTCTAATAAAATCCATGTTACTTTTCGACTTACCAAGTTATACTTTAGAATATGAAATTTTTATCAGTCTCATTTTTTATACTACTAAGTTTTGCAGCTATGTCGCAGTCCTATAATACGCGTAATGCCTCATCAGGAGTCGCAATGGGCTTAAGCGGAGGATATTCGACCAAGCAATCTGTAATAGGAACACTTTCTATCGGCGCAATATTAAAGACCAATAATCATTTATCATTAAACATCATTCTCTTAGGTAATACTAAAAACTTAGAGACACCAAGTATTGCTGAGGCAAGGGTAGGCCACTTCTTTAGTACCTGGCAAGTGTATGGCGGAGCAGGTTATCATATTGCAGGATCGGATAATAAAATTGCATCTCATCCCAATACAGGTATAAGACCGGCGTTAGGCGTAATCAAACATTTTCGCAGTTCACCATGGACTATCTCGGCCGCGGCAAGTGGAAAAATAGTTTCATTACAAATAGGGTTGTTTGGAGTTAAATAAAAATTGAGTGTTATTGAACAAGAAGAAATAATGAGGTATTGTTAAAGCTTCTTTTCGTCTTATAAACTTATAATCGTTTGTAGCCTTTTTTAATCTGCCTCACAACAAGATCAATTCATCATCATTCTTTGTGGTCTCCAATACCTTCCTCTTCTAAAAATATTAGGCCTGCTTATTACAAGATCCGGACTGCCGCGATGGGCCAGAAGTTAGTTTAAGAAACTACTGCTTAGTTTTTACTACTTTCAATCTACTATTTATCAATTCTTAATACATGCTGGTAAAAACGTTTGGAAGTGCAGTGTATGGAGTAGAAGCAATTAACATAACAATTGAAGTAAATGTTAGTGAAGGCCAGGGATATTTTGTGGTAGGATTACCAGACGGCGCCATAAAAGAAAGCCAGCAAAGAGTCGACAGCGCTATAAAAGACAATGGATTTAGGATGCCACGAATTAAGATTGTGGTAAATATGGCTCCGGCGGATATTAAAAAGAGCGGTTCTGCTTTTGACCTTCCGATCGCCATTGGAATACTTGGGGCAAGTGAGCAGATTGAGAACGTTGATACACTTAAAGATTATGTGATAATTGGCGAGCTAAGCCTGGATGGAGCAATTCAACCAATTAAAGGGGCTTTGCCAATAGCAATACAAGCACGTAAAGAGGGTTTTAAAGGATTAATTGTTCCAAAGGCAAATGCCCGCGAGGCTGGAATGGTTAACAATCTTGCGGTGTATGGGGTTACACATTTAAAAGAAGTGATTGAATTTCTCGCTGATGAAAGTTCATTAACCCCTGTTGATGTAAATACAAGAGAGGAGTTCTTCAACTCTCAGTATCAGTTTGAGCTTGATTTTGCAGATGTTAAAGGCCAGGAAAATATAAAGCGTGCTTTAGAGATTGCCGCCGCAGGAGGCCATAACGCCATATTGATCGGTCCACCGGGAGCCGGCAAAACCATGTTGGCCAAAAGACTGCCGACAGTATTACCACCACTAAGCTTGCAAGAAGCACTGGAGACAACAAAAATTCACAGTGTTGCAGGTAAGTTACCCGAGAATGCATGCTTAATAAATAAAAGACCTTTTAGAAGCCCACACCATACAATTTCAGATGTCGCCCTTGTTGGTGGGGGAGGCGTGCCACAACCGGGGGAAATTTCCTTAGCCCATAATGGTGTTTTATTTTTAGATGAACTACCTGAATTTAAACGTACCGTTCTGGAAGTGATGCGCCAGCCAATGGAAGAAAGGCGGGTGACTATTTCGCGAGCCAAAGTGGCGTTAGACTTTCCTGCAAATTTTATGTTGATCGCCAGCATGAATCCCTGCCCTTGTGGTTATTACAATCACCCTGACAAGGAGTGTACTTGTCCTCCAGGCGCTGTTCAAAAATATCTGAATAAAATATCGGGTCCGTTGCTGGACAGGATTGATTTACATGTGGAGGTAACTCCTGTTTCATTTACAGAATTAAGTAATATCACTAAAGGTGAAGCTTCTGCATCTATTCGTGAACGGGTAATTAAAGCCAGGGAAATTCAGGCAGAACGTTATAAAGAAACACCGGGAACCTATGCAAATGCACAGATGAGCAGTAAGCAACTACGTGAAATATGTGTAATAAACCAGGCAGGCGAGGGTTTGCTAAAGAAAGCGATGGAAAGATTAAATCTATCAGCAAGGGCGTATGATCGTATTTTGAAAGTATCAAGGACCATTGCTGATTTGGCTGCAAGCCAAGACATAAAAGTGGAACATTTGGCGGAAGCGATTCAATATAGGAGCTTAGATAGAGAAGGATGGGCAGGGTGAAGAAGGCGGGAATTTATAAGAATTAAGGTATCGCAACCAAATGGAAGAACAGTCAGGAAAATGGTGAATAAGCATTTTAACGTTGTTGGCCTTCTACAAACATTAACACAGCTGCAACAGGTTTATTTATACATTAGGAAAGACTCACCGCAAAATGCGGGAAAGTTAGAAAAGGCATGCTGGAAGCAACAGAAAAACTAGCAGTTAACCCCGAAATAAATCCTTCTGTAAGTATAAAACCAGAAATCGTTCTTCTAGGGCTTCGAGTTATTTAGGTAGCAAATATCTTATCAAATAACAAACGTTGAAGTTATCATCGTAAGGATAGGATATACAACTATGACCCCTAAAAATTATTGAGATCTTCATTAACTACACTTAACCCTTTCCGCAAATTCCCCAACGGCATTCTGAAGTTCCTCTTTTATGTTTATTCCTTCGCTTTCCTTAAAAGCTTTTTTTACCATTTTCTTATTTTCTTCATAATCAAACACCACAAATCTTCTCGTGATATCTCCTTTATCATCCCCGTTTAAATTATACGACTTAGGATGCGAAAAACATGCATAGTCGAAGCCGTTGGTAACAATCATCTTTTGTTGTGGCCTGTTACTTGTTTTAAAAAAAATCTTCTTATTTGTTATATCGTACACGATGCTCCATTTTGTAAATCCTCCCTGTGCTACTTTATTTAAAATATCAAAAGAGTAGTCAACAAGCGGCTTTGTTGTTTTGGCCTGTTTGTATTGTTTAAGCATTGAACAAGCATTTGAAAACCTGTCAAGAGAATTGTCGCCCGACCTTTTATTTTTTAATGCATTTATAGATTCGTCATAAGTGCTGTTAGCTAAGGCGGGGTACGGTAATTTATCGTTTCGGTGAACAATCATTTTGCCTCCTAAAAATTCTATAGTAGCAACACCGCCTTTGCTATCAGCAACAAGATAGTGTTGTGGAGTACCGGTGGAAGTAATTCTTATAGCTCTGTCAGTTGCCACAACTTCGTCAACGGTAGCGTTGTTGTCTAATTGATATTGTATCCATTGTAGTACACTTAATGCGGGGCGGTTATCTTTTGCAGGGTACTTGCTTTCACTCAACCACATCAACTCAACCACGAGGCCTTTCTCGTTCATTCCACCATTTGGAAATTCCTTGCCGTATTGATTGAAAGTAGTGCTTCCGTATTTTGACACCCACTTTAAAACGTTTCCATTTTCAAGAGGTAGTGAGGATTTTGCCAGGCCACGAAGATTGGTATTAACCGAACCTGTGCCGGTCATCCAATCGTAGTTTTTTCCGAAGGCCATCTGGCCATTTTTTTCCAGAAAAAAAGTGGTACAGGCACTTACTTCTTTAATGGAAAAACTTATAAGTAATACAAATAAGCCAAACAATTTTTTCATAATTGAAAATATAAATAGTTCGCGACGTAAGATGCCAGCTAAGCAACAAAGTATCCTTAAAATGTACTTTCTGGCAGAAATAAGCTAAACTGTATAAGTGTGCGACGCAACAAAAGCTTATAGTAGGTATAATGCCTGGTACATAAAAAGTACACTGAGTTACACTACGATTGGTTAATGACACTAATGCGAAAGTGAAAACAGGGCGGTTTGTTCTGTGAATATTTTATTAGCTTTAAATGCAGACTTTTGCCACTTATTTATTTTTATGAAACTTCTACTTCAATATCTTAAACCATTTCGATGGTTTATTCTACTTGCACTTTTTCTTGCCGCTATAAACCAGGTTTTTTCATTATTCAGTCCTATGATTATTGGCCAAATAATGGATCAGCTTGCTACTCACCCGCATGTTGACGCTGCTGGAAAGACCCGAACAGAGCATGCCTATATTATGGGTGTACTTTACTTTTTGGGTTTACTTGTTGGTACCGCCATGGTTAGCCGTATTGCCAAAGCATTTCAGGATTACGTGGTTAATGTGATCATTCAGAAATTTGGTGCTAAAATATTTACAGACGGTTTACGGCATAGCATGCGTTTGCCTTACCAGGATTTTGAAGACCAGCGCAGCGGCGAAACACTTTCGATACTTACCAAGGTAAGGGCAGACACGGAAAGGTTTATTGGGTTTTTTATAAATGTTTTTTTTGGCATTATCGTAAGTGTCGTATTTGTTTCTGTGTATGCCTCAAGTAAGCATTGGAGCATTGTACCAACCTATGTAGTTGGGATGATAATACTTGCAGTAGTAACAAGCATTTTAAGTAGAAAAATTAAGGTGATCCAAAAAAACATCGTTAAAGAAACGACTGTGTTAGCGGGCACTACGACCGAAAGTTTGCGCAACATTGAACTGGTAAAAAGCCTGGGACTTACCGAGCAGGAAGTAAAGCGCCTGAACAACAACACGTATAAAATATTAGGGCTCGAACTACGGAAAGTTAAAAGCATTCGTACCCTTAGTTTCATACAGGGAACGCTGGTAAATTTTCTGCAACAAGTTATCAGTTTCGTATTATTGTACCTCATCTTTCGCGATATACTAACTCCCGGACAATTCCTTGCACTGCAGTTTTATGGCTTCTTCATATTTGGTCCCATGCAGGAAATGGGTAATATTATTATCAGCTATCGCGAGGCCGAGGCGAGTTTGCAAAATTTTCATGACCTGCTAAACCGGCCGGTAGAAGCTAAGCCTGCTCATCCGGCAATAGTCGGCGGAATTAATGAACTAGAGTTTAGAAACCTTAGTTTCAAACACCGCACAGCTCAATTTAAAGCACTCGATGATATTAATTTTGATGTAAAGAAAGGTGAAACCATTGCCTTTGTTGGTCCTTCAGGAGCAGGGAAAAGCACTTTGGTAAAACTGCTTGTAGGCCTGTACATTCCGCAGGAAGGACATATTTTTTACAATGGTGTTAGCAGCAGTGATATTGACTTTGATGAACTGCGAGGACAGATAGGTTTTGTGACACAAGACACCCAGTTGTTTGCCGGAACAATTAAAGAAAATCTTTTGTTTGTTAACCCGACGGCAACGGAGGATGAGTTATGGGATGTACTAAAAAAGGCCAGTTGTACTTATATTCTCTCGCGTGCAGAACATGGGCTTGAAACAGTCATCGGTGAAGGCGGACTGAAGCTCAGCGGGGGCGAAAAACAGCGCCTTTCCATTGCGCGCTCGCTGTTGCGGCATCCCCATTTGCTCATATTCGACGAGGCTACTTCTTCTCTTGATAGCATTACCGAGGAAGCCATTACCAGCACTATTAAGAAGATCTCGTCCGAAAGAGAGCAAATAACGGTATTGATTGCGCACCGCCTTAGCACCATTATGCACGCCGATCGTATTTATGTTTTAGAGCAAGGAAAGGTTGCCGAAACCGGCAGCCACTATGAATTGCTTGAGGAGAAAGGCCTTTATTACGCAATGTGGCGCCAGCAGATAGGAGAAAGAAAGGCTACAAGCGCCAGTGCAGCGGCAATAGAACCCTGATTGATTGGATAATTGGGATTTATCGGAAGTAGTGCGCAAATACTGATCATCATAAAGATCTGCGTTCCATTTTTTGAGTACAGGCGTTGCCACTCCGATTGGTCATCGTTGCGTCGCACTTCGTTCATCTGAAAGTTTTTCAATTATACTTTGTTCACCTGTTGTTGCCAAAACAAGGCATGCAATTTTAGTACGTATATAGCCGACTCTTACAGCAATAATGTGCATATATATATGAATGACTTCAACAATTTTAACAACCCCCAGGTGGCAAGGTTACCACAACATCTGAAGCAATTTATTGTAGAGCAGCATTATGAAAAATACACTTCTATCGATAATGCAGTATGGCGATATGTAATGAGGCAGAATTATAGTTATTTGAAAGATGTTGCCTATTACCCTTATATACCAGGTTTGCATAAAGCCGGGCTTACAATAGAAAAAATTCCGAGCCTTCAGGAAATGAATGATGCGCTCGGAAAAATAGGCTGGGGCGCGGTAACTGTTGATGGTTTTATTCCGCCAGCCGCTTTTATGGAGTACCAGGCTTACAGGGTTTTAGTCATTGCCGCAGATATTCGGCAATTGCGACACATTGAATACACACCCGCTCCGGATATTATTCATGAGTCTGCTGGTCATGCCCCCATCATTGCAGACCCGAATTACAACCAGTATCTCAGTTATTTTGGTTCTATTGGTGCGAAAGCCATGTTTTCTTCACGCGACTTTGAATTATATGAGGCTATTCGTGAATTGTCTATTTTAAAAGAGATGCCCGATGCTGATTCTGCCGATATAGAAAAAGCGCAAAAAAATGTTGAGTACTGCCAGGAAAATTTGGGCGAACCTTCAGAGATGGCCTTGCTTAGTCGCTTGCATTGGTGGACGGTTGAATACGGACTAATCGGAACACTTGAAGAACCAAAAATTTATGGGGCAGGTTTACTGTCATCTATAGGTGAGAGTGCAAGTTGTATGAAGCCTGAAGTGAAGAAGCTTTGGTATACGAGTGATGCAGTAAATTATACCTACGATATCACCAAAGAGCAACCTCAATTATTTGTTACACCAACTTTTCAAAATCTTGTAAATGTTTTAGAGGATTTTGCAAACAAAATGGCTTTTAGAAGAGGCGGTACAGAAGGCTTATTAAAAGCTATAGAATGTAAAAATGTTTGTACAGCCGTTTACACGTCAGGCTTACAGGTTTCTGGTGTATTTGCCGAATTAATTTCAAATGATAATACTATTCATTTTATTAAAACTACCGGCCCCACTGCGCTGTCTTTTGAAAACAAGCAATTGACAGTACATGATAAGAATTACCATAAAGACGGATTCTCGTCGCCGGTTGGTAAGCTACAAGGAAACCCTCGTAGTCTTGAAAATTGGAGTATTTATGAATTAAATGAAGCGGGAATTATCGAAGGACAACAGACGAGTTTATGTTTTGAAAGTGGTATTAAGGTGAAAGGATTGGTTTCAGGCATTACAATCAAAAACCAAAAAGTGCTTATGATTACGTTTACAAACTGTACCGTAAAAGATAAGGAGGATAAAATTTATTTCGAGCCGGAGTGGGGGAACTATGACATGGCAGTTGGTGAAAAAATAGCCTCGGTTTTTTGTGGTGCTGCTGATAAAGATTCATTTGAAGAAATTCCGTTAATGTCTGATACGAAGACCCATCATCACCATTATACCGACGATGAAAAGTTGTACCAGCAGTTGTTTCAAACGGTGCGGGATATTCGGGAACAACAAAGCAATTACGAAAAATTGCCGGAAGTGTGGATGAGCTTAAAGGGAAGCTTTACTGACGACTGGCTTTGTTCACTCGAAGTTTTAGAACTGCTTGAGCAGGAAAATATATACGCTAATGTCGCTAAAGAAATAACTGATTATCTTGATCGGAAAGCGGACACGCAACCAGCGTATAAAAAATTAATTACAGATGGATTTTACCTGATTAAACATCCGGTAACTGAATTAGCAATACCTAAAGTGTAAAGTATGAATATTGTAATAACGGGCGCCAGCAGTGGGGTAGGGTATGAAGCGGCGCTGCAATTAATTGAAAATTCGGGCAATAAAGTAGTTGCTCTTGCACGCTCGGGAGAGAAGCTGCAGGAGTTATCGCAGGCAGCACTTATTCGTAATCCTGATGGTGTTTTATTTCCTATAGAATTTGATATAATTCATGGGGAATACGACGACAAGCTAATACCATTTGTAAAAAAGAATATTGGCCGTATTGATGTTCTTATAAATAATGCCGGTGCTCTCATCAACAAGCCGTTTTTCGAACTAGACCAACTTGATTTTGTATCAATGCTTCAAAGCAATTTTTTAGGACATATAAAAGTGATACAAAACCTGCTTCCCTTGATGTTGGCAAAAGGAGGTCATATTGTAAATATTGGAAGTATGGGCGGTTTCCCGGGCAGTATTAAATTTCCGGGTTTGGCTGCCTATTCTACAAGTAAAGCCGCTCTTCATTCTTTAACCGAATGCCTGGCGTTAGAGTTAGAAAAAAGCAATATAAAAGTCAATTGCCTTGCCCTGGGATCGGCGCAAACAGAAATGCTGGAAAAAGCTTTTCCGGGTTATGTATCTCCCATAAAAGCATCAGAGATGGGAAAGTTAATAGCTGATTTCGCTGTAACAGGACACCAGTTTTTTAATGGTAAAATACTGCCGGTGTCTGTAACTACCCCCTAATGCTATAAGACTTCAAAAGGTGCCACACTTTTGCCTAACCTGCTACATTCGCCGTAAAATGTTGAATAAAAAAATACAGTATAAGTGAGTGACACAACAATGCCGGGACTACATTTATCGTTGTAGCAAAAGTTACTTACACAATAAGTTCTTTAATTTGTTTTACACTTATAAATAGGTAAGAATTTTTTGGTGGCATTTGTTTTGTAAAAAAAATTCAAAAAAAATAAAATGCAGGTTAAGAGTGTTTTTATAACGGCTATTATTTTCCTTTTACCTATACTAAGCTTTTCACAAAGGCCCGATACGGTAATAAATAGGTTAGACAGTTTAAAAAAACAAACTGATACTACCGGCCAGAAAAATTTAATAGAACCAGGTTTTTATGATGAGCGAACTAAGGTAAATGCGAGAGTATTTGGAATTTTGTTGTTGAATGACTTTAAACAGCAGGCCCTTTCGCCCTTGGATATAAAAGGCAAGGGATGGTTAACTGGAGCCGCGCTTGTAGGGGCTACCGTGGGAGTAAGTTTTTTAGACAAGCCGATACAGGAATGGGCAGCAGGTTTGCGGCGAAGAAATGACCCTACTTTGGGAAGTTTTAGCAGAACTGTTTCGGATATTGGAGGAGTTTACCAGGTAGCAACTTTTGGAGGTATAGCTGCGTACGGTTTTATTTTTAAAAACCCTAAGCTAAGAACAACGACAGCCCTTGCCACACAATCTTACATCACTTCCACTTTTTGGTCCACGTTATTTAAAACACTTTCGGGCAGGTTACGCCCACACGATATTAACGAGAATTCGAATTTAAATATGTCTCGTTTTCATGGTCCTTTTTATGCTATTCCTTACGGTAGTAATAGCGCCTTTCCTTCGGGCCATACAACGCTTGCATTTGCTGCTGCAAGGGTGTACGCAATGGAGTATAAAAACGTTCCTGCAATCCCCATTATTTCGTATAGTATGGCCAGCCTTATTGGCTTTAGCAGAATTATAGAAAACAGGCATTGGGCTACAGATGTATTTGCCGGTGCGTTACTAGGTTTGGCGTGCGGAACGCAGGTAGTAAATAACTATCACCGTTATGCCAAACTGGTAAGGACGGGAAAAGTAAAGAAGAAAAAAGGCGACCTTTCACTGAATATACAATACCTGCCGGGGGTGGGCGTTGTGCCAGGTGCTGTTTATAGGTTTCGGTAGTTGAAGCCGGATTAATTTCTAAAGTTTTGGGTAATCATCAATCCATTAAATCCACCATCTAAAATACCTATTCCTACCCGTCCAAAAGCGGCTTTGAGAATGTTGGCGCGGTGGCCTGGAGAATTCATTAAACCGCGGTGACATATTTGTAAGGTTTGACCTAGTGCAAGGTTTTCGCCTGCCGCCAGAAATCTTACTTTTGCTTTTCGCATCCTGTCAAACGGCGACGCCCCTTCAGGCGTTATGTGCGAAAAGAATCCCCTGGCAAACATATCGCGCGAATGGGCCCTTGCTACCTCCAGCATTTCAGGATCGAATTTCAACGGTTTTAAGCCTACCTTTTGGCGCTCCTCGTTTACTAAAACCAGCATTTTAGCTTCAAGGTCTTCACGCACCTTTGGGTCAGCATCTTTAAATGGCAGCTTTACTGATTTTTCGGAACCAGGCTCTACCGTCAGTTTATTAATCGTTTTATTTACTGCCTGGTCAAAAATGGGCGAGAATTTTTCGTCAAGCCACTCTACTTTGTCCGCCATCTTTCCGGCAAACAAACTATCACGGGTTTTTGCAGAAAGGCCGTCGGAGAAAGGAATAGATAATAAGAGCGCTGAAATAATGGTTGCCCAAATAACACCATTAACAGCACCGGGAAGAACGCCAAAGGCATGATTTGCTGTATTGGTGTGTGCTGTAGCCGGAATTAACCGTAATATTTGATTTACAATAACCGACAGAGCTATTCTAATAAGTATAAGGCCGATAATGAATGAAAGGGGAACTGTCCAGATACCTAAAGTTGGGGCGTTCTTCTCTAAGAAAGTTGCAATATAGGGATAGCAGAGAAATGTAAGCAGGATACCTACTACAAACATCAGCAGTTCAAGCGCGCCCATAATAAAGCCTTTTGCCCAACCGCTGTAAACTGAAAAAAGAACAATGACAATGAGAAAAATGTCGATGTAGTTCATGATCGAAATATTATTCAGAAGAATTTATTAAGATAATATAAAATATAATGCCGAATACCCAGGTACTTATGCCCGATAGAAAGAGGGAGGGTCGCCTGATTTTTTAAAGTACCGGCTTCTCTAAAAAATATATTTTTCTTTCCTCGGTTCGCTCCTATACATTTGCTGCCCGAATGGTTCCCGTGTAAAAACCGGGATTAAAAGGGAAGCCGGTTTAAATCCGGCGCTATCCCCGTAGCTGTAAGTGTAGTGAATTATCAGTTGTCGGTTGCGGGTAATACTCACAACTCACCTCTCACAACTCACCTTTTGAACTAGAAGCCACTGTTTCGTTAAGCGGAATGGGAAGGAGTTCAAAAGACAACAAGCCAGAAGACCTGCCTTTCAAAACTATTTTATCATCGGGCTTTCGGGTGAAAAGCAAGAGATGTAATTGCCTGGTGCGCACGGGCCTTTTCATTTCCCATTTTTTCTTTCGCCGAAAGTTCATAGCAAAAACAAATGACTATGATCAAGAAATTACTTACCCCACTTTTTATCCTGGCAGCAGTTGCTGTCAGCGCTCAGTCAGACACACTTCGGGGAAATAGGTTAGACGAAGTGGTGGTGACGGCAAACAAGTATGCGCAAAAGCAAAGCACTACCGGCAAGGTTATAACAGTCATCAATAAAGAGCAAATTGAAAAAAGTAGTGGAAAAACACTTTCGCAACTTTTAAATGAGCAGGCCGGCGTAACCATAAACGGTGCACTCAACAATGCAGGTGCGGTGCAAACGGTATATGTTCGTGGCGCTGCTTCAGGGCGTACTTTGATCCTCCTGGATGGCATTCCTGTCAATGACCCTTCTATGATTAACAACGAATTTGACCTCAATCTTTTTTCATTAGATAATATTGACCGCATAGAAATTTGTAAAGGTGCCCAGTCAACTTTATATGGTTCCGATGCTATTGCCGGCGTTATCAATATTATAACTGTAAACCAGGATGTGGCAAAGCCCGTAAACGTAAAAGCAACACTCAGCGCAGGAACACTAGGTAACTTAAGAGGCAACCTGCAGTTATACGGAAAAAAGGATAAGTTCACTTATTCCGTTCGTCATGCAAGGCTTTTTACAAACGGCTTTTCGTCTGCTTATGATAGCACAGGAAACAAAAATTTTGATAAAGACGGTTATGATGGGAATGTAACCAATGCGCAACTGTTATTCCAGGCAACAAAAGCACTGTCTTTAAAATCGTTCGTGATGTACAGTCGTTACAAAGCCGGTATAGATGCAGGGGTTTTTGCAGATGAAAAAGATTATACAATTGATAATAGCAATCTTACAGGGGGCGCAGGCTTCAACTATAAAAAAGGTATCGTTACCTTAAATGGCACGTACCAATACAGCGAATTTAAACGCAACTACTTCAACGACAGCATCCATAAAACAAGTACTATTTTCGAAGACAATAAATATTTTGGGAAAACACAGTTTGCAGAATTGTACGCAAGTATAAAACTTCATAAGTCGCTTACTTTTTTAGCAGGCGCCGATTACAGGTATTCCTCTTACAACAATCATTATTCCTCTATCTCCGCTTATGGTCCATACAACGCTGTTAAAAGGGATACTTCACTAAATCAAAAAGCTTTGTATGGCTCCTTAAATTTTAGCGGCTTAAACAGTAAGCTCAATATCGAATTAGGTGGAAGGGTTAATAAGCACTCGAGGTATGGAACTAACGCCACCTATACTTTCAATCCCTCGTATTCGATAACAAAGGATGTACGGGTTTTTGGAAGTATTGCAAGCGGCTTTAAAGCACCTACATTATACCAGCTAAGTTTAAATGAAAATCTAAAAGCAGAGAAGTCGGTCAACTATGAAGGCGGACTACAAGTGAACAACGGAAAAATAAATGCCCGCGCAGTTTTCTTCAACAGGCAAATAGATAACGGAATCGATTACAACTACATCAGCTTTAAATATTTCAACTTTATTAAACAGGTGGCTAACGGGCTCGAATTAGAAGCGACTGTAAAGCCGCTTAAGCAAATCACTGTTTCGGCCAACTATACGTGGATTGCTTCGCAGGAGACTACTCAAAACCGTGTAACAAATAAAGACACTGTTACTTATGACTATTCTTTGCGCAGGCCTGCTCATACTATAAATGCAAATATTGGATGGGAGCCAACAAATAAGTGGTACTTCTCAATATCGGGTAAGTATGTAAGCGATCGCCGCGACGTGGGTGGATACAAAAAAGCAGACGTTTTATTAGAAAGCTATTTTATTGCCGGCGCTCACGCCGACTTCACTTTAAATGAGCGTGTAAAGTTTTTCGCCGACAGCCAAAACATTTTCGATAAAAAGTTTTTTGACGTAAGAGGCTATAATTCTATCCCTGCTATGTTTAATGCCGGTGTAGTTTTAAAGTGGTAACCATACGCTTTAGAAAAAGCTAAATAGCAGCAATGCTGTTGAATGGAATGCGACGCAACGATGTATAAGAGTGTTTACATGCCTGGTTAATAAAAGAAATTTTTTTGGTTCAAACTGTAGCATAAGTATGCATCATTGTTGCGTCGCACCTTTCAACGGCAAAATATAAATCATCAAAAAAGCATTGTCAAATGCATGAAACAAAAACATGCCCTTGCTGCAATAAATCCTTTGAGTGTAAGTTCGAAAGCATAACTATATGTCAATGTATGGAAGTTCATATCTCGCAAATAACGAGGGAATTATTAGTAAAACGGTATGATGAATGTTTGTGTAAAGAATGCTTAAGCCACATTGAAGGAGGTAACACCACAACCCGATTAGAAGACTGATCGAAAAAGATGTGCGGGCAGCAACAGTTGTCGCCGGCAGCTTTGCAGGTAATTGCAGGTGCAGGTGTAGAAAGAGCGCTTGTTGAAGGAGGGTCGATAGCTGTAGCAAAATTTTTGGCGTAATCCTGCTGGCAATAGGTGTAAAGTATTTGCCAGTAATATAAGTGTGTTTGGTAACTAACTATTACTTTTGCAACCCTCTGGCCTCGTAGTACAATGGATAGTATAAGAGTTTCCGAAGCTCCAGATCCAGGTTCGATTCCTGGCGAGGCCACCACTTCTGTAAGTAACAGTTGAATAGATTACTTATGCAAATCGCATTTTACAATGGCTGTTAAATCCACTCTTAACTGCAACCTGCGATTGTTTTATAAAACGTTCAGCTTGCGTTCTCTGCTCTCTGAAAGCCGTTGAAGTTTTTGAAAATATTTCTTTTGTAACAGATCTTCCTTCCGGGCGAAAAATGGTTGCGCACCTGTTGACCCACATGGATGTAGCGTGGCGGAAATACAACATAAGGTAGAATTTGAGATGGCATAATTTTTACTAATATCAATCAGATAAAAGTGTAGCCTCGAATATGAAAGGCCGGTGATAGAATATAAAACCGGTCACTGCGGAAATGAAAATACTTATAAAAAAATAACAATCAATTGGTTGTATTACTCCCGCTTTAAATTTTATCTTTAATTAAATAAAAAAAACAATATTATGGAAGGCAGGAAATACAAAGTACTACTCTGTGAAGACGATACCAATTTAGGTATGGTCCTTAAAAATTACCTTGAGCTAAATGACTACGACGTAATACTTGAAAGAGACGGGCGATTGGGTTTGGCCGCATTTCAGCGCGAAAAATTCGATATATGTCTTCTTGATGTAATGATGCCAAACATGGATGGGTTTACCCTTGCAGAAGAAGTCAGGGACGTAGATCCTGATATGCCATTGTTCTTTCTAAGTGCCAAAACAATGAAGGAAGACATCATAGCCGGATATAAGCTGGGAGCCGATGATTATATAACCAAACCATTTGATAGCGAAGTTTTACTATTGAAGATTAAGGCTATTTTGAAACGTAATGAAGAAGAAAACCGTATTAATGAAAATATAGAATTTGACTTGGGTAGTTTTCACTTCAATCCAAAACTTCGCGAGTTAAGTCACAATGGTATTATGCAGACCCTTTCTCCTAAAGAGAACGAGCTGTTAAAAATGCTGGCAGAGCACAAAAATGATTTGTTGCCCCGCGAGCAGGCACTTAAAAGAATTTGGGGTAGCGATACTTATTTTAACGGCCGTAGTATGGACGTTTATATTGCAAAATTGCGTAAGTATTTAAAAGACGATACTAACATCGAAATCGTAAATATTCACGGAAACGGCTTTAGGTTGGTTGCACCATAAGCACGTGATGAACTAATTAAAAAAGCCTATGAAAAACTTCATGGGCTTTTTTAATTAGTTCGATTAATTATAGCAATAAGTGTTTGCTTGTTTAAAAAAGCATTCCCCCGGTCTTTCCCTGTACACGTTTTCCTAAATGCTCGTATGCTTTTTCAGTCACTTCCCGGCCTCGGGGGGTGCGTTGCATAAAACCTTCCTGTATCAAAAAAGGTTCGTACACTTCTTCAATGGTTCCGGGTTCTTCTCCAACTGCGGTTGCTATTGTTGTGAGACCAACAGGACCGCCCTTGAACTTTTCAATGATGGCTAGCAAAATTCTGTTGTCCATTTCATCAAGGCCGTGTTGGTCTACGTTCAAAGCCTTTAGTGCATGCTGCGCAATACCTATTTCAATTTTACCATCACTTAATACCTGGGCGAAGTCGCGCACTCTTCTTAATAAACCGTTTGCAATACGCGGAGTACCACGGCTGCGACGGGCAATTTCATAAGAGGCCTCACTTGTTATATCGGTATTTAAAATGCCGGCACTTCGTTCTACAATTTTTTTCAGTACATCTGCATTGTAGTATTCAAGTCGGCATTTTATACCAAATCTTGATAAAAGCGGTGCCGTTAGTAAACCGCTTCGGGTGGTTGCACCAACAAGCGTAAAAGGGTTTAAATTTATCTGGATACTGCGTGCATTAGGGCCGGAGTCGATCATGATATCTAGCCTGAAATCTTCCATAGCTGCGTAGAGATACTCTTCTACCACATTGCTTAGCCGATGAATTTCATCTATAAACAATACGTCATTTGCTTCAAGGTTGGTAAGTAACCCGGCAAGATCTCCCGGCTTTTCAATTACAGGTCCGCTTGTCTCTTTTATGCTTACGCCCAGCTCATTTGCAACAATTCGGCTTAAGGTAGTTTTCCCTAAGCCCGGTGGACCATGAAATAAAATGTGGTCTAAAGCCTCTCCGCGCAATTTTGCAGCTTTTATAAATATGCTCAAATTTTCTATTAACTGCGGTTGACCTGCAAAATCTTCAATTTCCTTCGGCCGTATATTATTTTCAAACTCTACCTCCGCCGCCGTCGCATTTTCTTTTCCATTGCTTAAGTTTGGATTGGCCATTGTTGTTATTATCTTATTTGTAAAAATACTTATTCTATCAGGCAAAAAACCGAAACCAATCAAAATTGGGATGATCGGATCGGGGAGAGTAAGACAGTTGCGGGGTAAAAGCACGCATGTCTTACGGAAACGACGTGATAGTTGCAACCTTCACGAATCAATGAAGAAGTTGTAAAACAGAAAGACGGCGCCGGTAGATCCAAAAGAGATATTTGTTGGACGAGCTGAAGCAGTTTCTTCAAAATAGTTGCGACGCTCCATTCAACTTTTAGTAATTCTATAGCGCGTTTTAAGTCTTAACCGCGTATTGCATCATCTGTAAAATCACGTCAGGATCCGGACAATTTTCAAGGTATTTTTCTTTTTGAGAATATTTGCAAACCCCTGGGTAGTCACCTTTTTTTTCATGCATCCCGGTTACTATTTGAAAGTGCAAATGGGCAGGCCAATAACCGTTCTCTTTTGGCGGACCAAAATGAGCAAACTCTATACCGCGACCAATGTATTGGCCTTCCTGTATTCCTTCAATATCCCTCAAGCTCAAGTGTCCGTAGAGCGTATTGAAGGAAACGTCCTCCAGCTGATGTTGTAAAATAATGGTAGCTCCATAATCACCAAAAAAATCATTGAAACTAAAGCTGTGCACATACCCACCGAGGGGTGCAAAAATGGGTGTGCCAACAGGACCCCAAATGTCAATACCAAGGTGAAGGCGACGAGGCTCTTCACCAGCGTCAAACCTTGTACTGCGGGAATAGATGGTGCGATGTTCTGCATAGCCGCCTATTCCGTATTTGTATTTTGTGCCCAATTGCTGGTCTATATACTGGGCAAAAGCATCCGTATTAGCTAATATGTTATCGGTAAGTATTGTGTTAGATGCCGTGAAGTCGAGCTGAAGTAATTGATCTCTGCTGGCATTAAACGGCACTACCGGATGAAAAGTAGTGCCGTTTTTATGTAATGCATTTTGTAAGGGTGTTAATGTCATTTTTACTACAAGCTTAAAACCTTTTTATATCACCACATTGATCATTCTCCCTTTTACAAATATGATCTTTTTAGGAGTTTTTCCTTCGAGCCATTTTTGTACAGTTTCGTTTGTAATAACAATTTGTTCAACATCCGGTTGCGCAGCATCTAGTGAGATATTGATGTTGGTTCTATGTTTTCCATTAATACTAACCGGGTATTCTTTGCTGCTCTCGATAAGGTACTTCCCTTCAAATTTTGGAAAGGCTGCATCAAGCACACTTCCTTCATTTCCCAGTAATTTCCAAAGTTCCTCTGAAACATGCGGAGCGTAAGATGTAAGTAAAATCAGCAGCGGCTGAAGAACTTCTTTTTTACGACACTTTAAATCGTTCAGTTCATTTACACAAACCATGAAGGCACTTACTGCAGTATTGAAACTAAAGCGTTCTGTGTCTTCTTCAATTTTCTTAATGGTTCTATGAAGCACTTTTAGTTCAGC
>NZ_JAOQAH010000040.1 GCF_025963695.1 Segetibacter sp. | reverse complement strand
TTATACACGGCCCTACATAATGCAGTGTTCTGGTTGCCCTTACAAATTGCCAAAAGACAGTCAGTGCGAACTTATATTCTCTCCAGCGGCTTCGCGGTCCTTCAAGGTATTCAACTAATTTCTTATTTTCTACAGGTTGTTTTTCTGGCATAATCGTTAAATCAACTGGATGTAATATGGGTTTCAATTAAATTCGGTAACCTAAATTTAAAAAAAACGTTTTTGGTTACGGAAAAGGTGACCGATTTATTTGATATTGTTTATTAAGCAGGGGGAAATGAAAAAGCCGTGCAAATCATTGAGTTGTCACGGCTTTTTCAAGAAATTGATGCGTATTTGGTGGGCCCACTAGGATTTGAACCTAGGACCACCTGATTATGAGTCAGGTGCTCTAACCAGCTGAGCTATAGGCCCTGCTTCTCTTGAAGCGGCTGCAAATATAAAAGTTTTCGCATTTCCCGCTTCATTATTTTTGCATTTATGAGAAAAATAAAAAACATCCTATTCGACCTGGGAGGCATTTTTATAGATATTGACTTCAAAGCTACTGAAAGCGCCTTTGTTTCTCTTGGTGTTACAAACTTTAGTGATTATTATACGCAACATACCGCTTCTACCCTTTTTGAAGAGTTAGAAACAGGGAAAGTGACACCTGAAGAATTTTATGAGCGTTTTAGGCATGAACTCGGGGTATCATTAACCGATGAACAAATAAGAGATGCCTGGAATGCAATGCTCGGACGATTTCCGGTTGCAAGATTGAGCTGGCTTGAGGAGATAGGTTTCAGGTACAAGATCTACCTGTATTCGAACACCAATATTATTCATTATGAGGCTTTTCAAAAGACCTACCAGCAATGTACTGGCAAGGACAACTTCGACGATTACTTTATAAAAGCACATTATTCACATAGCCTGGGACTTCGAAAACCTTATCCGGAGTCTTTTACAAAGTTACTCACGTTAGAAAATCTTAATGCAGAAGAAACTTTGTTCATTGACGACTCCTATAACAACATTGAAGGTGCGAAGCAAGCGGGTTTACAAACAATACTGTTGTTGCCGCCAAAAACAGTGCTTGATTTAGAACTGTAGATTATTTATCTGTTTTTAATGATTACAATCTTCTTTGTGTGCGTGATTATGTACCTGACACGATTTATAATTAATTATATGAGCAAGCACAATTCCTAATACTCCGGGAATGAGTAGCCAGTTTTCATATTGAACAAAGAATAATTTTAAAATAAGGAATACAAATCCGACAGAAAAAACAATGAATGGCAGAAGAGTGTGGTGATGTTTTTTGAAGCCATGATACAATGAATAAGTACCAACCGCAAAGGCTAACACTACCATTATTATTTCGAAATATGTATTCTCAATTACATTAACACCCAAAATAGGCAAGCTTGTAAAAAACAGGGGCAAAAGAGCACAATGAATTGCACAGGCTAATGAAGCAGTTATACCCAACGCATCCCAGTTTATTTTTTTATTCATCGAAGAGGGCAAAGATATAGATTTGCAACAAAGTTGCATAATTTATAGTACTCTTTTTAAATATTGGCTTAACATTCCGAAGTGTAACTTTGCTTTTAAAGAAAAGATGATGAGTAAAAAACTAGTGGGCTACGGAATTTTTTTTATAATACTTACTTGCCTGTTCTTTTATTTCGTGTTTGCAGGAACCGACAATTGGAGAGCAAAACTTCCTACAGTTAGTTATGTAAAGCCATTTTCTTTTGTTAATCAGGATGGAAGAACAATAGACGAAAGTGATTTGAAAGGTAAGGTGACGGTGATAGAGTACTTCTTTACAACTTGTAAGGGCATTTGCCCCAAACTAAATACAAGTCTTAAAAAGATATATGGAGAATACAAAGACCATCCGGACTTTTTGATCCTGGCTCATACTGTACAACCAGAGATTGACAGTGTACCAAGGCTGAGACATTATGCTGACAGCATGAAGATTGATACTAAAAAGTGGATATTGGTTACAGGAAGAAAAGACAGTTTATATAAAGCAGCAAGAGGAAGTTATTTACTAGATGACCCCGCTAATAATGTAGAGAAATTAGATGACCAGTTTATTCATACCCAGTTTCTAGCTTTGGTGGATAAAGTTGGTAATGTAAGGGGTGGAGTGTATGATGCGTTGAAAAAAGATGAGATGGCTAAGCTGAGCAAAGACATTGGAAAGCTTTTGAAGGAAAAAGCAGGTCCTAATGGATTTGTGAATGGAGTATTTGGCAATAATCCTCAGTAAGAGGAATAAATTTACAACGTATGCAAATAGCCTCAATTGATAACCTACTAAAGCGTAACCAGCTAAGCGTAACAGATAGCCGAAAGAAAATTCTTGAATTGTTTAAGGAGCACAATGGTGCTATGGCTCATAGTGATATTGAGAAAAAAACAGACGAAAAGTTTGATAGGGTTACGATATACCGAACCTTACAAACTTTTGTAGAAAAAGGCATTATTCACACAATACCTACCCCCGATAACTCTGTTTTATATGCACTTTGTAAAGACAGTTGTTCATCTACCGGCCATCATCATGATAACCACGTGCATTTTGTATGTGACAATTGCAACATCACTTATTGCCTTGACTCAGTTGTTACACCGCAGGTAGACTTGCCGCAGGGATTTGAGCCGAAAGTGATTGATGTAGTTGTAACAGGCATCTGTAAAAATTGCCAGGTCTAAAAATATCAATCTAAAACCTTGCTGCCACAACAACAGTATTTTTAAAAGAACGCTTCTTTCCATTTAAATTGAACACTTCTGTATAAAATACATATACACCTACCGGAACTTTGTGAAATTTATCATCTAATCCATCCCATCTGAATAAAGCTGATGATGCAAGTGTTGCATTTTTAGCTAGATACTTAATCGGTCTTCCCGCTGCATCTAAAATGGTAACATTTGCTACGTAACCAGGTTCAGAGATTTTAATGTTTACAATAGCATAATCTTCAAAGCCATCATTATCTGGGGAGAAAGTTGGGGGTATTATGGTTACCTCGCCCACTACAGAAAAAGCAGCTCTTGACTGAGAATTCTGGTAAGAAGGTGTTCCATAGCCCGACGTAGATGCAGCAGAAGTCCAGTTGTCTTTATTCTGTGTTGGTTTGTTATAGTCTACTCTTTCCAATGATACTCCTTCTTCATTATCAATTAATGCCAAATGCCATTTTGAACTGTAGTGAAGCTCGTCTATTATTTTGCCTTGCGAGTTAAGTATAACAATTACCCCGGCGTCGTCCGGAAAAGAAGGCATAGAAACATCTATAAAATTATCAGGATTTCGTGGTGAGTAATTCTGCTTTACAATAGATCCGCTTTCGCTAATAACAAAAAAATCTGTTGGAAAGATTAATATATCATCAGTCGTTAACTGATGAAGGCTTACTAAAGCATTGGTTGAAGGTGACCTGTTGGCTATATAAATATCTTTTAAGTTAATAATCGCATTACTACGATTGTACACCTCAACATAGTCAACGGCGGTTGATTTGGGATTGAATAAAATTTCATTCACAACTACATCAAATGAATCAGCAATACTTGCAAGGCCTACCCTTGCCGTTTTTACTGCTTGTATTATATTTCCACTGCAGTCTGCTATGTTATTTACTGTTATAGTATACACTTTGTTTTTTGTTAGGGGTATAGAAAGCGTAAGCCTGACCTGGGTAAAAAAAGGAGCAATTGTAACAGCACTAACAGGAGACCCAATACCGTCGCTAATACCATAACTTCCCCGAAGCGCGGCTATAGCACTATCAACAATTTCGCTGTAGGTTAACACTATAGTTATGCTATCTACAGCGGCAGCTCTTAAAAGAGCAGGCGCAATATTATCAGCATTATTGGCATCAACAGAATTTTTGGTTCCGGGAGTTCCGCCTCTTGTATCAGTACTTGCTTTCCAGTTATTAAAACCCGTACAAGGATTTTTTGTGTCAATCATTTCCACGCTCCACCCGCCATTGCTTTTAACATCGTTCTTAAACCAGGTATTATTATAACCAACCGAATGTATTGTAACTCCCTCTTTAGAGGTTAAATACAAGGTTGCCTCAGAATTATCTAATGCGGGAAATGAAGCAATGCCGAGAACCCTGCCATAAGTAGTAAATAGAGCACTATTGCCGGCACCTGAAATTATAAGAAAGCTATCAGCAGGAAGTATGTACAAGGGAAATGAACTACTTCTTGTGCTTAAGCTGTTCAATCTCCAGCCCTGTAGATTAATATCTTTTCCACTGGTGTTTTTCAACTCGATAAACTCGGCGTCAGGCAAGCCGATACGCGGGGTTGGGTCAGCAAAAACTTCATCAATTATAACATCAAAGCGGTGTGGGAACTGAGCCTGTACTTTCATCAATGAGAGAGAACAAAAAGCAACTAAGCTTACGAGGAATTTCGGCATAAAAGCTTCTATTGCTGTTTACTTTTAAATATACCTTCCTTTTTTAATGATTGAAAATATAGGTGATATTATTGTTACCTTTTGTGCTCGAATTAAAAAAGATTTGTCATTCGCTTTTTTTGTATTTATTTTCGCGACAGTGATACCAGCAAGACAATATACTAAACGCACCAAGAAACAGCTACCCTAAGGGAAGCCGTTACTGCGTTTGTACATGTATAAATAATAGTAAGGCCTTCCCTAACCGGAAGGCTTTTTTTATGCCCGCATCTCCAAAGGGGAGTAAAGGGCACCAAACTGAAAAATGGTAACGTTGCCTTGATTGAGTATTGAGTATTGAATTTAAGGAGTATAAATAACCGATATTCCATTTTCGATGTTCTGGTAGAAAGCTGAATAAAACTTTGCAGCACAAGGGAGTGACACAAGGATGTTGCAGGAAGATAAGATGTTGATCTAATAAATAATTTCTTAACAAAAAACAGAAAAACAATTAAAAATGAAAGTTGCAGTTGTAGGCGCGACAGGCCTTGTAGGAACCAAAATGTTGCAGGTACTAACGGAACGTAACTTCCCCGTAACAGAACTATTGCCGGTTGCTTCAGCAAGATCAGTGGGTAAAGAAATTGATTTTAAGGGCAAGAAATTTAAAGTGGTTAGTATGGAAGACGCAATTGCAGCCAAACCTGATGTAGCACTGTTTTCAGCGGGGGGAGGCACCTCGTTGGAGTGGGCACCAAAGTTTGCTGAGGCTGGAATAACTGTGATTGATAATTCAAGCGCATGGCGTATGGACCCTGCTAAAAAACTGGTAGTGCCCGAGGTTAACGCTGAGGTACTGACTAAAGAGGATAAGATTATTGCAAACCCTAATTGCTCTACGATACAAATGGTGGTTGCATTGCAGCCTTTGCATAAAAAATATAAGATTACGAGGGTTGTGGTAAGTACTTATCAAAGTGTTACAGGTACGGGGGTGAAAGCAGTTGAGCAGTTGATGAACGAAAGGAAAAACCTGGAAGGCCCGATGGCTTACAAGTACCCGATTGATTTAAATGTGATACCTCAGATCGACGTGTTTCTTGAAAACGGTTATACCAAGGAAGAAATGAAGATGGTAAATGAGACGCGCAAGATTATGCAGGATGATAGCATCAGGCTAACATCGACAACCGTTCGGATACCGGTTATGGGTGGTCATAGTGAAAGTGTAAACGTGGAGTTTGAGAATGATTTTGACCTGGATGAAGTCAGGCAATTGCTTTCAGACTCCCCGGGCATTACGTTACAGGATAACATCCAGGAACAGATTTATCCAATGCCTCTTTGGGCGCATGAGAAAGATGATGTATTTGTTGGTAGACTGAGAAGAGATGAGAGCCAGGAAAATACTTTGAACATGTGGATCGTGAGTGATAACCTTCGGAAAGGAGCGGCCACTAATGCAGTTCAGATTGCGGAATATTTGATAGCGAACAATTTATTGAGTTAAGAATAAAGATAGAACACGGATGACGCGGATTAGATGGAATGAAAGGATTTGAATGATTTTTGCAAATCCTTTCATTTGGTATTATCCGTGTTCTTTTTTTTAATTAGCTCACTTCTTTTAGGTTCGCTAACTTTCTCAAAATTGTAGGGGCAGTGCTTACATCCGTTTCCGCAACAAAAGCCTCTTTTTAAGTGATACTTTTCGGTCATGACAAAAAAGCGCATTTCGTTGTAATAAAAATCTTCACCCTCAACCAGCTTCTGTTTCAATTAATAACTGTTTTAGTTGTTCGTCTAGTGCGGTAGGCAGATTTTTATCCATCAAAAATTTAAGGTAGTGTATGCGGTTGCTTTTAGCGATATCAAGCTTTTCGTAGTGTGTCTGAATTTTCAGGTCACCCCTTACTTCCGCTTCAGCATATACATCAACAATATCTTCTAACAACGTCAATCCTGATATGTTTACGACTTGCTTTGTGAAGTTGTATAAATCGGGGCTGTCTGTTTTAAGATTAATTACCCCGTTATTTGCCATGATGGATTGATACAAGCGTAAAAACCTTGGATGCGTCAACCGCTTCTTTGCTTTGCTTATACGTAACTGCGGGTCGGGAAAGGTTATCCATATTTCTGACACCTCACGTTCAGCGAAATAGTCTGTAATTTTTTCTATTTGCGTGCGTATGAAAGCTATATTATTTAATCCTTCGTTAAGTGCCGTTTTTGCACCTACCCACATCCGGTTGCCCTTAATGTCTAATCCGATAAAATTCTTTTCAGGATGCAATCTTCCAAGCCCTACAGCATATTCTCCTTTTCCGCAAGCAAGCTCTAATACAATAGGGTTAGTGTTATTAAAAAAGTTTTTCCATTGCCCTTTCATACCCGTTGGATACTCTAGAACATTTGAAAAACTTTTTATCTCTGAAAAACGCTGTAATTTTTTTTGGCCCATAGCGGGCAAAAGTAACAATTATAAGAATTGTATCGAACAAGGAAAAAGGTCTCGAAGTGTTATTTATTAGCCCATGCCTATACGACCAAGAAGCGCTCCGTAACCATTGTTAAATGCATCGATCTCTACGCCCAACGTTGTACCGAGTTCGTTAAATCTTGTGTCTTCAATGTGCCATTTACCGTCTTTCTTGCTTACAATAAGTTCTTTCGGAGCGGTAGACTTAGAATCTTCGTCATTATCAATGATCAATTCAGCTTTGTACTTTTCACGTTCCATTCGGTAAATGTTATACAGCGCGTACTCGTTGTCGTACAAAGCTTTTGCCTCAAAAAGTGGTCCCATGGTTCAATCGAAGTTGATATGAATAATTAATAAACTCAAAAAACTGTTTCAAAGATATACAACAGATGAACGTACTGCGTCGCAACAAAAGTTTAATGAAGAGATGAAGCTTGATACAAAATCTAATTGATATAAAAAGGCTGCTTTCATTTTATTGAAAACAGCCTTCCTTATTATCAATTATAATAGGTTATGCTACAGTTTCAGCTTTTTTAGTATCCCGCTTTCTTGATTCTTCGTCGAGAAATACCTTACGCATACGAATGTGCTTAGGAGTTACCTCAATACACTCATCCTGCTGTATGTACTCCATACATTCTTCCAAAGTCAACAAAGTTTTGGGAGCAATGCGCGAAGCATCGTCGCTACCGCTTGCACGGTGGTTGGTTAATTTTTTAGGCTCTGTTGCATTTACAACAAGATCTCCTGGCTTAATGTGCTCCGCAATAATTTGGCCTGTGTACACCTCTTCTCCTGGGTCAACAAAGAACTTACCACGATCCTGTAATTTGTCTATCGAGTATCCTGTAGTTTTTTCGGTATTCTTAGAAATCAAAACGCCATTGCTTCTTCCAGGAATAAACCCTTTCCACGGTTTGTATTCGCTAAAGCGGTGAGCCATAACGGCTTCACCTTGTGTGTTGGTAAGCATTTGAGAACGAAGTCCAATCAAACCTCTCGAAGGAATATCGAACTCAAGGTGTTGCATTTCGCCTTTGCTTTCCATGATAAGCATCTCGCCTTTACGTTGGGTAACAAGGTCAATTACTTTACCACTCAATTCTTGCGGTACGTCAACAACAAGTATCTCGTAAGGCTCGTGTTTTTTACCATCAATTGTTTTAACCAATACCTGTGGATTACCAACGGTGAGTTCGTAACCTTCACGACGCATCGTTTCAACCAATACGCCTAAGTGAAGAATACCACGACCAAACACATTGAAGCTATCAGCACTGTCTGTATCTTCTACTCTTAATGCAAGGTTCTTTTCGGTTTCTTTCATTAAACGGTCACGAAGGTGACGTGATGTAACGAACTTGCCATCTTTACCAAAGAAAGGAGAGTTGTTGATGCTAAACATCATACTCATGGTAGGTTCATCAACACTTACCACTGGTAAGCCTTCGGGATTTTCGATATCTGCAATGGTATCACCAATTGTAAAATCTTCGAGACCAACAACGGCACAAATATCACCGGCTAAAACTTCGGGAACTTTTCTCTTACCCAAAGATTCAAATATGTACAATTCTTTAACTTTTGATTTTTTAATGCCATTTGCTGTAACCAGGCTAAATGGCTGACCTTCTTTGATACCTCCGCGAATTACTTTTCCGATAGCAACACGGCCAAGGAAAGTTGAATAATCCAAAGAAGTAATTTGTAGCTGCAGATTTCCTTCCGGAATTTTTGGTTCAGGAACATATTTCAGTATGCCATCTAGCAACGGAGTAATGTCTTCGCACTGCTCGTTTTTGCTATTGAACCAACCGTTTTTTCCGGAACCATAAAAGGTAGGAAAATCGAGCTGTTCTTCAGTAGCATCAAGGTTAAAAAACAATTCAAAAACTGCATCATGAACTTCGTCAGGACGGCAATTAGGCTTATCAACTTTATTAATAATTACAATTGGCTTTAGGTTTAACTGAAGTGCCTTTTGTAATACAAACCGCGTTTGAGGCATTGGGCCTTCAAAAGCATCTACCAAAAGGCAAACACCGTCCGCCATTTTCAAAACCCTTTCTACTTCACCACCAAAGTCAGCGTGACCTGGAGTATCGATTACATTAATTTTTACGTCTTTGTAAACTACAGAAGCATTTTTACTGAAAATAGTAATTCCTCTTTCTCTTTCAAGATCATTACTATCCATAATTAATTCACCCGTTTCCTGGTTTGCACGGAAAACATTGGTTTGATGAAGAATTCTGTCAACCAATGTAGTTTTACCGTGGTCAACGTGCGCAATAATGGCGATGTTTCTGATATTCATAAAAACCCTAAAATCCCTAAAGGACCTTTTATATTAAAAATTAATAATTCCCCTTAAAAAAATTCCCCCTTATGGGAGGCAGGGGGTTTAAGAGCGCAAATGTATGGTTTTGCAACGGTTTTTCCTTCTGTTAAGGGTTACTATAATCTTAATAATACTTAAAAGTTATTGTAAATTTGAAATGGCATGGAAATTTCGGTAACTATAAAAAAACAGTTTATGAATCTCGACACGAAATACAATGACCTGGCTGGCGGCGAAGAAAACAAAGGCAAAAAAGCTGGAGTTGAAAGCACTTTTTCAAAAGATGCAAATGCCAATGTAGGTACAGGCCCGGCTCCGCATATTGCTGACGGGGGACAAGAGGGCGAAGCAAAACAAGCCAAAGAAAATACAGGTAATAAGACTGATATGGGAGGAGCTACCGGTGGTACCCCAGGATTACCAGATGCAAGTGAAGGAAACGATAACACAGGAGGCCACGACTAATCGCTTTGTTACCTCCTACCAATTTTTGTTTCAAAATAATTTCTGAAACATTAAGTTAAAAGCCAGGAAAAAAGATTTCCTGGCTTTTATGCGTTTATAATCACGAAACGCTTAGACTATTTTTTAAAAAACTGCGCTTTCAACATTTTCCCGTTGTTTGCTTTAAGTGTCAACCAATATTGCCCGGCCGACAACTTTTGAATATCTATTTGCTGCTCATTTAATTTTCCCCTCAAAAGCAACTGTCCTGAAAGAGAATTAATGGAAAAAGCGGTTCCCTTAAGTAACAAAGAAGTTATAACAGAAATAAACGATGTTGCAGGGTTAGGATAAACATGCATTGTAAATGCTGCGCCTGATGATAAAGTAATGATTTGAGAATAGCGTTTGTTGCCCGTTTTATCAACATCTATTATACGGTAAAAGTGCTTTCCAGCAGAAACATTCTCGTGCAAATAAGTATAGGAGCGTTCTATTGCAGACGTCCCATTCGCCTTTACCTCGGCGATTGATGAAAATTCTCGACCGTTTACACTATGTTCAATTTCAAAATGATCATTATCAATTTCTGTAACCGTTGACCATTTTAATAAAGCATTTTGCTTGCTGATAGTTGCGGAAAAATCTTTTAATGTAATAGGCAACGTGGTGGCCGTTGTGCGGGTATAAGAAAAGGCACCGGTGCCCGCACCACCCCAACTTGTAAAAGTTATCCCGATATAGGTATTGTCTGCTATTAAATGTAAAACCGCCGGTTTATTTACCATTGACGGCGGCTTTTGTCCATTGAAGCCTTCCCACGATTTATAATCCAGCGTATTGTAATTGTTAAGACTTCCGTACGCCCACTCAGTACCAGCGGGACTAACGCCGCGCTGATCATATCCGGTTTCGGCCACGATATTAAAAATCCCTTCGTTGGCACCTCTTGTTAGCCACACGTGATTAGTTATTTTATCCTGGCCGGCAGCACTCGAAGGGCTTACTCCGTTAGCCTTTGTAAAAGTTATCGTTGGCCCGTTCCAAACGCTTTGAGCATTCACTATTCCGTAAGAAGAAATCAGTAAAAAGAAAAAGTTAAGTTTGAGCATATAAAGTCTTTTTGGTTTCAACTTTACATACGAGTTTCAGGTTAGGAGGTTGCCTGCATAATTAAATTAGTAAGACCGGGAAAGTTATTTGGGAGGCCAACATTTGTTCAATCTTGTGCTGCGGTTGTGTCACTCACTTGTACTACATCTTTTTATGTCATCCTTTCCTCGTCGAGTTTTACAGTCTTTTAAAAAGATTTAATATCAAAGTAAGCAGCAAACTCAGCAAAATCATAGTAACTATAGGGAAATAGACCTTAAAATTTTGTTTTTCAATTCTAATGTCTCCGGGCAAGTGCCCAAACCACTTAAAAGCATTGGGAAATAAATAGATAATAAGACCTATAGCAATAATGGCGGCGCCAAAAAAAATAATATATTTTCCTGCCTGCTGGTTCATATGGTAAAGTTATACGTGAAGCAATATTGATGGAGGAAAGGAAAAGAAAATAATGACCTAAGACTTTAAAATATGGCGGCTTTACAAAATGGTTGTGTATTTAGAAAACGGTAGCACTTATAACGAGCCACAGAGCTAGCAAACAAAACGGCAAACAAAGTTGAATAAAGAATAAAGGTATAAGAGTGTGACACAACGATGTTGAAAAGAGTGAAATAGCAGGCTTCAAAAGTCTCCCTGCTTAAAAAGACACCACAGTTTTAACGCCTGATAATTTAAGGACTGATAATTTCTAAAAATCATTACTTTTCCTGTGAAAACGATTGAAATGCCAAGAAGTATTATTGCCGGTATAGGCATGCACGTGCCCGAGAATATTTATACTAACAATGACCTGACCAAATTGATGGATACCAGTGACGAATGGATACAGGAAAGAACCGGCATACGAGAACGGCGATACGCCGGCAGGCAGGCCGAAACTACCACCACCATGGGTATTGCGGCTGCTAAGATTGCTATCGAAAGAGCGGGCCTAACTCCACAAAATATTGACTTCATCATTTTTGCTACGTTGAGCCCCGATTATTATTTTCCGGGCTGTGGTGTATTGGTACAGCGCGAAATGAAAATGAAAGAAATTGGCGCATTAGATATTCGTAACCAATGTAGTGGATTTGTTTATGCAATTAGCGTGGGTGACCAGTTCATAAAATCAGGGATGTATAAAAACATACTGGTGATAGGTAGTGAAAAGCACTCTTTCGGGCTTGATTTTAGTACAAAAGGAAGAAATATAAGCGTGATTTTTGGCGACGGAGCAGGCGCGGTGGTTTTGCAGGCATCTGAAGATGACTTAAGGGGTATGTTAAGTACTCACCTGCACAGCGATGGTAATAGTGCAGAAGTGCTGGCCATGTATAACCCTGGTACTCACGGCAATCATTGGGAACATTTTGCTGACTTTGACAACGACGATATGGGCAAAGCTTTTATGACCCATGCAATGATAGATAAAGAACAGAACTTTCCTAAAATGGATGGCCAGGCGGTTTTTAAAAAAGCAATCGAAAAGTTTCCGGAAGTAATAATGGAGGCTTTAAATACCCACGGCTTGAGCCCCGCCGATATTGATATGCTTATCCCTCACCAGGCAAATTTAAGAATAAGCCAAATGCTACAAAAGATATTGAAATTGCCGTCGGAAAAGGTCTACAACAATATACAGCGGTACGGAAATACTACTGCAGCAAGTATACCTATTGCGCTGTGCGAAGCCTGGCAGGAGGGCAAAATAAAACAGGGAGATTTAGTATGCCTCGCTGCTTTTGGTAGCGGCTTTACCTGGGCCAGCGCGTTAATCAGATGGTAATGTTTATTGAAAAAAATTTCTTTCTCCCTAAAGACTTCAACTTCGCGTTTTTGTAAATCATAGCATGAACAAATTAATTACCCTATTCGCTTTTGTTACACTAATGACCATAAATGCGAAAGCAAATGATAGTTGTAAAATTCTTTTTAATAAGCAATTAATTTTTAATGGGGTTGCAGACCAGGAGACATCGGTTGCCTCAATTAAAGAAAGAGAGTTTCTGCAAAAGGATTGCATAACAATTTCATATAAAAGTGAGCATACTAATAAAGGATGGAACCGCACTTTTTATGTAAACAGCGCAGATGATAGAAATTTAAAAACTGTAACTGTAAATAAACAAAGCGGTTCCGTTTCTGTTAAAGCATCCATTTTAAATAAGGTGAAAGAGAAAAAGCAGCCTGTTTTTATTTATACTACCTCATTGCCAACTGATAAAGCGCTGGCCGCACGCATAAGGGTGAGAAGAATATTTATATGTAAGATTGAATGGAACTAAACAAATGAGTCCAATGCAACAAAAAATTGTTTATTTAATAAACCCTGTATCAGGCACCGGCAAGAAAGATGGTTTGGAAAAGTTGATACAGCAGAAAACCAAAGCCAGGTCTATTGACTTTGAAATACTACAAACAAATGCTGCCGGCGATTATGATTATTTGAAAGATAAGATTGCAAAAGATGCGATCACCGACGTTGTAATGGTTGGTGGCGATGGAACAGTCAACCGGGTAGTTGCTTCGCTGTATGAAACAGGAGTAAATTTTGGAATTATACCAATGGGAAGTGGCAACGGTCTTGCATTTGGCGCCGGTATTCCAAAAAATTTCGCTAAAGCGCTTGACGTTGTTTTTAAAGGTAATATCGGATATGTTGATGCCTTTACAATAAATGATCATTTTAGCTGCATGCTTAGTGGCCTTGGCTTTGATGCACAGGTAGCACATGATTTTGCAAACAAGGCATCGAGGGGTTTGTTAACATACACACAACAAAGCCTTGTTCAGTATTTTAAAGCTCACCCCTACCAGTTTCAAATAGTTAATGATAATTTTTCTTTTTTTACCGATGCCTTTTTCATAAGCATTGCTAATAGCAACCAATTTGGTAACCATTTTACCATTGCCCCAAAAGCTAACCTGGATGATGGACTACTTGACATTGTAATTGTGCAAAAAATGCACAAAGCAAGACTGCCGTTTGCAATATTGCAACAGATAAGAGGAAACAACAATCTTCAGCAGTTTGTTGAAGACATGTGTCAGAAGAACATCCTTTATTTTCAAGCATCTTCACTTACTATTCGCAACCTTAAGCTTGCCCCCTTTCATATAGATGGCGAGCCGGCTGAGACAAACGATGAATTTAAAATTGACCTGATCAGAAGATGCTTTAAGTTATATATGCCGGTGTCGAAGCAAGATTCGAAAGAGAAGAATCAAAGTTAATAAGTCAGTGGGCCTATACCTGTTGGAGCTGCTGATGCCGATACTTCTGCAATTGAAACGAAACAGGAATTTAGTTCTTTTGTGAACGACCGGCAGCAATTTTAATGAAGTAGTTGTGTTTTTTAATAAACCGTCTTCTTTTTACCTAACACGTAAACTACAGCAACCATTGCTAACAGTAGCAGCATGCCTGTAAGCTGGTGAATTTCTGCCAGCCACTCAAAAGTGCCAAACTTTCCCGCTACCATTTTAGGGCTGCTTAAAACAGTAAAAACGCCAAGGATAACCTGCACGACCACAAGAGATACGGCCGCATTTTTAGCTCTATTAAAAGCAGCAGAATTGGAAATAGACCTGGCAGTAAACCACCAAATAAGTATGAATATAGCAATCAGGTAAGCAAGTGTACGGTGTACAAAGTGTACACCTATTTTGTCATAAATAATATTTTGCGGAAAGACCTCGCTAGAAAAAATTCCTTTAGGAACCATCATTCCATTTATGTCTGGCCATGTTGGAGCCGCAGTTGCAGCTTTCAACCCGGCCATAAAAGCACCGAAAGTCAACTGAATGAAAATTAACGCTGTTATAGCAATAGCCCCATTTAGCAACTTTGCTTGCACTATTCGCTGGGCCGGATCGAGTAATAATTTCAATCCAAACACGAGGGCATAACTTATTAAAATCATTGCGGCCATAAAATGCACGGCCAATCTTATGTGACTTACATAAAGGTCGTTGTCGTTCAACCCGCTTTGTACCATTATCCAACCAATGGCTCCCTGCAATGCGCCTAGTAGAAACAAGATTACAAGCGGCAAGACCATCCATTGTTTAAAGTATTTTTTTGCTAAGAAGTAAATAAAAGGAATAAGAAAAACCACCCCTATTAATCTTGCCCATAAGCGGTGAAACCACTCCCAGAAGAAAATGAATTTAAAATTGGTAAGCGTAAAGTGTGTGTTGAGGAACTTATATTGAGCTATCTGTTGGTACTTATCGAAAACCACCTGCCATTCTGTTTCGCTCGTTGGTGGCATCGCTCCCATAATTGGCTTCCATTCGGTTATTGATAATCCCGAACCGGTTAGCCTCGTTATTCCGCCCAACAAAACCTGGATAATTAACATTGCTACTCCTAAAAAAATCCAGTTAGCTACAATTCTTGTTGACTTGTCTTGTTGCATATTTTGTCTTAGTGCTTCAACTAAAGTGGAGGCGCAAGAAGTGAAACATCACAGGAGAGTGATCCGTTCACCATTCACTTTTAAATGTTTCACTTTTGCGGGGCAAAATTAGTGGTAAAACCATGGTAATAACTTTTTGAAGAATCTTTGGCTATTTCTTTCGAATTTCAAAATTGAACACGCATTTTTGTAATAGAGATGTTACAGCCCTACTACCAGAAAAGATATGTTGAAGCCGGTTGCGATGAAGCTGGAAGAGGTTGCTACGCAGGTCCGGTTTTCGCTGCTGCCGTCATTCTCCCCAAAGATTTTCATCATCCTTTCTTAAATGACAGCAAGCAATTGTCTGAAGCGCAGCGAAATGAACTACGGCCGGTTATTGAAAAAGAAGCCCTTTGTTATAGTGTTGCTAAAGTTGATCATGACGAAATTGATCGCATCAATATTTTACGTGCGTCATTTAAAGCAATGCATCTTGCTTTAGATAATTTAAAAAAACGTCCTAAATATCTTTTAATTGACGGGAATAGGTTTACGCCCTACCAGGATGTAAAACACAAATGTATTATTAAAGGCGACGGACTTTACTCCTCTATAGCTGCTGCGAGTGTACTTGCAAAGACGTACCGTGACGAGTACATGAAAAACCTGCATCACGAATACCCTCTCTATAACTGGAACAATAACAAAGGCTACGGTACCGAAGAACATCGCTTAGCGATACAGGAATATGGCTTATGCAAATATCACCGCCTGAGTTTTAATATTAATCCAAGTCAACTTGCCATCCATTTTAAGGAAGAGAATATTATGATGTAATTCTTACTCGCATCAAATTATTATAGAAGTATAATTTTTACATCACCTCCTTTACCTGTCCCAACTTGTCCGCCTGAAACTGTACTTCCGTTTATGAAACAAGAGATTAAGAAATGATCGATTTTGGATGAAATGATTTGGAATAGCAACTTTTAAATGGCTGATTAAATAAAAAAATGTTGAAGAGTGCGACGCAACATATGCCTCTAGCAGTACTTTAGTTGGCTTAAAAAAAACGGTTCTTTAAAAAAAGGTTTTCCATGCAATAAAGTCTCATTCTTTATAAACAAGGGTAGCGCTTTCTGTAGCCGCACTCCTTCTATTTGGGGCCTGAATAGCGATGACCGGCATATGGGGGTATATTTAAAAACAGAAGGTGAAGGAAAAAAGATAGATGGAAGAAAAGAACAATGAAGCAATCAACCAATTAAGCAATCAACGCCGCGCTAACCCTCAACAGCCGACCGCCATTACCTAACTCCAAACTAAGAACTTGAAACTTTTCCCTACTTCACTTCCCTTTGGCGCACGTTCAGGCTATGTAGAAAGTAACGGAAATTAAAGAAGGAAAGAGAATAAAAAAGCGATGCATTCATTTTTTAAAATAAACACATCGCCTGGAAGAACCGAACCCCTTCAAGTTCTAACTAATAATAATCCGAAAAAACGTAGACATGCCAAATAATAAGATAAACGTGAGAAACAGTTTCGTTAGCAAGTTTTGGGTTTTTCTCGAATTACGTAAATCTTTACTTACCGTCATTTTTAAGTCTACCCTTGAAAAACGTAAAAATCTTACCGGGTCCCATCCTTTTTCTACTTTATAATACAGCACCATCTTAATAAAAAACGAGAATATCCCCAGCCCTAGCAATAGAAAGTTTAGCTGGGTAATATAACTGTTGATATTATTCATTTTTTCGGAATTTTTAATTAAACGATGGCATACGCTACTTTATTCTACTTATAGCAAAATTTTTAAATTAAGCAGTTAAAGATCATATGGAGTTAAAAACTCCACACAAGGCCACCGATTCTATAGAATTTTTGCTTACACACTTGTAACGTTTTTAACCAACGCCTTTATCATACTATTACAATTATTCAAACTACTGTCTTGCTATCTTTACACGTTATGGCGAAAATTATATCTGATCCAATAGAAGTTGCTGAGGTAGAAGAACAAATAGAAGTCTATGGTGCAAGGGTTCACAATCTGAAAAATATTGACATTTCGATTCCTAAAAATAAATTGGTTGTTATTACCGGTGTTAGTGGAAGCGGCAAATCGTCACTTGCCTTTGATACAATTTACAACGAAGGCCAACGCAGGTATATGGAAAGCTTTAGTGCTTATGCAAGGCAGTTCATAGGAGATATGGAAAGACCTGATGTTGACAAGATAACCGGTCTAAGTCCCGTTATCTCAATTGAACAAAAGACCACTAATAAAAATCCCAGATCAACAGTCGGAACTATTACAGAAGTATACGATTTCCTTAGATTATTGTTTGCCAGGATCGGTGAGGCTTATAGCTACAACACCGGTAAGAAAATGGTTAAATGGAGCGAAGAGGAAATCGTGGAGAACATTTTTTCAAAATTCAAGGATAAAAAAATAAGTCTCCTTGCGCCGCTGGTTCGCGGGCGAAAGGGACATTATCGAGAACTTTTTGAAGATGTTAGAAAGAAAGGTTTTCTGAAAGTGAGGATCGATGGAGAAGTGAAAGACTTAAAAGAAAAGATGCAGGTTGACAGGTACAAAATTCACGATATAGAATTAGTAATAGATCGATTACAGGCAACCGACGATATGAAAGTACGCCTCAGCCAAAGCGTGCAAAAAACACTTCAGGTGGGTAAAGACCTTATGTTTTTATTGATCAATGATAGTGATACGGTGGTTCAATACAGTAAGCAATTAATGTGTGAAGACACCGGGTTAAGTTACGAAGAACCGTCACCCAATGCCTTCTCATTTAACTCTCCATATGGCGCCTGTCCATCATGTAAAGGCCTTGGAAGTGTTTACCAGATCAACATGGATGCGGTAATTCCTGATAAGAATAAAAGTATTAAAGAAGGAGCAATCGCACCCCTGGGCGAAGAGCGGGAAGCTTTTATTTACAAGCAAATCGTTCAGCTAAGTAAAAAACATAAGTTCTCTGTTGACAAACCCGTTAAAGATCTTTCGCAAAATGCACTAAATATCATTCTTTATGGAAAAGAAGATGCAAACGGGGATGTAGAAATATCGGGGGATTACGAGGCACTTCCGGGCGACATGTATACCACGGAATATGAAGGAATAGTAAATATGCTTAAAAGATGGTTTTCATCAAGCAGCAGCGAGTCTCTGAGAGATTGGGTAGAGAAATTTATGGTTTTGAAAGAATGTCCAGCCTGCAACGGTGACAGGTTAAAGAAAGAAAGTTTATGGTTTAAAGTAAACGAAAAGAATATTGCTGATTTAAGCCGCCAGGACCTGGATAAATTGTTTGTGTGGTTTACTGAAATTGAAGAAAGGCTATCTAAAAAACAAAATACCATTGCAAAAGATATTTTAAAGGAAATAAGGGAAAGGCTCAGCTTCTTGTTAGATGTGGGTCTCACCTATCTTACTTTAAACAGGTCATCTAAATCATTAAGCGGTGGCGAAAGCCAACGCATCAGGCTTGCTACCCAAATAGGCTCGCAGCTACAAGGTATTACCTACATTTTAGACGAGCCAAGTATTGGTTTGCACCAGCGGGATAATCAGCAGTTGATAGTTGCTTTAAAAAATCTAAGAGACATTGGGAATAGTGTTTTGGTGGTAGAGCACGATAAAGACATTATGCTTGCATCAGACCACTTAATTGATATAGGCCCAAAAGCAGGCAAGCATGGAGGTCAGGTAGTGGCGCAAGGTCGCCCCAGCGAAGTTTTAGCGTCTGGTTCTCCCACCTCAGCTTATTTAAGCGGAGAAAAATCGATAGCCGTTCCCAAAGAAAGAAGAGCAGGCAACGGTAATGTACTTGAACTAAAAGGAGTAAAAGGCAACAACCTTAAAGGGGTTAATGTAAAGTTTCCCTTGGGCAAGTTCATTTGCGTTACAGGTGTAAGTGGTAGTGGAAAGAGTACCCTAATTACAGAAACCCTATATCCTATTCTATCAAAGCACGCCTTCAATAGCAAGATGACTCCTATGGAGTATAAAAGCATTGCTGGTTTAAACTTTATTGATAAGGTAATAGAGATTGATCAAAGTCCCATTGGCAGAACACCGAGAAGTAATCCGGCAACCTACTGTGGCTTTTTTACTGAAATCAGAACCCTGTTTGCAGCAATTCCCGAAGCTAAAATTCGTGGTTATGCGGCAGGTCGTTTTTCTTTTAATGTCAGGGGGGGAAGATGCGACGTTTGCGAAGGAGGCGGCATGCGGGTAATAGAAATGAACTTTTTACCTGATGTCTATGTGCCGTGCGAAAAATGTAATGGAAAAAGGTATAATCGTGAAACGCTCGAGATTCGTTACAAAGGCAAATCAATTAGCGACATTCTGGATATGACTGTTGATGAAGCCGTTGAGTTTTTTCAAAACGTTCATTTTCTGTATAGAAAAATCAAAGTATTGCAGGAAGTTGGTCTTGGATATATTACGCTAGGTCAATCTGCGGTTACACTAAGCGGAGGTGAAGCCCAACGCGTAAAACTAGCCACTGAGTTGGCAAAGAAAGACACCGGAAAAACCTTCTACATCTTAGACGAGCCTACCACGGGCCTGCACTTTCAGGACATCCAGCATTTGTTAGATGTCTTAAATAAGCTGGTAGACAGAGGCAACACAGTACTGGTAATAGAACATAATCTAGATGTCATAAAAGTAGCCGATCACATTATAGACCTAGGCCCCGAAGGTGGTGATGGTGGAGGCAAGATTCTGTTTGAAGGAACACCGGAAAACCTGGTGAAAGTAAAGGCAAGTCATACGGGAAAATTTCTTGCATTAGAATTAAAGAGTAAATAAAAGTTCCTTTTCAATTTTTTGGTTACAAACATTTGTTTTTTAATGATTCATCGTTGCGTCGCACACTTGTGCTTACAGTCAACACTTAACGCCAAACTAATTAGGAACATGTTAGGATGTGGTAAAAAATCTCCTTCCTTCATCAAAATATTAAAGACTGCATAATAAGCTAAAGGAACAAATTTTACTTCCCGAACTCAGATGGATCGAAACTCGCCCGCCCCTAGTTCAATCTATATTTTAACATTATTTGGTCTTTATTCTTACATCATAAATAAAATCTTGGGTATCTAGAATTAGAAATTGATAACTGTCGCGGTGCAAGGGATTAAGGAGATAGTTAAACTCATCAGGAATTACTGTCGACGGAATTTGAATGACAGCAAACTGAGATTTTTTCAAGACTTCAGTACCGAAGTCTTTAGTAGAGGCAGGTGCAGGCGAGGCCCTCCAATTTCCCGGAAGGTCAGCAATAGTCAGCTGTAAGATATCCTTGTCAGGAATGTCAAGAGTAGTCATACTTAAGGCACGTGGAATATCCTCAATATTTACATTAACGGTGTATTCTAACACAGCAAGAGATCTACTTTCAGAAGCATAAAGGCATGGAGTAAGTTTATGATTCCAGCGTCCTCCATTTAGTCTGGCACCCTCACCACTCAGATCTTTAGCATATTTTGTTCTTCCTATCCTGTATACAATCATTGCCGACCTTATGAATAAACACCATAATCAATTCGTCCAATCAGGTTTTTAACTTCTTCTCTTCCATATTGATTGTCTAACAAATCGTATGGTGCCTGACCGCCTAATGATTGATTTGAACGAAATATCCATTCATTAAATCGGTTTTCATCTTCAAAAACTTCGTAGCCGTAAGAATAGATGTCTGCAACTCCTACAATTCTTTCACTTAAAACCATATCAAATTTGGCTGCTCCTTTTTTGTTGATAAGAGTAGCTCGCGCAACAGAAAGTACCTTTGATAATTGATTATAATCCAGTTCTGTCTTTTCTTTTAAATGTTCAAGGTCTTTTTTAGATATTCCTTCTCGTATAATATCAATTTTTTCAAAAGATGTCATTCTGCTTTCAGGCTTTTTAGATGCGTTATCCAAAATAACCCAATTATTTGTTCCAGTACTAATTTGCCTCTTACTGGTAACATATGCGGTACCATCCGCCTCCTCTACCATCGAATTTATTTTTTCTTCAGACGTAGTTTTATATGCCTTACTTCCAACTTTTTTACCTTTTTTTTGAGCACCCTCAACTCTTACAGCTTTTGAGGCTTTAGGTAAATTTTCTGTTTTACCCTCTTCCATAATACAAACTTTTACCAAAGGTAGTACAAATTTATACTGAAAACAAAATAATATTTTTTTAGAATACCCTATACCTTGGTGATGCCATCTTACTAGAACTTTAGAATTTTACTTGTAATTACTCTATCGGTAAATACAGCCCTTACTATATATATTCCGGCCGAATACTTAGTTATATCAAGCCGATAGTAATTGCTTGCCTGCCCATTTGGAATAATTACTTCTGTTAATTTTTGCCCTGCAATGTCATATACTTGTAAAGCTCTTAAGTTAGTTGGCTGCGGATAAAATTGAACGTTTATAACACCATTATTAGGGTTTGGGGTAGCTAAAAAGCCAAGCCTTTTAAGATTTGGATTGATAATAACAGTTCTAAGGTGTACATCATCCAGGTAAATATTGTTTTCGTATCCTGCCGTATTTCTAATAGCCAGTAAAATGTTGCTTTCACCCAAATAAGCAGCAAGGTTAATTGAGTCTTTTCTCCATTCGGAGGGTGTTGGTGTAAAGAAAGTTGTTGTTGCTACAGTTCTTGTAACTAAATCCCTTCCATGTTTTTTATAAAGGCTGGTATATGTCTGTCCGCAATCTGTGCTTATTAAAACTTCCAGCGTATCCCAAACATTATTTAGAGCATTTACGTCAGTATAAGCCGCGGCAGCAACATGGAATGATAAAAAAGCAGAATCTACTTTTTCAAGTGTAACATTTGGAAGTCGTAGGTCGTCTTTTGCTCCAACTAAAGTATAATTGAAGTTTTCAATCATAACGCTTGCATTCCCTATTTTTGATACTCCGGTTACACGTTTCCAGGTGATAGAGTTGTCAGGATTTTGGATATCCCACCCATTGGGAGGAAAAACACTTCCTTCGAAACTTTCTAAAACAGTTGTTACAGGATTGTAAAATTGAATAACGGATGAAATTGTATCGTTGGCAATAAATTCATCTGCATTGTTATCAGGATTAGAAACATAGATAGTTAAGGTATGGATACCTACTCCTGCATTTAAATTGTCTAATGATACCGTTGTTGAAGCCAGATAGGCTAAAGAACCTTTCCAGTTGTAAATGGTAACAGGACCGTTGTCAATTTGGGTACTGATATCCAATGAAGTCAATAACTGGCTTCCTTTGTTCTGGATGCTGACAATAGGAGTAAACGAACTGTTACATAATCGCTGCGCTGGTTGATCTATTGATGACAGGCGTGCATCATAATTTTTTAAAACAGGCGGAGTACAGCCGTTAGAACTTATTAAAGAAGAGCGATATGTAATAAGCGTAGTTTCCATACGAAGGACTTGTTCCTGCGTGAACATAACCAAACAACTATCAAAACTATAATCCATATAGTTTTGATACATAACTCCATTTGCAGCGGGACTGCAGGCATCTGTTTTTATACCGTTAGTACAACCTTTTGAAGCATCAGCCTGGTTAGGTGTATCATTAACATCATCTGAACCGGTGCATTCTCCCCTATCATCCCCCCATATATGGAAGAGATTGAAGTAATGGCCTGTTTCATGCGACAAAGTCTTGCCTGCATTGTAACTGTTTAACGACCCTCCGGGTAATGAACGATAATCAACTACGGCACCTTGTTCATCAGGAGTTCCAGTGTCGTTTGGAAAGGTTGCATATCCTAAAACTCCGCTCGTTAAGGTACATAACCAAACATTATAGTACTTTTTGGGATCCCAACCATTTGCGCCCCCACTCGTACTGTGTTTAACAGCGTCATTGTCCGGGCTAAAAGAAGTTTGTGTGGTTGTAATTCTTTCTATCCCCGAAGTTCCTTCACCTGTTGGTGTTTGTTGTGCCAGACAAAACTGTATACCGGTTTTGCCAAAAAAAGGCTTGAAATAGTCAGGAATTCTGGTAGTATCTGCATTGGTCCCTGAAAAGCTTTTATTCAAAACATCTAGTTGAGCTAGTATGCTTTCGTCGGACACGGTGGCAGGGTTGGTTAAAACGACATGAAACACAATCGGGATAGTATAGGCAGTCCTGTTATTATTTTGGTTAGGTTCCTCTGTTCGCCTGGATAGCCCCGTTCTAATAGCTTTTGTAAATGCAAGTCTTTCCTGTTCAAATTTTGCTTTCAGTTGTGAGCTACGTTCCAGTTTAGACTGAAGCCTGTTCATAGTAGCGCATTGCTCTTGAACTACCCTGTTTGTTTGCTGCCCCTTTGCTAATTCTGAAAATAACAATAATGCTATCAGATAAGGTAAGATCCTGAAATACATGTTGATTACTGGGTTAAAGTTTGCCTAACTATGGTAGCAGCAGCTATTAAGAAAAAAGTTATAATGGCAAATCGGTTAGTTTGAATTCCTAAGGGTTGTATGCCTGCTATTGAAATATTAATGAAAAGGAAAATTCAGTACTATTTTTTAAGCTTATATTCTTTTCCTGTGTTCCTTTCTCCTAAGAGAACATTGACTAACAAATTTAAAAAGAAAATATTTACGAAATAAATTAAATGATGCTTAACAAGCGCCTGCAATAAGCAGTGGCAAAGCTGCATGGAGATTAAAATGCATAAGAGTGCGACGCAACAAAAGCTAAATAGATTTAATGCCGTTGGTTACAAAAAAAATACTCCGCGAAATTAAAAACGCAGCCAACTTTATTACGATCGATTTCTACTGTAAAAAGGTTGTATTAAAGGGATGAAATAGGCCAGCCGCTAAATGATCGCTTCGGGGCATTTACTTTGCAAAGTAAAAGGGACAATGAAAGCAGCGAGCATCAACGAATTAAAACACGAACTTCTTACCCTCCCACCGAAAAAAGTACTGGAATTGTGTCTGCGATTGGCAAGGTTTAAAAAAGAAAATAAAGAACTCTTATCTTATTTGTTGTTTGATGCACATGATGAACAAGGATATGTGGAAAGCATTAAAAAGGAAATTGACGAGGAATTTTCTCAACTTCCTAACGGAAACTGGTACCTGGCAAAAAAGGCACTGCGGAAAATATTAAAAGCAATTAGTAAATATAGCAAGCACACAACAACGAAGGAATCTGAAGTAGAACTGCTCATACATTTTTGTCTGAACGTAAAGAAGTCAGGTATCCGTTTTCGTTCATACAAAGTACTATCGTCGCTTTATGACCAACAATTGAAAAAGTTAAACGGCCTTGTAGAGCAAGTGCATGAAGACTTGCGTTTCGATTACAAAAAGCAGCTGGAATATTTAGAGTAAGCCGGCCAAAGTTTTGGCTAAAGGGTGACAAAATAGGATAAATTGAATTGGGAACGGTTTATGTTTATCATCGTACTAAAATGAGATGAAGATGATTAGTAACACGAGGGAACCAAAAAAGCTAGCCGATATACCTATCTCCGTTCTTGATTTAGCCACCATTCTTGATGGCAAAACGACTGCGGATACTTATAAAAACAGTATAGACTTAGCAAAGCATGTAGAACAGTGGGGATTTAAGCGATATTGGCTCGCGGAGCACCACAGCATGGAAAGTATTGCCAGTTCTGCAACATCAGTTTTAATAGGCCATATAGCGGGACATACATCTACCATTCGTGTGGGGGCGGGAGGAATAATGTTGCCTAACCATGCTCCCCTAGTGATTGCAGAACAGTTTGGAACATTAGAAACTATGTATCCCGGTCGTATTGATCTCGGGCTTGGCCGTGCCCCCGGATCAGACCAGGTTACAATGCGCGCCCTTAGACGAACTCTTGTTGAAGGCCCTAATGAGTTTCCTGAAAGCGTAATGGAGTTAAAGAGATATTTTTCTAAGGAAAACGGTACAGCAAAGGTTAGGGCAATTCCAGGTGAAGGGTTAGATATCCCAATTTGGCTGCTCGGCTCTAGTACATTTAGCGCTCAGCTTGCTGCTATATTAGGAATGCCTTTTGCCTTTGCCAGCCATTTTGCGCCAACACATCTTCAGGCTGCTCTTAAATTGTACCGCGAAAATTTTCAGCCGTCAAAAGACTTAAAAGACCCTTATGATTTGGCATGTATAAATGTTATTGCTGCTGACACTGATGAAGAAGCAGGTTACCTTGCCACATCGTTTTACCAATTCGCTATGGGCATTATACATGGCTCAACAAAACCGCTGCAACCACCTATAAGAAATATGGACGAAGTCTGGAGTGAACCCGAAAAAGCAGCAATACTTCAAATGATGAAATATACATTTATCGGTTCCGCTGAAACTATTAAAGTAAAACTGCAACAATTTTTAAATGAAACACAGGTAGATGAAATAATGGTAACATCACATATATATGACCACCAGGCCCGAATCAGCTCCTATGAAATTCTTGCAAATTTGTGGAAAGACTAAAAAAAGCAAAGGTTTTGTTTGACTTTGCATAAGTACCGAGTCGCCCGGTCACAACGTTCTTACTCCTTTGATGTTCCCTGTCTTAGTTCGAAATGAGTTAAATTATAGAGCTAAAAGCGAACAGCTGACGAAAGAAGCTTAGAGGCTATTTGATAAGAAAATAATGGAGAATTGAAATTTGCAACATCAAGGGATGAGAACTGTTACGCTGTCAAACTAATTAATTCTGAAACAACTTTTACATAATCATTTAAGGAAGTAGGTTTTTCATACACTTTAGCTACACCTGCTTTTAAAAGCCGATATTCTTCATTTTGCGGAATTACTCCACTCATTACTACAACAGTTATAGACGAATAATCTTTTTGGCTTTTTAAAAAAGTGGCAATACTAAACCCGTTTAGACTTGGTAAATTATAATCAACAACAGCCAGCTTGGGCATGTGGTTTTTGTCCAATTTCTTTAAATGATTAATAAGAGCGTAAGCATCAGGACAAAAGTCTACAAGATCATATTTAAGTTGATTAAAAGCATACTTTATAATTTCTACATCTTCAATGTTGTCTTCAACAACAATTATCTTACTATACATTAGCACCTTATTATTACTGGTAAAAATTTATAAGTTTATTTGAGCACGGGACAGCAATATTTCACCATAAAACAATTGTTCTCGTGTCCATGCAATTTTAGCAATAATAAATATTGCCCGAAATTCAGAAAGGCACAAAAGCGCTCTTTCTATTAGCGAAATTAAAAAAAGGGCCAGGATGAAAATCCAGCCCTGTTTTTAAAATCCAATATCCTATGAAAAACCATTGTAATGTAATCCTGTTTTTTTACTAATGCAAATCAAAATCAGTTGGCTAATTTTGCCTCTCATTTTTATATATGTTACTTACTGTAGATAATAAGTTGAAGAAAATTGTTGTGATTGGAGACCGGGTGCTGATAAGACTATCAAAGACGGGAGAAAGAACGCAGTCGGGGTTGTACCTCCCCCCGGGAGTTCAGGAGAGAGAAAAAGTGCAACAGGGCTATGTAATTAAGACCGGGCCCGGGTACGCTATTCCAATGCCTGTTGAAAACGAGCCTTGGAAAACCGATGAAGAGCAAGTGAAGTACATTCCCTTGCAGGTGCGCGAAGGTGACCTTGCTATCTTTCTTTTAAATGGCGCTACAGAGGTTTTATATGAAGGTGAGAAATACTATATTGTTCCTCAGGGCGCCATTTTAATGCTTGAGCGTGATGACGAATTATAAAGCTTTTTGCACCTGGCTTTACAGCAATAATTACGCATGTGTGTGCCGCACTTGTCTTTATCAAAAACAACAGCAGCCTACTTTGGAAACAAAGTGCCATCAATATTAGGAACAATTCTCAGGGCATTTTTGTAATACACTTTTTTCAAGATTTCGTCAGGTAATCCCATTCCATACATTTTCCAAAAAGCATGGTATTTTTTATGGTATGGAAAGTATTCATCTTCTGTTTCCAATACCCTGAAGTAGGTTGCATATTCTTCGGGCACCCAACTGTCTTTTCCGAATAAAATTCGGTCCTGGTATTTGGTAAAAAAAGCTTTTGCTGCTTTGGGCTGCCTGCCTAATTCGGCAATGACCGCTCCGAATTCAACCACCACATTAGGTCGTTCATCAAGCAGTTTACCCAATCTTGCTAAGTCATTTGGAAACCATCCAAAGTGAGCAGCGATAAAGGTGGTATTAGGGTGTTTCTTAAAAATGTTGTGTTGCTCTTGTATCAGTACTTCAAAGGGAGCCGGGTCGGTATCACTTCTCTTCCTGCCGGCATGAGTTTTAAGTTCTAACCATCTTTCATTCTTCTCATCCAACGGATCCCAAAAAGATTTTGGATCGGCCGTATGAATAAGAACAGGAATTTTTAAGTCGCCACATTTTTTCCAAATGGCATCCAGTCTCACATCATCAACTGTAACTCTTTTGCCGGCATTGTCTTTTACTGAAAACCCAAGTGACTTAAAAATTTTTAAGCCATTTGCTCCATTTTTCACATCCTCTTCCAATTGCCTGACTGCCTTATCTTCCCAACCGTTCTCTCCGATACCGCTGAAATTAATATTGGCAAAAACAATAAAACGCTTTGGTGCATTTGCTCTTGTGTTATCAACGGCCTGCTTTAGCACTGTTCCGTTAGACCCACTAAGATTTATCATCACTGCCATATTCAACTTGTTCATGTCAGCAATCAGCGCACTTAAATTTTTGGTCCCCAAACCTGATTGGTGGTTATGAATATCAATAAAAGGAAACTTAGCTTTTGTAACCCTGTGTTCATTAACAACTAGTGTGGAAGGCGGGTCATAATTTTCGAAATCCATTACATTCTGCGCCTTTATAGTAAAAGCCACGATAAAAAACGAGGAAGCTAAGAAGATTTTTTTCATACAGATGTTTCGACCTTTTGTTGTAAGCAATAAGGAAAGATAATAATCCTTTCTAAATAACTTTTATTAAGATTAATATTTGGCGGCCGGGTTCATTTACTAAAAGCAGGCAAGCATACTTCTAAAGATTTCAAAAATTTAATTATCTATCATCTCCGCTGCAACTCTATCTCTTTGTTTAACCAGTTGCTTCTTTTTCAGCTTTTTCTTGTAAATAAAAAAAACAATAGAAGCAAGCAAGATGACTACGGCTGCAGCACTAATAATTAAGATGATAGACTTTCGGCTTCCAAAAATGATTTGACCGCTATACATGGTAATGGTTTGCCGAAGTACAAATTTTTCAAAGACAGCTTGTTCATTTAAATTGCCTTTTGAAACAAGGCCAGCCCGCGGCGGGTTATCCCATGGAGGTAAGAAGGTTGCTTTAACAGGTGTTTCATTCAACGTTTTAAAATCTTTTCCATCAAGGCTATAAAGAAAAGAAATACGGTAGAGGTCTCTTACCCACATTTGCAAAAACACACTATCGGCTTGCGGTGGTATTTCATAAATTCCCAGTATACTCTCAAATCCGTCTTTGACTTTAGAAATTTCTATCTGATTATTTCTAACAAAAACAGACACCATATCGGCTACATCTCCTATAGCAGCAAGCCCGGCAGATGCAGTGGACTCCTTTGTTCTAACCAATGTAGTGGCAGTGTAATTATCACTCAATATTTTTTGACCTATAAAACTTCCGGACGGACCATGTAAAGCAGAAAGCCTCAGCACATCGTCTTTCATCTGGTAATTTACTTCCTGAAAAACACTCCATTGCCAAATGTCATCTAGTTTATTACCCTTAAACTCATCAGTCAAGATTTTTTCCCGCGTAAGCGTATCATTCTTTGTATTTACAAATGTTATCCAATGATCCTTTGTGAACGTGAACTCTTGCAATAATCCTTGCCGTCCTGTAAACGCACTTGTCTTGCGATCGTAAGCGTGATAAAGGAAATAGAATTTACCATCTTTTTCGATGGCTGTTCCATGCCCTTTACAGATCCAGTTTTCGGCATCAACCAGTATTGGGTTTTTTGGATACTTTTCCCACGGCCCTAAAATGTCTTTTGCCCGCGCCACTCCCGACACGTAACTACATCCGGAGCCGCAACAGCCGGCAGCCGCATAGAATGCGTAGTAATATTCGTTGTGCTGTATGATGGAAACTCCTTCTACCAACGACTTCTCCCAGGCTGCGTCGTTTCTGAATAATTCCTTTTTTTGGCCGATCAAAGCAGTTCTCTCTTCATTCATTTCACATGCCCATATCGGCGTAGGCTCTCCTGCGCTGTTAGCATCTTCTTTCCATATTAAAAATAATTTGCCGCTTTTATCTCTTATCGGAAACGCATCTATCGAACCCAACTCCTCGCACACCAATGGACCGTGGTCTTTGTAGGGACCTTCTGGCCGATCCGCACTTGCAACGCCTACACATAGATTGCCGTTTTTTTTATGCGCGGTATAATACACATAAACCCTTCCTTTATCGTAGGTCATTTCGGGCGCCCAGAAATAGTAATCGGCCCATTCAGGAACTTTATTAAAAATGTAGCCTTTCTGTTTCCATGTGATAAGATCGGTTGAATATAAAAGAGGGAAAGCCGGTACCCAGTTCGAGGAAGTAGCACTAGCCCAATAGGTATCTCCAATTTTTACAATAGAAGGGTCAGGGTTTGTTCCAGGCAAAACCAGCTGTTGTGCATGCGATCCAAATGCTACACAGACAGAAAGAAAAAATACAATCAAAAACTTCATCTATACTCAATAATTATGGTAATTGCGCTGCTCAATAATCATTCCCTGCTGTTTCGCCTAAATAGTTATCAAATAAAGTTCAGCTTTACCTGATCTGAATATTAAAGCAACTGCAAACTTCGCTCTTTTATTACCTTTTGTTATAGCTGGGACGATTTTTTAATTACTCTCTTACACAGACCTGTTTTTAACAGCAAAAGTTTATACGTATGGAAGCATTTAATGTAAAAGAACACCCACACACAAGACTAAATATTTTAACCGGAGATTGGATATTGGTATCACCACACCGCACCAAAAGGCCCTGGCAAGGTAAAGTGGAAACGCTAGCTCCTGACGATCGTCCTTCCTATGATCCCAAGTGTTACCTCTGTCCCGGTAATACGAGGGCAGACGGAAGTGTTAACCCTGATTACGTGGACTCTTTTGTTTTTACAAACGACTACTCTGCCCTGCTTACAGATACGCCTGATGGCTCTTTTAACATTAATGGACTGCTTTCTGCTAAAAGCGAAAAGGGTATTTGTAAGGTGCTTAGCTTTTCACCCGATCACAGCCTAACGCTGCCGCGATTGTCTGTAGAAGGTATCGAGAAAGTGATTGATGTATGGAGCGAAGAGTTTAAAAGTATAGCCGCTGATCCAACTATTAAATATGTACAAATCTTTGAAAATAAAGGTGAAGTAATGGGGTCTAGCAATCCTCATCCGCATGGCCAGATTTGGGCAAGCTCATCAATTCCCTTAGAAATCGCGAAGGAAACAAGCCAGCAAAAGAAATATTTCGAAGAAAACGGAAAGAGCTTATTAAGCGACTATCTGCAGCTTGAGCTGGAGCAGAAAGAAAGGATTGTATTGGAGAATGAACATTTTGTAGCGCTGGTACCCTTTTGGGCGGTGTGGCCGTATGAAACCATGATTGTAAGCAAACGACATTTTACAAACCTATTGCAGTTTACCAATGACGAAAAACAGGCTTATGCACAAATTCTTAAAAAGCTGACAGCTAAGTATGACAATCTTTTCGAAATCCCGTTTCCTTACTCCGCTGGTTTACACCAGGCGCCCGTTAATGATGGAGATCACCCCGAATGGCATTGGCACATGCATTTCTATCCACCGCTATTAAGGTCTGCAACTGTTAAGAAATTTATGGTGGGTTACGAAATGCTTGCAAATCCTCAAAGAGACGTTACTGCCGAATGGGCTGCAGAAAAATTAAGAGAGCTGAGTGAAGTTCATTATAAAGAAAGCCGGTAGGAGTTTATGTAACCAGCATTGGCACTTCGGCTAGTCATTGTTGCGACGCTCCGTTCATCCGCAAAGTTCTATGGAGCTGTTTTCAACCTTTTTCTAATAACACGCAAATAGAGTTTATGTGAAGTAAGTTTTGAACTAATCTTTACATAAACTCTATTTACTTATTAAACCTGGTAATCTCTTAAGTAAGCTTTGCTTTAAGGGCGTGGTTTAACCATGTTGGTAGTATCAACACGAACATTTGCACCCGTTTTTATTTCTGCACCCAATGCTCCCTCTCGTGCACCACCAGAGGTTGGTACTGTTGTATCAGTAGTTGCTCCCTGTGATGTCTGGTGTTCTGCACTTTCGTGTTCTGTACTTTCATGCCCCTTACTTTCTTTTACTTGTCCACCATGCCCTTCAGATCCACTTTCGCTTTTTTCTGAAGAGGATGTTTCCTCTTTTTCATAAGATCCAACAGTAGAAGAACCGCCGTTTTCACAAGCAGTAAAAAACAATAAACCGGCAAGGCACACAACAGATATTTTCTTCATTTTATCTCGTTTTTATTGGGAAGCGAAGATAAATTGTTTATCGCTAACTAAAAGCGTTAAAAAGATTCAGGGAAAAACCAAGACCGGTTAAATCAATTTTACAGTAACTGCTGCAAATAATTGGAGCATTAAATACTGAAGCGCTCGTCATATTCGTTAATTCATATTGCCTAACCAGCTTATATGAAAAATACCGCACGACCATTTCAGTTACTCATCCTACTATTAACAATTTCCTGCACTGTTTCTGCACAAAGAAATTTTTGGACCGATGAGTCTGAAGCAGCCATTGCAATAAAGCGTAATCCTCAGTTAAGTTTACCCAAACAATATCGTACACTTCGTTTGGATACAGCAAGCCTTATTTCGGCCTTACGAATAACTCCAATAGAATTTACAGAAACAGCAAAAGCTGCGCCTTTTGTAATGCTGTTTCCAATGCCAGACGGAACGTCAAAAAGATTTACAATTGTAGAAACCTCTATAATGGAACAGAGGCTTGCAACTAAATTTTCAAACATTAAAACTTATGGTGGACAAGGTATTGACGATCCGTACGCAATAATCAAAATAGATTGGACAGACCTCGGCTTTCACGCCATGATACTTTCTCAAATAAACGGTGCTGTTTTTATTGACCCCTATGCCAACGGTAGCGTAGTGGATTATGTTTCTTATTATAAAAAAGATTTGCCCGCAAAAATGTCTTTAATAGAAGACGCGTCCGGTTTAAATGCAGTTGGCTTACATAACTCATCGACTGCTCAACGTACTAATGCTGCCACCTGCATAGGTGGAACGCTAAGAAAATATCGGCTTGCAGTAGCATGTACATGGCAATACGCAGTGGCAGTTGGCGGAAGGCAGGTTACGCCATCGCAGGCTTTATCAGCCATTGTAACAACCGTAAACAGGGTTGATGCAGTGTATGAAAATGAAGTAGGTATACGAATGGTACTTGTAGGCAATAATAACAAAATTCTTTTTACAGACTCAGCCTCACAATTTTTTGTTGGAAACAACAACGCGGCAACACTTATTAATGAAAGCCAAAAGGTAATAGACTCATTAATTGGCGCTGCAAACTACGACGTTGGTCATACGTTTAGTACCGGTGCCGGTGGATCTGCGGGCGTGGGAGTAGTTTGCAACAACGGTGTAAAAGCGCGTGGCGTAACAGGAAGCCCTCAACCAACCGGGGATGCTTATAATATTGATTACGTTGCCCACGAAATTGGTCACCAGTTTGGCGCCCAACATACTTTTAATGCCGCTACCGGTAATTGTGGAGGCAATAACGGTTCAGCCACTACAAACGCCGAGCCTGGTAGCGGTTCCACTATAATGGCTTATGCCGGTATATGTAATGCAATAAATAATTTGCAGCCCCATACCTTACCTTATTTTCATGCAATCAGTTTCGATCAGATAACTGCTTATATTAATTCCGCTAGTGGAAGCGGATGTGCGGTACAAATTGCAACAGGTAATAGACCGCCTACCGTTAGTGCAGGCATAGACTATATTATTCCAAAGTCAACTCCCTTTGCGCTAACCGGCACTGCCTCTGACGCTGATGGAGATCCGCTCACTTATAGCTGGGAACAGGTAAATGTCGGAGCTGCTTTCGGCGACTGGAATAAACCAACAGGGAATGCGCCCATTTTCAGGTCTTTTACACCTGTTACTTTACCAAAAAGATATTTTCCTCAATTGAGTGACATCGTAAATAACACTACTACTATGGGAGAAGTAATGCCTTCTTATGCCAGGGCCATGAATTTCAGGTTAACAGCACGCGACAACCGGGCAGGAGGGGGTGGCGTTTGTTCTGATGAAGCAAATATTACTGTAGACGGCAATGCTGGTCCTTTCGTGGTAACGGCTCCTAATACTGCCACCACCTGGGACGTTGGTTCGTTCAGCACCATTACATGGGATGTCTCAAAAACCAATCTTGCCCCTGTTAATTGCTCACATGTAAATATTGAGCTTTCTATTGATGGAGGGTTGACTTTTCCTATTACTTTATTGTCAAATACTCCTAATGACGGGCTAGAGGAAATAGTGGTTCCTAATAACATTACCAGCAATGCGAGGGTACGAGTAACTTCAGTCGGAAATATTTTCTTTGATATTTCAAATGTCAACTTTACCATAAAAGCTACTACTGAACCTGGGTTTACGTTTAGTAATCCACTCACCGTTGCTGCTTGTAGCAACACAACAGTAGCAACCGTTATCAATACAAGCTCACTTAATAAATTTGCAACTCCTATTACGCTTTCTGCATCAGGAAATCCTGCCGGTTCTACAGTTTCTTTTGGTACTAATCCCCTTACCCCCGGCTCAAATGATTCCATTACAATAAAGGGAAATATTCCGGCAGGAATTTATAATATTACTATCACCGGAACTGCAGGGTCGGTTGTTAAATCAAGGGTAATTCAATTCGTTATTGGTACACCAACAAAAGTTGCTGTAAACACAACACCAGCAAACAGCGCAATAGGCACAGCTGTTTTGGCATCCTTTAGCTGGCAACCTACCAGTGACGCTCAGTATTACACTTTACATATTTCAACTTCATCAAATTTTGCCACAAATATTCAAACCATAGATAGTATTACAACTTCAAACTATACGCTTACTACACCTTTAATGGCTAATAGTCAATATTACTGGAAAGTCGTTCCGCACAATTTATGTGGTGCCGGACCTGCTTCCACCAGCACATTATTTAAAACATCTGCAATAGTATGTAGCGATATTGTTTATAGTAAAAACCTTCCTATAACTATTGATGTTGTTGCCAATACCATTACATCCACTTTACACATTCCTGCAGGCGGCATAATCCAGGATATAAACGTGGTAGGTTTAAAAGGAACTCACTCGTACGTTGGAGACCTGACTATTAACCTTATAAGCCCTTCGAATACTAAAGTTGAATTGTTCCGAAGAGTTTGCGACAGCGACCTCAACTTCGATTTAAGTTTCGATGATCAAGCGTCCGACGCATTAAGTTGCCCCATCATTGGGGGTAAAACAAGTAAACCAAGTTTGTCTTTATCGGCATTCAACAATGAAAACAGCACAGGAACATGGAAACTGGAAGTAATAGATTCTTATGATGCCGATGGCGGCACTTTAAATGGCTGGGGTCTTAAGATTTGCACTTACGAGGTATCGGCCCTTCCTGTTAACTGGCTTTCTTTTACTGCAACTAAAAGCTCAGGCAACACGGTACTACTAAAATGGTTTGTTTCTAATGAAATAAATAACAAATACTATGAAGTAGAGAAAAGTATTGATGGAATTTTATTCAGTTATACGGGAAGAATCGAAGCGCGTAACGCTTCAGGATTGCAGCAATATCTTTTGAATGATTTGAAGCCTTACCCGGGAGGTAATTACTACAGGTTAAAACAGGTAGATAAAGACGGGAAGTACAGTTATTCAAAAATTGTAAAAATTGACTTTCAAGTTCCGGGTTCCGATTTCATTATCTATCCAAACCCCGCAATTAGTAAAAGTACAGTGCGTGTATCGAATGAAGCAAAGCAACTAATTATAGCGCTGTCTGATGCTTCCGGCAAACTCATTTATAAAAGAAACGCCGGATTTGTAAACGCCGGGGAAGAGTTTGAAATACCTGTCAAAGGACTTGGTAAAGGTCTCTACATCCTAACCCTGACAACAGAAAAGGGAGCTTCAAATGAGAAAATAATAATCGAGTAATACTGCTTCGCCATGTACAATTAACCGGGATGCGAAACGACAAATTCGTTGTCTATTTCTATTACATAGTTTGCTATAAACATTCTTCTTAGTTACATTAGCCTCAATAATATGGTTTATGATAAAATTGATTAGACTGCTTTGTCTTACAACATTATTCGTTAATGCTTCGTGTAAAACTGCACGAAATTCTGCTGCAATAAAAGACGATGGGAAAATTGAAGTAGTGTTTGTGCAGGTAAATGATGTGTACGAGATTGCTCCAATAGCTGGTGGCAAAGAGGGAGGAATGGCTCGTGTAGCAACACTAAAAAAACAATATAAGCAACGCAATCCAAACACGTTTCTAATTATGTCTGGGGATTTCCTCAGTCCTTCTGTTTATAATAGTTTGCAATACCAGGGAAAGAGAATTAGGGGAGCGCAGATGGTAGAGACAATGAACGCTGCAGGAATGGATATCGTAGTATTTGGAAATCATGAATTTGACATAGCTGAAATGGAATTGCAGGACCGCATAAATGAATCGGGCTTTTTTTGGGTTTCAACCAATACGTTTCATAAAGTAAAGGACTCTATTGTTCCCTTCACCAGAACAGGTCGTACTAATGAAAAGCCCTTTCCGGAAACCCATATAATGTCAGTAAAAGACAACGACGGTACAACGGCCAGGATCGGTTTTATCGGTCTTACCCTACCCTCTAATCCTGCTGATTTTGTTTATTATAAAGATCCGATAAGCAGTGCAAAAGAAGCTTACAATAAAATAAAAGATTCAGTTGATGCGGTAGTAGCAATAACGCACCTGACTGTAAAAGATGACATGTCTCTTGCTAAAGAACTTCCTGGTCTTGCAGCTATTCTCGGAGGGCACGAACATTCAGGCGTATTTAGTAAAACCGGGAATATTTATATTACTAAGGCCCATTCGAATGCACGTTCTGCTTATGTCGTAAAACTAAATATCGATAAAAAAAAACACCATTTTAAGGTTCCCAGGCCCCATCTTACATACATAAATGAAGGAATTGCGCCAGACAGCAATACAAACACTATTGTTCAAAAGTGGAAAAAAATTGCGCAGGAAAATTATGCATCCCTGGGTTTTGATGCCGAGAAGGTGGTTATTCAATCAGGGGAAAAGCTAGATGGGCGCGAAACCGAAACTCGTTCTAAATCAACCAATTTAACCAGCCTGGTTACAGCAGCTATGGCTTATGCATGTCCGCAGGCTGATGTTGTGTTATTTAATTCGGGTTCCATTCGCTTAGATGACATTTTAACTCCGCCTGTCACCCAGTACGATATCATACGCACCTTACCTTTTGGCGGAGGTATCAGGGAAGTTGATATGAAAGGAGATTTACTGTTGCAGGTATTGCAGGCCGGATTAAAGAATAAGAATAACGGTGGCTTTTTACAGTTTCGATCGGTTGTGTATAATAATGCGGTAAATTCTTTTAGTGTCAATAATCAAACAATTAATCCAAACAAAACTTACAGGGTAGCAGTAACAGAATTTTTGCTGAGTGGGAAAGAAGCAAACCTTGGTTTCTTAAATGAAACAAACCCCGGTGTAGTGAAAGTTTATCCTGCTGAAACTGCAATTACAAATCCAAAGTCTGATATAAGAGCTGCAATTATTATGTTTTTAGGTAGCCGGAAATAGCCGTTAAGAAGACGGCCTTCATGGCTAATTAAATGGGCTCCTTTTTAACCCGCTCCTGGTAATTTCGTACAGCGCTAATTGCACTATAAGAAACACTTTTTCCTGCCTTTTCTTTTATAGCTGAAGCGCTCATTCGAGGCTCAGACTCCATAATTGCAAGCAGTTTTTCAAGTGTTGCATTATCTACAAGATCCAGTATGTCAACTTCTCCGGTAGCGATGAAACCGGCAAGATGACTTTCAATAGTGCCGAAAGACATACTTCGTTCAGCACTTATATCTTCAATCGATTTGCCTTGCTTGAACATCTGTAGAGTTATTCTGCCACTTTCTCCTTTTTCGGGCTTAGCGTTGGTTATCTTGATTTCTTCCGGAAGTTGTGCGGGTACAACTCTCGTGTTTTGTGCAACCATGTGAAGCAACTCATTCATTTTAGTCGAATTCTTTAAAGCTTCCGATAATTGTAAGCCTTGTTGCAACTGCTGCTTTTTGCGATTGAACAAAACAAGCAATTCCTGCAGTTCCTTCAGATACTTCTTAACATTTTTCTTATGCTTTACCTCATTAATGTGCTTTTGAATCGATTGGTATAATTGATCAACAGCCGAAATAAAATATTTGGTTGCTGCCTTGGTTCTTTCATGTAGTTTTTTGTAGCCGTCTTCCCCGGAGTTAACAAAAAGATATTCGAGTTGTTTTCTAAATTTATCTGCAACATCTTTTTGTTCGATTGAAGTGTTGGCTAATTCTGTACACCATTTAATACACTTCTCTTTGTCGGGGATTTGCCTGTCTTCATAACTTTCAAGATGGGTCTGAATACTGTCACTTATTCTTTCCCACGCAAAACTTTGCATTAGACACAGGCTGATGTATACTTTCTGCTGCTGCTCTAATGTTTGCTGCAAAACGTCTTCTTCTAATTCCTGTTTTACGAAATCAACAACACGGCTATCGGTGCTAATACAACTTGGCTGAATGCGCGATTTCAATACCAATCCCTGCAAACTTGTTAGCCGGCTAAGAGATACATATACCTGCCCGGCCGCGAATGACGCACCTGCATCGATGATGGCTTTTTCAAAAGTTAGTCCCTGGCTTTTGTGAATGGTTATTGCCCAGGCAAGTCTTATAGGGTACTGTGTAAATGTGCCCAGTTCTTCTTCCGCTAAAGCGTCTTTTTCAGTAATATAGTTGTAGCGCACGTTTTGCCATTTTTCCTGCTCTATCTCCAGTTCACCTTCCTCGTTAGGAAAGTTCACAACAATTTTCTCGTGTTCAATTTTTGTGACAGTTCCTATTTTGCCATTATAAAACCTTCGGATGTCTCCTTTGTCATTTTTGATAAACATAATTTGGGCACCTTGCTTCAGTTGCAATTGCTTCTCCGCAGGGTAAGACCTTTCATAAAACTCGCCTGTTATTTTAGCATCGTAACTGTATACTTTGCCCGGCAGTTTATCCAACTCCCGCTGATTTATTTCGTCCGCCTTATAGTTGTGGCTGCAAAGGGTTATGTAATTGTCTTCCTTGCGGGGTGCAAAGCCGGGGTCATATTGCTGATGTAGAATTTCGAGATCTTTTGAAGTACAACAATTGTTACGGATGTTATTGAGAATATTTATGAAGACATCGTCTTTTTGCCTGTAAATCTTTTTAAGCTCAATGTATAGCGGTGGAACATATTGAAGAACCTGCGCATCGAAAAAGAAAGGGCTTTTGTAATAATCCTTCAGGATCTCCCATTCCTCTTGTTTTGCTACCGGCGGCAATTGAAACATGTCGCCGATATATACCATTTGCACACCTCCAAATGGTATGAGCGGTTGCTTTCTTACATGCCGCATAACGATGTCAACAGCATCGAGCAGATCTGCTCTAACCATTGAAATTTCGTCTATTATTAATAAATCAAGTTCTTGTATGACCTGCCTTTTAGCCCGTTGTAACCTTAAATTTTTTAGCAGGCTCGCTCTGTTATTTATCTCACCTCCATAACCGCCCCAAACTTCTTTGTCAGTAGGGATGAATGGGCCAAACGGAAGCTGAAAAAAAGAATGGATGGTAACTCCGCGGGCATTAATTGCGGCTACACCTGTAGGAGCCACAACTGCCATCTTTTTAAATGTATTGTCGCTAATGTATTTAAGGAAAGTTGTTTTTCCTGTGCCGGCCTTCCCCGTAAGAAACAGGTGTTTGTTGGTTTGATTTACAAACGCTACTGCTTTTTGGAAAATAGTATTGGATGCGTCGGGGTTCATTAAGCTACATCAGTAAAATGAAAAGAATAAGTTACGAAAATACAACCCGCAGCTGACTAATTTGCCACCATTGAAAAGGCTATCGGATGTTAAGGGGAAATAGGTTGGATTGAAAAAAGCTGAATATAAAATCTGCAAGTACAAGTGAGTGACACAACAATGCCGGGTTTAGTGAGTTAGCAGGTTTAAAAAATATATGCTAAAATAAAAAACCCTGCGGTTGAAAGCAGCGTTTTTTAAACTATAAAAAGGAAAATTTTATTTGGCGACAGAGGTAGGTAAAAAGCCGTTATCTGCATTAGATGCGGCAGTATTTTCTATTTGAATGGATGGAGTAAGGTCGAAGCTTGAATTTAATATCCTGGAATTACTTACATACCACTGATCGGGTGAATTGACGAAAAAGCAACTACCACCTTTAATGGCGTCTATAATTTTAGTGTGTGATCCGAAAGGTACTGCGGGACAACCAAGGCTTTTACCTATAAGACCTCTTATAGACAATATGTCTTCGTTTACAAAACGAGAACCGTGTAACACAATTCCCCTGCTTTTTACGCGATCATTTATGCCAGCTTCCATACCGTTGAACCTCATACAATATCCGGCTCTGCCGCTATAAGTATCGCCCGTAACCATAAAGCCCAGGCTGCTCTTATTAGAATTATTGTGGTTTGAAAAACTGGTGGCGAATTCATTGCCGCTGTTCCTGCCGTGAGATACAAACGTATTGAACAGCAGGCGGCTGTCGAGAAGATCTATAACATACAACCTTTTATTGTTGCTGCTTTGGCTATAATCGCAAATGGTAAGTACATTTCTCTTTCGGATAGAACCGCGGTTTACAAGCACCTGGTAACCTTTATAAGCATTGAAAAATACTTCTCTATCAAGACCGTAGTGGCCGAGGCTAATTAAATCATATATAGAGTCAGCGGTTTTCTTTAAGAAAGGAGAATTAGCTGAATTAGAAAGTAAGGAAGGGAAACTCTTCTCGCCTGGCAATCCCTTTTTTGGATCGCCCGCAAATGATTGAACTGAAATAAACAAAAAACTTACTGAAAGTATTTTTCCTAAATGCTTTAGAATTACTGGCATAAGTTTAGAAGCGAATTTTTAAAAATTGTATAAACAGGACGGCTAAAGTAGAGGAAATATTGTTTGAAGACAAGTTAAAACTTTTGCAGGAGGAACGCGTGTTTCCGTAGCCGTTGACCTTCAATCACTTCTCTTTTTACAATCTCATTTAAAAAATTGTGTAAGCAATTTCTTTCCCCGACCGGAAAATGTTTAACAGTAGTAGCAGATTTGGTTCGAATACTTTAAATAGGGCAAATTTTCCACAATTATAACTCCACTTAAAACCAACCCCGCTTTTTAAATACTCGCAGCATAATAAGCGGAACAACCAGCATTACGGCGACCGTTATGTAAAATCCCCAAGCCTGGTGGGCGTAAGGAATTACATCAAAGTTCATCCCGAAGATGCCACCTATTACTGTAGCCGGAGCCAGCAAGCAGGTAACTATTGCCATCACTTTCATCACTTCATTCATCCTCAGGTTTACCTGGTTGATATATAAATCCTGCAGGCTTGCCAGTATTTCGCGGTAATTTTCGGCAACTTCATTCGCCTGCACAATATGGTCGTAAGCGTCTTTGTAATACTTATTTACTTTATCATCCAGTAGGTCACTTTCACTTTTAATAAAGCCGTTCACCAATTCTCTTACCGGCCCCACATTTTTTTTGAGAACGATCATTTCCTTTCGTAGCGCATTTAGCTTTGCTAAAGACCTTTTGTTGTTAATTCGTATTATTTCTTCCTCTAAAGCTTCTATTTTCTCGCCCAACTTTTCTATCACTTCAAAATAATGATCCACGATCATGTCAACCAGGCTATAGCAGAGGTAGTCTGCCCCTCTTTGTCTTAGCCGGCTTGACGGAACCTTTAGCTTTTCACGAATATTATTAAATACGTCGCGGTGCTCATCTTCCTGGAAGGTTAGCACAAAATTTTTTCCCAGTGCAATGCTAATTTGCTCCTGCTCAACCGAACAGTGTTCATTGTTAAAATACAGCATGTTTAGCTGGCAAAACATTACACCTTCGATATCATCCATCTTCGGCCGCTGGCCAATGCTTAAGATGTCTTCAATAAGCAGCGGATGAACTTCAAAATGCTGGCATACAGCCTCCACATTTGCTTTCACAATGCCGTCCATATTTATCCAACTAACCTTATCGCTGTCACGATAAATAAAAACTTCGGACATATCTTTTAATTCCTTGGCGGAAATAGAAGCCGGATCATAATTGTAAACAAAAATTTTGGTGTGTGTAGCTTCCTCCCGAACGGGCTCGGTGGCCGGATTATAATTAAAGATTTCTTTAGTTCGGCGAGTATTAAAAATGGGTTCAATGAGGTATTTCAAATATTTTTCCGGACGCATAGAATAAAGGTAAGAGAAGCCCACAAATTAATAAAATACGGCATTTCTAACCCGACGTTGTTACAAGTACGTTTTTCCGCATCCCCTTATATAAACAGGTCTTGCAAAAAGACAGTTATTTTACAATAGTAAGTTTCGGTATTTTTTGGGTACGAGCAGTTGTTTTTCATGTTTCTCATTCTTGCCACGCTCGGTTCAACTAAAAACCATTGGTCATCTTTTTTTGCGCACTGTAAAACTTTATAGCAGGTTTTTAAGCTTTGCATATTGAATCAGCATAATTGTTTTGCCATCTTTTATTTCTCCCCGCTCCATCCTTTGCAGTGCTTTGTCAAAGGGTATTTCAAGTATTTCAGTCCTCCTGCTCATGGGCTATGCCGCCACCCTCATTCACTTTCAGCCTGTTCAATTTATATAAGCGGTTACAAGAGGAGTTGTAACACTGCTTTGTAATCGTTGATACGGCGGCGAAAAAACGGCTTCAGCCCAAAAAAAGAACAAAAAAGTTGAAGTGAGTGACACAACAATGTTGCCCATAAAAAACAATAGCCGGTCCCCAAAAACATTATAGATGATTACCTAAAATAATTAAATGTATCGTGTTTCATTAAATGCGCGGTGCGCTGAGGTAACGCGCAACGACTTTCTTTTTACCATAATAAAAACATTTTGCAAGCTATTTACATGACCTCATTTCTGTTTTAAACTATCTTGTGCTGAACTTTTTTTAAGCACCTGATACATGAAATTTCTGTTAACCTGTCTTCTGTTTCTATCTTTTAATTACACTTCTTTTGGCCAGCACAAAAGCAATCTTTTGGCCAACCAATGGGTGGACAGCGTTTTTAAATCGCTTAACCGAAAACAAAAAATAGCCCAGTTAATGATCATACGGGCACATAGTAATCTTGGACCAGAACACGTTACACAGGTAACTGAGCTGGTAAAAAAATACAATGTCGGCGGTTTGTGTTTTTTTCAGGGAGGACCAGAAAGGCAAGCTAATCTTACCAACTTTTATCAAAAAATAGCCAAAACTCCTTTAATGGTAACCATTGACGGAGAATGGGGTTTAGGGATGCGGCTCGATAGCGTCATTAGCTTTCAAAGGCAGATGATGATAGGCGCAATATCAGATGCGCAATTGGTTTACCGGTTTGGGCGTGCTGTAGGTGAGCAGTGTAAAAGAATGGGCATTCACGTAAACTTTGCCCCCGTGGTTGATATTAATAACAACCCTGATAATCCTGTTATAAACGACAGAAGCTTTGGCGAGGATAAATATAAGGTGGCGTTGTTTGGTACCCAATATATGAAAGGCATGCAGGACGTAGGAATTATGGCGTCTGCTAAACACTTCCCCGGCCACGGTGATGTTAGTGTAGACTCTCACCTTGATCTTCCTGTTATTAATAAAAGCCGGCCACAGCTTGACTCCCTGGAGTTATATCCTTTCAGGCAAATGATTAAGGAAGGCGTGGGAAGTATTATGAGTGCTCATTTATACATTCCGGTTATTGACACCATTGCAAACCAGGCTACCTCTCTTTCTTATAAAAGTGTTACCGGTTTACTGCGAAATGAGTTAGGCTTTAAAGGGCTTACGTTTACCGACGCACTTGAAATGAAGGGGGTTAGTAAATTTTATCCCGCTGGCCAGGCATCTGCACAATCTTTAATCGCTGGCAATGATTTGTTGTGCCTGCCTGAAGACATAAAAGGAAGCATCAAAAAAATCAGGAAGTCAATCAGGAAAGATCAACTGGATAAAGCTGACTTTGAAGCAAGAGTGAAGAAGGTTTTACTTGCTAAATACCACCTTGGGCTACAACGGGGAGACACCATTAAAACAGGCAATATTGTAAGTGATGTAAATGCAGGTACAAATGAAATAAAAACGCTTATTTCTCAAAAAGCAATCACTCTTTTAAAACTTGCAAACAAAGATGTACTTCCGCTTAAGGCCGGGCGAAAAATAGCTTTTGTAGGAGTAGGCATTGATAAGGCAAATGCTTTTGCAACTCGTCTTCAGCAGAATTACAAGGCCGATATTTATACATTCGGGTATAAAGAAGACTCCTTAACAGCGCTTAACTTACTTTCTAAGCTAAAAGGAACCTACGACCTTGTTATAATTGGTGTACACAATTATAGTCGTCGCCCCGCTAATCGTTACGGTATCTCCGCTGCCGCTTATAGCCTGGTTAATCAATTGCAGTCGCAAAGCACTGCCATGACCTTTGTTTTTGGAAACCCTTATGCAATGAAAAACATTGCTTCTGCTGCAGGAAACCTGGTTGCATGTTATGAAGATGATGAAATAACGCAACAAGCCGCTGCAGACGTTTTACTAGGTAAAGTTTCGCCGAAAGGAAAATTGCCTGTAACCGTGAGCGAAGAGCTTCAGTATGGAATGGGGATAACAGAGAGCAGTTTTTTTCCGCAGGTATCTCCTGAAGTCGTAGGGCTCAACTCTGCTGTTCTCGATCGTATTGATTCGATTGCTAACGACGCCATTGCGCAGCATGCAACTCCAGGTTGTGTTGTATTGGTAGCCAAAGATGGTAAAGTTGCTTTTCAGCGTGCATACGGTTACACAAATTATGATAGTACAGAACCCGTTAATAATGATATGATTTATGACCTTGCTTCAGTTACAAAAATTTCGGCTACTACAGTATCTGTCATGAAATTATACGAAGAAGGAAAATTAGATCTTGATAAAACACTGGGAGATTATTTACCCTGGGTAAGAGGAAGTAATAAAGAGAAACTGGTGTTAAGAAGTTTGCTATTGCACCAGGCAGGGTTAATTTCATTTATTCCCTTTTATAAAGATACCAATGATAAAAACGGCAATCCACTGTCGCAGTATTATAGCAAGGTGCCGACAGACTCATTTTCAATAAGGGTTGCCGATAGCGTATACATGCGAACCGACTATAGAGACACTATGTATAGTCGTATTCTTTCCAGCAAGCTAAGCGGTGCAAATGAGTATATCTACAGCGACAATGATTTTATTTTTATGGGAAAAGTGGTTGAAGCCGTCTCAGGCAGGCCACTCGAAGAATATGTGAAAGAGACATTTTATGTTCCCCTGCAAATGACAACAACAACGTTTAAGCCAAGAGAATTCTTCCCCATTAATACGATTGCTCCTACTGAATTCGACAAAACATGGAGAAAACAATTGTTAAGAGGAGATGTGCATGACCCTGGGGCGGCTATGTTTGGCGGAGTAGCAGGACATGCAGGTTTATACAGTAATGCTTATGATTTGGCAAAACTATACTATATGCTTTTAAATGGTGGTGAAGCGGACGGCGTTCGTTATTTCAAAAAGGAAACAGTAGATAAATTCACTGCTTATTCAAGTAATATCAGTCGTCGTGGAATTGGTTTTGATAAACCTGAAAAAGACAACGTTACCAGGAAAACGCCTTACCCTGCTAAAAGCGTCTCACCGGCCACCTTTGGTCATACCGGCTATACCGGTACTTGTGTTTGGGCTGATCCGAAGCAAAACCTGCTATATATATTCCTATCAAATCGTGTTACTCCTGTTGACAGCAATAAATTATTACAGATGAATGTAAGGGGTAATATTCACGATATTATTTACCAGGCTTTGCAAAAGAGTATTACAAAACAATAAGATTTTTATTTACAAGCATTTCTATCCTAATGTAGCATTGTTGCGACGCTCCGTTTTAGCTGTAAATAATAATTAAACTATGCGAGCCATACCGTTTTTCATATCACAAGCCACTTTAACCTATAGTATGTAAGCCTGAATATAAAAATAGCAGCCACGTTACAAATTCTTCTATTAGCCAAAGCAAGAGGTGCGGCTTCTTCTTTGTCCGTTATAATTTTGCAAGTAAAGCAACATGGTTTTCGAATTTCAACAGGCATAAAAAAAGAATACTGAAATTAGCAAACGGGTTTTAACGCTAATTCCAGTATTCCCTAATAAATTATCTTCTCCACTAATAATAATAAAACATACTTATACCAAATCGATATCAAAATTCACCAGCTCAACAAACTCCTCTAATCTTTCATCAATCTCTTTCCTGGTAATTTCGGTAAGTCTTTGTGTTCCGAATTTTTCTACACAAAAGCTGGCCATTGCGCTACCCATTATGATAGCAGTTTTCATATTTTCAAAAGAAATGTCTCTGGTTTTTGCGAGGTGTCCAATAAATCCTCCGGCGAAAGTATCACCTGCGCCGGTTGGGTCAAATACATCTTCTAGTGGCAGTGCCGGAGCAAAGAAGACATGTTTTTCATGAAACAGTAAAGCACCATGTTCACCTTTTTTTATGATCAGGTACTTTGGTCCCATCGTCAATATTTTCTTTGCAGCTTTTACCAGGCTGTATTCACGACTCAGTTCTCTTGCTTCACTATCGTTTACCATTAGCACGTCTACCATTGTAAGCACATCTTTCAGGTCGTCTAAAGCAATCTCCATCCAGAAGTTCATCGTATCCATTACAATTAGCTTCGGACGCTTTTTCATTTGTTGAATAACGCTTTTTTGAACTGCCGGTACAAGGTTGCCCAACATTAAGAATTCGCAATCCTGGTAACTTTCTGGTACAACAGGTGTAAAGTTTTCGAGAACGTTTAGCTGTGTTTCAAGGGTATCACGGGTGTTCATGTCCATGTGGTAACGACCACTCCAAAAAAAACTCTTCTCGTCTTTTTTTATTTGAACACCTTCAAGCTGTACGCCTCGTGCAGTTAAAGCATCTAGTTCTGCCTGTGGAAAATCTCCACCTACTACTGATATTTGCTTGATAGGTTTAGTAAAATTGCTTGCGCTATAGGCGATATAAGTAGCTGCACCACCAATAATTTTATCAGACTTACCAAACGGAGTCTCAATAGCATCAAACGCCATTGAGCCAACAACAACTAAAGACATAAATAGAGGTTTAAAAGGATTTTATATTTGGAATACCGACAATAAATGCATTGGCAGGCTTTATCGCTATTGGGGTGCGAAACTAAATGATTTTTAGAAAGCAGCCTAACTTCCACAGCTACAATTACAGCCTCACTTTTCTATAAAAACTACCAGGCTGCAAGTGGTCAAACGGGCGAACCAGGGTTGATGCTATGAAAAGATGCGGTACAAGTGAGTGACACAACCGGAGTGGCAAGCAGATACGGGGGCTGAAATACTTAAAAATTAAAAAAGGTAGTAAGTTCTTCCTGTTCTTTACGCCGGAGTTGTTATATCTTTTTGTTGTGCACATTTACTGAAACTTAACAACAGATAAAAGCGGCCGCTCGTACTTTCAATATCTTTGAGGTAGTTAAAGGGGCGTTTATGGCAAAAATTAAGACAACAGAGAATAACAGTAAACGGGAATTTATAATAGAACGGGCGGCTAAACTTTTTAAAGAAAAAGGATATAAGGCTGCCAGTATGAGGGAATTGGCATCACTTGTTGGTGTTGAGGCTGCAAGTCTTTATAATCACATTGACTCGAAGAACGATTTGCTTGAAGCGATTTGCATGAACGTTGCCAACAGATACACCTGTTATATCAGCGACCTGGAAAACGAGGAATGCCCCGTAATCCAAAAGATTGAAAAGCTATTGCGTTTTCATGTACGTGAGATGATGGACAACTATGAGGAGGTATATGTAACCGATCACGACTGGCGTAGTATGGATGAGCCGCATTTATCAGAATATCGTGAAATGCGCAGAAATTACCGTCAACGATTTGCAGCAATTGTGCAGGATGGTGTGGATAATAAAGAAATTAAGGGTGTGGATGCAAACAGCGCCGTTATGATATTTATAAATGCAATAGGTGCGGTAGATCAATGGCATCGTATCGTTCATAAAGTAAACCGTAATGACCTTGAAGAAAATATTATTACAATACTTGTCGACGGTATAAGAAATTAAGCAAAAGGCGATTTAACTATCAGATTAAAAAATAACTTTTCTTCTCGTTGCCTATCGTTACATTCGCGAAATTTTGCTTTCATGTCCAACACTTTATCATCAAACGAGTCTATACCTTCTGAAAAGAAGAAAATTATTGTTTTAGGAAGCGGCCCCAACCGTATTGGCCAAGGAATCGAATTCGACTACTGCTGTGTTCATGGCTTGTTGGCCATTAAAGAATCAGGATATGAGGCGATTATGATTAATTGTAATCCTGAGACAGTCAGTACTGATTTTGATATTGCCGACAAATTGTATTTTGAACCAGTTTACTGGGAGCATCTTTGGGAGATCATCGAGCTTGAGCAACCGTACGGAGTAATTGTACAGCTTGGTGGGCAGACTGCTTTGAAACTAGCTAGAAAACTTCATCAAAAAGGAATCCATATTATCGGAACATCTTTCGATAATATGGATATTGCAGAAGACCGCGGAAGATTTAGCGATCTTTTAAAAGAGCTTGAAATTCCTTACCCTGAATACGGTACGGCCTATACTGCTGATGAGGCAATTGAGGTTGCTAACAGAGTAGGATACCCGGTGTTGGTTAGGCCTAGCTACGTACTAGGGGGCCAGAGAATGCGGATTGTAATAAACGATGAGGAAGTCGAAAACGCTGTAGTGAGCCTACTTAAACATATTCCCGATAACAAAATTTTGATTGATCATTTTCTCGACCGTTGCCAGGAAGCGGAAGTTGATGCAATTTTTGACGGGGAAGATTTTCATGTAATGGGCGTGATGGAACATATAGAGCCGGCTGGCATTCATAGCGGCGATAGCAATGCAGTACTTCCGGCCTTCAACTTAACTCCGTTGGTTATTACAACTATGGAGTATTATTCTGAGAAAATAGCCCGTGCTTTAAATATCAAAGGCCTTATTAATATTCAGTTTGCAATAAAGAACGACAAGGTCTATGTCATTGAGGCTAATCCAAGAGCTTCCCGCACAACCCCTTTTATTGCAAAAGCTTACCAGATTCCTTATTTAAACATTGCAACTAAAGTAATGTTGGATGCAGCAAAACTAAAGGACTTTACGTTTGAAAAGAAGCTTGAAGGTTTTGCTATAAAAGAGCCTGTTTTCAGTTTTGACAAATTTCCCGGTGTTAGCAGGGAACTTGGTCCTGAAATGAAAAGCACCGGTGAGGCAATTCGCTTTATTAAAGATTTGCGCGACCCATACTTTAGAACCTTATATAAGGAAAGAAGTATGCACCTGAGCAAGTAGTGATTGTTATAAAAGGTGGTCTTAACTACTATTACGTATTTAAACGCGATTGACAGCTTTAAGAAATTGAAGTTGTTTTTTTACCGGACAAATAACCAGCAGGCGACATTGTTGCGACGCATTTCGTTTATCTGAAATTTCGCTATTGAACTTTTTCCCACTTTTTGCGTGAAGGCGTAAAAAGTGGGAAACTGACTGCTGCGATTACTTCATTATTCTTTTCTGTTATCCCTGGCAAATACATTCGTTTTCTCTTCAAACAAAGAAGCAAATCTTGGGCTCTCTGTTTTTTTCCATTTATCCCAAAACGTAAAATACAATCCAAAGTTGTATTTAAATTGCTTGTGATGAAGTGAATGATGGGTTGCTCCAATAAGCCATCTTCCTATAAAATGACGATGAAAGTTAGCAGGATAGGTTTCAATTTCAAGATGGTTGATAACACTGCTAAAGGTCATTAGCGTTAGTTGAAACAGTAAAACGTACACATGCATAGGAACGAACATAATCGTCAAGGGTAAAATAATTGCCTGCAAAACGCCTTCTAAGGGATGAAATGAAAACGCTGTCCAGGCGCTTGTAGTACTACTATCATGATGAACTTTGTGTAGTAATTTGAAGACCATTGGCTGATGCATCCATCGGTGTAACCAGTAGTAATACGTCTCGTGAATAAGCAAAGAAATTAAAAGACTAAGTGGCAAATACCACAAAGGATAATCATTGAGACCCATATAAATACGGGTGTAACCCTTTTGCCATAAAATTGCAGTAAAAGCACCAGCAAAAGCAAAGATCAATGAAGTTATAGCGGACCACTTTAGCTCTCTGTAGAACTGATTTTTATCTACCTTCTTCTTACCCAAATTTCTGCTTTTCCATTTCTCACCTCTAAAACGATAAAACCAAAACTGGAACAACGCGGCTATGGCAATATATCTGCCAACCACTACTAAAAACATAACAAGCGCAGCTAACAGAAAAAAAGGTAAACTTGAAAAATCAGGCATCAAGCATTATTATATTAATAAAGTTAAACAGCGAAGTGTTAAAATTATAATACAATGGAAGGCCTGCTTTGTTCATAAAAAAACCCGGCTTTTGCCGGGCTTAATTCAAATTTTAATTTCTTCCTCATTCTGGTCGTAGAAGTGAAACTCGATGATCGTATAATTATTATTGGGTAAAACGTTTATATTAGTCTTAAACTTTTTATTCCACTTATATTTAATCGAATTAAAGAACCAGCCCTTTGTTAAATGGGAGTGAACAATTGGGTTAACAAAAAGAGTAAGATTTTTATGTTGATGTGTAACGAGATACAGAAGCTTCTTTTCTATCTCATCAATCAGCAGTAATGTCGAAGTAATTTTACCGGTACCATTGCAACTAGGGCAAACCTCAGAAGTATTTATGTTTACTTCAGGTCTCATCCTTTGCCGGGTAATTTGCATTAACCCAAATTTAGATATCGGAAGCACTGCATGTTTAGCCCGGTCGGTTCGCATGAAATTATCCATTGCATCCTGCAGTTTCTTCTTATTGTCGGGTAACTTCATATCTATAAAGTCCACCACTATAATTCCTCCAATATCTCTAAGTCTTAACTGGCGTGCAATTTCTTCCGCTGCTTCCATATTTGTCTGCAGGGCATTTTCTTCCTGGTTGTTGCTCACACTCTTATAGCCGCTATTTACATCAATAACATGTAGCGCTTCAGTGTGCTCTATTATTAAATACGCCCCACTTGGCAGGTTAACTGTTTTACCAAAAGCACTTTTAACCTGTTTAGTAATACCGTAATGATCAAAAATGGAAGCGCCATTCTGATACATACCTACTATTTCAGCTTTTTCCGGAGCTATTTTCTGAATATAGTTTTTTGTGTCATTATAAATGCCATTGTCATTTACAATAATCTTATTGAAATCTTCTGTAAGAAGATCTCTCAACATACTTGTGGCCTTAGTCTGCTCACTTAAAATCTTTGCAGGAGCCTCGGCACCTCTCAAATTTTTCTGAATACCCTTCCAGGTATTTATTAACGAAGTAAGGTCTTCATGTAACTCTGCAGTATTCTTTCCCTCTGCAGCCGTTCGTACTATTACCCCAAAATTCTTTTCCTTAATTGCTTCTACGATCTTTTGCAGCCGTTTGCGTTCTTCAGCACTATGTATTTTTTTTGAGACGGCAACTATATCGTTGAAAGGAGTGAGTACTACAAAACGGCCAGGCAAAGATATTTCACAACTAAGGCGAGGCCCCTTTGCTGCAATTGGTTCTTTTAAAATTTGAACCAAAACATTTGGCTTTCCGCTTAGAACCTCGTTTATTTTGCCTGTTTTTAAAATCTCAGGCTCTACTTCAAACTTTGTAAAATCCAACCCGCTTTCCGATTTATCCGCTACACTCAATTGGGTAAACTTTAAAATAGAGCGGGCAAACGGGCTGAGATCTGTGTAATGAAGAAAGGCATCTTTCTCAAAGCCTACATCAATAAATGCGGCGTTTAATCCGGGGATTAATTTTTTAACTCTTCCAAGATAGAGATCACCAACGCCAAAACTTGAATCTGTTTTGTCGTTATGTAGTTCAACCAACTTTTTGTCTTCCAGTAAGGCTATTTCCACTCCGTTAGGAGTAGCGTTTATAATTAATTCTTTGTTCAAAATTGCAACTTTTAAAAATTCACACAAGTTTCCCCGTAAGGAAAGTACACCATTTCGTCACCGTGTTGGACCAACACGACATTATCCTGCCACTTTTTAAATTGATAAGGTAAAGGTAAAAGTTGCAAAACAGGCGTGGCAGACCAGTTGAAAGTTGAAAATGCCGGAGAATAAGTCTACTCTCCGGCATTGCTAATGATAACAGGATGAGAAGAAAAACTACTTCTTCTTCTTATGACGATTTTTTCTCAATCTCTTTTTTCGCTTATGGGTGGCAATTTTATGACGCTTTCTTTTCTTTCCGCAAGGCATGATATAATAAATTTTAGTTTATAATTATTGTTATTGTAATGCTTTAATTCGTGTATCTAATTCTTTCTGAGCTTCAGGATTTGGAATTTTCGCTTTAACTACTTTGTACCATTTTATAGCGTCTTCTTTATCACCTTTCTGGTCATACGTTTCGGCAAGATTCAAAGTAGCCTCTAAGTTGTCCGGTTGTCTGTCAACAACAACTTTAAAGTGCTCAATAGCTTTATCAAATTGAGCGCTTCTAACACCTCCAAGACCCAATATCAAATGCCCGAAAAGGTTATTAGGATCGCGTTGCACAACCTCTCTTATCAACGATATGCCTTCCATTGGGTTGTCTGATATATTTCCAAAAATGTAGCAAGCCCCTAACCCTACTTTACTGCTATCGTTTTTAGGATTTATTTCTAAAGCTTTCTGAAAAAGAACTTTTGCATTTGTTGCTAACCAGTTCTGCATCGGAGGATCTGACTCTGTTTTAAGATTGGTTAAAAACAAATGGGCTGCAAATGTGAGGCTTTTTTCGGAATTTTCCAACTTAGCTGCTTCTGCAGTGTAATACGCATAGGGTTCAAATAGTCTTACACTGTCTTCCCAAAAGGAAGCAAGGGTCTTGTAGACCTGAAGTTGTTGGTTTTTTACGTCTCCTCTTTTTACACTGTTCTCTAAAGAGGTAACTTTTTCAAGTTGTTGTGGAGTTAATCGTTCTTTAGCGTGAGTAAGTAATTTTTCCGTTTCTATCTTTTTTTCCGCGTGAGGGGTGTTGGCGGCTACAGTGGCTGGCTTTACAGGAGGTATTGTATTACCAAAAAAAAATAAAAGGATGAATAATAAAAAGCCACCGCAGACTAATAGAATTTGTTGTTTCTTCACAATTATTGCTTATCCGGCAAATGTAGATGAAATGAAGAGGGTATTATCAGTTGTTTAGTTAAAAGAATTTGGCAAAAAAACTGCTGTTGTATTAAAATGTTTAGGAAACGTTCCCGTCCTCAAGCTTTCTTTTGCTTTTAACCTCGCTTACAAACTCTTTTGCCGGTTTAAATGCAGGAATAAAATGTTCGGGAATTTCAACGGCTATGTTTCGTTTAATATTTCTACCAATCTTAGCAGCTCTTTTTTTAGTTATGAAACTGCCAAACCCGCGTATATAAATATTTTCCCCTTTCGAAAGACTATCCTTTACTTCCTTGAACATAGTTTCTAATGTTACCAAAACATCAACCTTAGGTATGCCCGTTTTTTCTGAAATTTGATTTATTAAATCTGACTTTCTCATTGGGTAGTTATTTTTTCTTTTTTACTCAACTTCTTATAATCTGTATTGAGTAATTTATTTTTTACTAAAACCCTTTACTATTAATTTGGCTCACTTTAAGTTTAACGAACCGTTAAGCGCTCTGTGGTCCTCATATCCGACAACATGCAAAACAGTTTTAATAGGAACATAATGCGTTGGCACTTAGAGCGAAATAAAAGAATCATGCCATGGAAGGGAGAAAAAGATCCTTATAAAATTTGGATTAGCGAAATTATTCTCCAACAAACTCGTGTAATGCAAGGGTTTGCATATTATAATAATTTTATTGAGGCATTTCCGACCCTAAATGACCTCTCTTCAGCGGCAGATGAAGCAGTCTTCAAGGTGTGGGAGGGTTTAGGATATTATTCGCGCTGCAAAAACCTACTTTTTACCGCGCGCCATATACAGAACAATCTGAACGGGAAGTTTCCGGAAACGTATGAAAACCTATTAAAACTCAAGGGAGTAGGCCCTTACACGGCTGCAGCAATTTCGTCTTTTGCGTACGGACTTCCACATGCAGTGGTAGATGGGAATGTTTTTCGGGTCTTAGCAAGGTTTTTTGGGGAAGCCATTCCTATTGACTCTGTTAAGGGAAGAGAATTTTTTACTGCGCTTGCAAATGAATTACTACCTAAAAAAAGTTCTGCTGATTTTAACCAGGCGATAATGGATTTTGGTGCCACTGTTTGTAAACCTCAGTTGCCTGAATGCCGTGAGTGCATTCTTCAAAAATGCTGCCTCGCTTATAATTCTGGCTTAGTTAGTACACTTCCGGTGAAAGAAAAAAGAATGGTGAAAAGAAATCGCTTTTTTACTTATTTTGTTTTTAAAGTTGGTGAGGATCTCTTGATTCGTAAGCGTGTTGGGAAAGATATTTGGGAAAATTTATTTGAGTTTTATTTATTTGAGTCAAATAAGGAGCTGAGCTGGAAGCAAAAGGAGACTAAAAAGTGGCTAAATGAACAGTTAGGAATTACAGACTCTTCCATTATTAATATTTCTACCTGTTACAAGCAACAATTAACTCATCAGACTTTGTCTGGTAAGTTCGTAACCGTACAATTACAATCTGTTCCGGTAACTCTTCAAAGCTTTCAAAGGTTGACAAAGAAGGAGCTTTCTTTGATCCCTTTCCCAAAATTTATAAATCAATATTTACAGGAGAATGCTAATATTATCTACGAAAGAAAAGAAGCTATAATATGAAAAAAAGATCCATTTCTTGAAGGAGTTGAACGGAGCGTCGCAACTATGAAACTTTGAAAAACTTCCGCATACTTAATAAAACCCATGAAATTGACTATTAAAACAATATTTCTTTTTAATGCTTGAATTGTTTTATAAAAAAAAGTAATTTTAGAGAGCTAACCATCAGCAGGGAAGTTAATTTAAAATATGACTATCATGAGAGGTGTAAATAGAGTAATACTTATTGGCAATCTGGGCAAGGATCCGGATGTACAGTATCTGGAAGGAAATATTGGGGTAGCGAAGTTTAGTTTGGCAACTACTGAAACTTATAAAGACAGAACAGGAAAATTAGTTTCACAAACAGAATGGCATACGGTAGTTCTGTGGCGAGGTCTGGCAGATTTAGCACAAAAATATTTACATAAAGGGAGCCTTGTATATATAGAGGGAAGGCTACGAACACGAAGCTGGGAAGATAAGGAAGGCAATAAAAAATTTGCTACAGAAGTTGTTGGAGATAATCTTATTATGTTGGATAAGAGGGGTGAAGGCCCTGGTTATAATAGCGCTCACCATCATGATAATCTTGAAGGCATTAGCAATGTCGATATTCCCCCTATTGGAGAAACTGCAGAAGACCTACCTTTTTAAAATGAGATTTAATTAGTTGATATATTGCACCCGCCTTAAAGGTTAAGATGCCTTTATATTGTTAACCAAACCCTTGTTGTTTTGGATCATCATCCGGATTTGTCTTTATTTTTAAATGCTGTTAACCCTGCTGCTATAAATACGCAGGCTTCTACAATTTTAATATTTCTCCTTGTAATTTTATTACTAATATCTTTTCTTGTTTCAGGTGCTGAAGTTGCTTTCTTTTCGCTTCGGTATAAGGATATGAATATGCTTAAGACAAAGCAGCAGTCTGCTTATAAACGTATTGTTGATTTGCTGGAAGAACCTAAAACTTTGCTTGCGTCGCTGGTAATTGCAAACAGCTTCGTAAACATTTCAATTATTATTATTTCGAATTTTGTTATTGACGGACTGTTTGAATATAATACGCAATTATGGTGGGTTGAATTTTTGATAAAAGTATTGTCGGTAACTTTTTTACTTGTTTTATTTGGGGAGGTTATGCCAAAAGTAATGGCTACCCAAAATAACATCCGATTTGCAAAAGATGCAGGAGCATTGGTAGAGGCCATCTCTTACTTGTTTAAAGGTTTGAGTATACGGCTCGTGAACACTTCTGATTTCATCGAGAAGAAGCTGGCTAAAAAGTCAAATAGTTCTTACAGCCTTGAAGAACTGGACCATGCCATAGATATTACCACCGACAGTGAAGCTTCTCAGAAAGAGAAGAACATTTTAAAAGGGATTGTAAAATTCGGCAACATAACTGCCAAGCAGGTGATGAAAGCAAGGCTTGATGTAAGTGGGATAGAACATTCAACGTCTTTTGGTAATCTTGTAAAAAAAGTTGAAGAACTGCATTACAGCCGCTTGCCCGTTTACAAAGAAGATCTTGATGCAGTAGCGGGAATAATTCATACAAAAGACCTTTTGCCCCATTTAGGAAAACCAGATGATTTTGAATGGCAGCCGTTAATGAGACCACCGTTTTTTATTCATGAGCAAAAGATGATTGAAGATTTACTACAGGAATTCCAGGCAAAAAGAACACACTTTGCAATTGTGGTAGACGAGTTTGGCGGCACAAGCGGCATTGTAACACTTGAAGATATTATGGAGGAAATCATCGGGGAAATAAAGGATGAATTCGATGAAGAAGATGTGAGCTACACCAAAGTTGACGACCACAATTACATTTTTGAGGGAAAAATAATGATCTATGACGTTTGCCGGGTAATGGAGTTGCCAATGGAAACATTTGATGAGGTAAGAGGTGAAAGCGAATCGCTAGCGGGGTTAGTTTTGGAACTTGCAGGTGAAATACCTACAGCCAATGAGGTAGTATCAAACGGCGACTTTGAATTCACCGTTATAGAAATTGAAAAAAATCGCCTACAGAAAATTAAGGTTACTATCAAACCTCATTCGACCCAGTAGACGTAAATTTGAGGGTGTTAATAAAAATATCTTTGAAAAATTTATTCTCTCCTTGTTGTTTTCGATTTTCTGCTAAAGCTTTAACAAGCAGCTCCTTTGTTTTTTTTATGGCCTGCAGTTTATCTGCTGTCACTTTTCTTTCGTGCAACAGTGATTATACTCCCAAACCTAGAGGTTATTTTAGAATAGCTTTCCCCAAAAAGGAATACCGGGTTTTTAATCAGCCGGGATATCCGTACTCTTTTGAATATCCAACTTATGCAAGCGTTGTAAAAGACAGTAGCTTTTTTGGTGAGGCTACAGAAAACCCCTGGTGGATTAACATTGACTTTCCCCAATTTAATGGGCGAATTTATATAAGCTACAAGGACCCAAAGAAGGAGAAGTTCGATAAGTTAATAAGCGATTCTTATAAGTTAACTAATAAGAATACTGTAAAGGCCTATAGTATTGAGGACTCGCTTATTACAAACCCACACGACGTACATGGTATTTTTTTTAAACTTGGTGGAGATGTTGCAACTGCTAACCAATTTTTATTAACCGACACTACCAACCACTTTCTAAGAGGTGCCCTTTACTTTGATGCAACTCCTAACGAAGACTCATTAGCAATTGTGAACCGGTTTTTAATAGAGGATGTAAAACACATGATCAATACATTCAAGTGGAATTAGCCCATTTCAAAAAAGCTACTCACTCCTCTTACCTTCTGCTCGCTATTAATAAGTTGAGGTCGGTATACTTTAAATCAAATCGCTGGCTTAAGTAAAAGTTGGTAAGATGTCCTTTATATATGTAGATGCCGTTTCGCAGGTTGAAGTCGTGCCATGCCATTTCTTCCACTCCACCTTCATCACTTACATTAAGCAACAGAGGCATTAAAACGTTACTTATAGCCTGGCTGGCAGTTCGTGCAAACCCACTGGGAATGTTGGGAACGCAGTAATGAATAATTCCATGTTTAACAAAAGTTGGTTGTTCGTGGCTGGTAATTTCGCTGGTCTCAAAACATCCGCCCCTGTCGATGCTTACGTCTATAATAACACTGCCCGTTCTCATGGCAGCCACCATTTCTTCTGAAACTAAAATAGGCGTTCTTCCAAACTCACTGCTCAGTGCACCAACCGCTACTTCGCAGGTTTTTAATTGTTTTGCCAGAATTTTCGGTTCTATCACACTCGTCCACACCCTTACTCCAAGATTATTTTGCAATCGTTTTAACCGATAAACGTTGTTATCAAAAACTTTTACAGAAGCACCTAAAGCCAAGGCTGTGCGGGTAGCAAATTCACCTACAACACCAGCTCCTATGATGATAACTTTTGTAGGAGGGATACCGCTAATACCACCCAATAATACACCTTTGCCATTATTGGAACAGCCCAAATACTGGCCGGCAATCAACATGATTGCAGCACCCGCTATTTCGCTCATGCTTCTGACAATGGGGTAGGTGCCGCTATGATCCTTTAAATTCTCAAAACTTAGCGCCGTAATTTTCTTCTCCATCATTTTTTGGAGGAACTCACCCTTCATTGCCGATAAATGTATGGGAGAAATAATGGTCTGTCCCATTTGGAGTAGCGGCAAATCTTCTTCAACAACCGGTGCACTTTTTACCAGTAAAGGCGCTTTGAAAACTTCTTCCCGTTTCAATTCTATTTGAGCTCCGGCTTCACTATAGTCCCTGTCTGAATATTTGCTTCCTTCCCCGGCTAAAGATTCTATAGTTACTTTATGCCCATTACTCACCAGCACACTTACACCTTCTGGTGTCAATGCTATTCTATTCTCCTGGAATGCGGTTTCTTTCGGAATGCCGATATATAATTGCTTCCCCTGCGCCTTTATATCCAGCGTTTCTTCTAATGTTTCGTATGAAAAAGAGGTACTAATAAGGGGCTTTACAGATGCCATGTACGCACAAAGTTAATTACAGAATAATTTTGCAAGATAGGGGCTTTACAGTTTATCATTTAAAGCTAGGTTGTTTTTACCAGAATAATGGTTTGATAAACGCCCATGGTTTTGTAACAAAGATCATAACAGGTGTTCTATTTTAAAGAAAGCTGCCTTGTTTGTTTATCAACTATCCATACTGAAATATGAAGACAATCTGCGGGCAACAAAGCTGGCGCTCTTTCAGACCATTCTACCATACAAAAGCTTCCGCTAAATAAACAATCTTCTACACCTGCCTGTAATGCTTCGTCTTCGTCTTTTAACCGGTACCAATCCATATGATAGATCTGCCCTACCTTTTCGCTTTTATACTCGTTGATTATAGAATAAGTAGGGCTACCGAAAGCAGAGGAGATTTGCAGGTTTTCACAGAGAGCGTGAATAAACGTTGTCTTCCCGGCACCCATTTCGCCATGTATTGCCCAAACCTTTCGGTCTTTCCCAATCTCAAACACTTTTTCTGCTGCTTGCCTGATTTCTGATAATGTAAAAGTTAATTGCATCTATAAGGGATTGTCAAATCGCTGCAATTTCTAACTGAATTGCAACAACGTAGTAAAGATAGCACCTTCGATAAAACGGGTAGGAGATTGCTATAAAGTAACTTTGCAATCAAGACAGACTATAACCGTATTAAGATGGAAAAAGTAAATTGGAAAGTGGAGGGGATGACATGCAGTAATTGTGCGTTAAGTGTAAACAAGGTGTTACAAAAGCAGGGAATGCAGGAGATTTTAGTTAACCCAATTAGTGGAGAGGTGGTATTTGAAACGGCATCAGCAGGTGGAAATCTTGAAAAAGCGAAAAAAAATATTGAGTTATTAGGATATACAGTTAAGGCAGATGATTCGGAAACAACAATAGTACCATCAAAAAAATTCTTAAAGACTCATCTCCAGAAGTTTTGGTTCTGCCTTCCCTTTACTTTGTTATTGATGTTAGGGCATATGGGCATGTCGCTACAGTTGCATCTCTTGCACAACCCTGTAACACAGATGGCACTATGTCTGCCAGTATTTATTGTAGGCATGGGTTATTTCGGGAAAAGCGCGATTAATAGTTTGAGATCGGGGGTACCAAATATGAACGTCTTGATAGCCCTGGGAGCTACTGCTGCTTTTGTCTATAGTCTCATCGGATTAATTACCCTGGATCCTTCCAAAATTTTCTTCGAAACGGCTGCGTCTATTATAAACATCGTATTTTTTGGTAACTGGCTTGAGGACCTTTCTATAGAAAAAACCCAAAAGGCAATTAAAGAACTTACCCGAAATGAAAAGGTAATGGCGAACATGATTGCGTACGATGATCAACACAACGAAAATATTTTTCCTATAGAAAATACCTTTCTAAAAGTTGGCGACCTGCTGTTGATAAAAACAGGCGAGCAGGTACCAATGGATTGTAAAATTCTAAGTGGCGAGGCCGAAGTAAACGAAGCCATTATAACAGGCGAAAGTGTTCCTGTATTTAAAAAGCAAAATGATATACTGATTGGAGGAAGCGCCATTTCTAATGGTACTGTTAGAACTTATGTAACCGCTACCGGAAATGAAACAGTGCTTAATAGTATTGTACAAATGATGAAACAGGCCCAAAATCAAAAGCCGCCCGTGCAGAAGCTGGTGGACAGAATTGCAGCAATATTTGTTCCTGTAGTCATTTCTATTTCCCTGCTTACGCTTGCAATTAATTACTTTTTTGTTGAAACTACTTTCCAGGAAAGCCTGATGAGAGCTATTGCAGTGTTGGTTATATCGTGTCCTTGTGCTATGGGGTTAGCAACGCCAGCAGCTATTGCTGTTGGTTTGGGCAGAGCTGCTAAAGAAGGCATATTGTTTACCGATGCAAAAAGTATGGAGTTATTTCGAAACATTAAGCAAATAGTATTTGATAAAACCGGAACACTTACAAATGGAAAATTTAGCATCACCAGTTTTAAGTCTTTAATAGACGAGGAAGAATTTAGAAGAATTGTTTTTTCGCTAGAAAACATGTCAAATCATCCAATTGCAAAAAGTATTTCTGATGCATGGAAAGTTAATAAACCGATAAGATGGAAGAAAACGGAAGAGATAAAAGGTCTCGGACTGAAAGCCGAAGACAAAGCAGGAAATCTTTATTCCATCGGTTCTTCGAAAATTGATCCGGCTATTGTTGACGATGGCCATCATTTATATGTAACCAAGAACGGCAAGGCACTTGGGTGGATAGATATAGCAGATGAACTTCGACCCGAGGCCGCGGACGTAATAGGCTTTTGCAAAAAAAAGGGGATCAAAACAATTTTATTAAGCGGTGACTCTAATGCAAAAACAAAACAAATTGCAGATCAACTTAAAATTGACGAATTCTTTGCCGAAAATACACCGCAACAAAAACTTGAAAAGATTGCACAACTTGTGAAAGAACAACCGACTGTGATGGTTGGTGATGGTATTAATGATGCACCCGCCCTTGCAAAAGCAACCATCAGTATTTCTTTAAGCAAAGCATCGCAGTTAGCAATTCAAAGTGCTTCTGTGGTTTTGATGGATAGTGGACTAAAAAAGCTGCCAATGGCAATACAACTAGGAAAGCATACTTATGGCACTATAAAAGGTAATTTATTCTGGGCTTTCCTATACAATATTATTGCTATACCGATTGCTGCTGTTGGCTTACTTACTCCCACCGCCGGTGCTTTAGTTATGGGTTTAAGTGATGTGGTATTGGCCGCAAATTCTTTATGGTTGAAATGGAAGAAAGTACTTTGAGTTTTATAAACAACCACTTTTAGTAGTTGCCGCCTTCACAGCTATTAATCAGCGCGATTTTTCTAAAACAAACTTTTATGATTTAGCTTACCACCATTAGAAGGTAAATTGCATAATGGTCGAAGTGGAAACTCCGCCAAATATTAAATCAATTTACCTTTTTGCCTTTACCACAAGAAATACTGAAACAATATTGGGGACACCATTTCTTCCGCCCTTTGCAGGAAGAAATCATCAATGCTGTAATGGATGGTAAAGATGTGTTGGCACTACTACCAACAGGTGGGGGTAAATCAATTTGCTTTCAAATTCCTGCTTTAGCTAAAGAAGGGTTGTGCCTTGTCATAAGCCCTCTCATTTCCTTGATGAAAGACCAGGTGGAAAACCTGAAGAAGCGAAATATCCCCGCACTTTCCATTCACAGTGGCATGACGTATTTCGAGGTAAAGCAAACGTTACAAAATGCAGCATTTGGTCCGTATAAATTCTTGTACGTTTCGCCCGAACGACTAGAGACAAACCTTTTTAAAGAATATCTACCTGCATTTAATTTAAACCTTATTGCTATCGACGAAGCCCATTGTATCTCTCAATGGGGTTACGATTTTCGCCCACCTTATTTACGTATTGCAGGCGTCCGTAAAGAATTTCCTACTGTGCCTGTGCTTGCATTAACTGCTTCAGCAACACCAATTGTTCAAGAGGACATTTGTGATAAGCTGAATTTTAAAAAGCAACACGTTTTCAGGCAATCTTTTGAAAAACCCAATCTTTCATTCAGTGTTTTTAAGGCCGAAAGCAAGTTTAATAAGCTGCTTGAAATCTTACAAAAAGTACCGGGAAGCGCAATTGTTTATTGCCGTAACAGAAAAAGGACAAAAGAATTCGCTAACCTTCTAAAGCTAAATAATATTTCTGCTGGCTACTACCACGCGGGCTTGTTACAAGATGAACGAAATGAAAAGCAGGAAGATTGGATTGAAAACAGAACAAGGGTAATTGTTTCAACGAACGCTTTTGGAATGGGGATAGATAAGCCTGATGTAAGAGTCGTAGTGCATATCGATATTCCCGATAGCCTGGAGAACTATTACCAGGAAGCCGGACGTGCCGGAAGAGATGGCAAGAGGGCGTTTGCTGTTTTATTGTGTACGCAAAATGAAGTCGAGGATTTAAAGAAGTTGCCTGAACAGAAATATCCTTCCATAATTGAAATTAAAAAAGTTTATCAAGCGCTTGCAAACCACCTGCAAATACCGGTAGGGGGTGGCGAAGGAATGTATTACGACTTCAATCTAAACGACTTCGTTCTCAACTTTAAACTCGATATTTTCCTGGTCATCAATGCCATTAAAGCGTTAGAACAGGAAGGCATTCTTAGTTTTAACGAACAGGTTTTTATACCCGCAAAAGTTGGTTTCACTTGCACTAAAGAAAACCTCCTTCAATTCGAAAATTCTCATCCTCCACTTGAAAACCTGATCAAATATTTGCTCCGCAGCTACGAAGGTGTTTTCGATAATGAAGTATCGATTAATGAAAAATTGATATCGAGGTTAACCAAATTACCTGCTCAAGAACTTTCAGATCAATTAAAGGAGTTACAAGCTTTTGGTGTTGTTAATTATAAACCGCAAAAAGAAACGCCTCAAATATTTCTCCTGCAAAACCGTGCACCTGCCGAGCACCTTACTTTTCATCATGAAGCATATCTTAAGCGAAAGCAACAATATCAATTAAGAATTGATGCAATGGAAAAGTATGTGTTGTTAGAACGGGATTGCCGGAGCCAATATATCGGAAGATATTTTGGTGATGTAGACATGAAGAGGTGTGGCTCCTGCGATGTTTGTTTGCAGCAAAAAAAACTTCCTCTATCAATTGAAGAGTTTGGAACTATCAGCAATAAGATTTTAGCAATTTTAGAAAATCCTACTGCCATCCAACAACTTCTGGAAAAACTAAACGGTTTTAAAAAAGATAAGATCTGGAAGGTTTTAGATTACCTGCAGCAGGAAGGAAAAGTTATAGTAAATGAGAAAGGACTGGTAGCACCAGTTTTAAAAAAAATTTGAACAACTATGCGGAAGCTTTATCAAGGCCGCCAGAGGTAATAGAATTGGTAGAATTGAAAAAATATATAACTAAACGTGGCAACCTATATATCAAAACCAACTTTTACTTCTTCTGCTTCTTCCACCCAGGCCAAGGGCACCCAGCAAACTTCGTGTTATAATATTTGCTGCAGTTCTTCCCGCGCTTTTTACCAATGGGCTGTCAAAAAACCCTTCCTCTTTTTTAGCACTTCGTTTCTCTGCTTGTGCTTCTTTTTTCTTTTCCTCCTGTTCTTTGGTGTTTTCTGCAGCCTCTTCCAGTTTAGCTGTTAATATTTCATACGCGCTTTCGCTATCAACCGACTTATTGTACTTAGCAGCAAGCTTGCTTTCACCAACAATCGTATCCATTTCTTCATCGGTCAACACATCCATCCTGCTTTGCGGGGGGGCAAGCATAGCATGTACAAGTGGTGTAGGAATACCCTTTTCATTTAGCGTTGTAATGAAGGCTTCACCTATACCCATTTGGGTTATCAGTTCATTTGTTTCATAAAAAATAGTTTCAGGATAGTTTTCAGCAGTCTGTTTAATCACTTTTCTATCAACTGCGGTAAATGCCCTTAACGCATGCTGAACTTTCATACCTAACTGGCTTAACACGCCTGCCGGTACATCCATCGGATTTTGGGTGACAAAGAAAATTCCAATTCCCTTTGATCTGATTAGCTTGATAACGGTTTCAATTTGCTGCATCAATGCCTGGCTCGCCTCCTGGAAAATCAGGTGAGCTTCATCAATAAACATCACCAGTTTTGGTTTATCAAGATCACCTTCTTCCGGACTGATCGCATACAATTCTGCCAGCATTTGGAGCATAAATGTCGAAAATAGCTTCGGACGATCTTGCAGGTCGGTCACCCTTAACACGTTTATCATGCCCCTTCCGTCGTCGCTTATTTTCATCAAGTCTTCAACTTCAAAACTTCTTTCTCCAAAAAAAATGTCGGCTTTTTGTTGTTGCAGCTCCACTACCTTTCTCAAAATCGTACCGGTTGTGGTAGTTGCTATTTTGCCGTAATCTTTTTCAATTTCAGCCCTGCCTTCGTTACCAACATATTGCAATACTTTAATAAAATCTTTTAAATCGAGCAACGGCCATTTGTTGTCGTCACAATATTTAAAAATCATCGCCACCAGCCCCGCTTGTGTATCATTAAGCCCCAATATTTTCGACAGTAACACAGGTCCAAATTCGCTCACTGTCGCCCTCAGCCTTACACCTTTTTCATTGCTTAACGTTAGCAGTTCAACCGGATAGTTAGTTGGTGTATACGTTTCGCCTAACTTTCCGCAACGCTCAAGAATGTTTGTGTTTGAAGACCCCGGCATGGCAATCCCGCTTAAGTCTCCCTTTATATCCATTAACAAAACCGGAACACTCGCGTTACTCAAACCCTCGCTAATCATTTGCAGCGTTTTTGTTTTACCGGTTCCTGTAGCCCCCGAGATTAACCCGTGTCTGTTCATTGTCTTTAGTGGTACATAAACATCCGCATCTGGCACAACTTCTCCATCAAGCATTGCTCTGCCAATTTTTATAGCCTCTCCCTTAAAAGTGTAACCCGTTTTTATTGCCTCTATAAATTTTTGCTTATCTGCCATCGAAAGAATTTTTTTTTGATATAAGTGCGAACGCAATTTTTTGGAACAAACATTTCAATTAGTATCGCCACTCTTGCGTCGCACTCTTGTACTTTTTTATTTCTACTCTTCACAGTCTCCGCTATCACGGCCCTACTCGTTTCATAAGATTACAATAAACCCCAATTACGTTGTCTTCTCCCTGAATAGTTTACAAATTTAAAGCTGTAACAATTATCGAGCAGCCCGTTTGGAATTTTGAGTTGTCCCTAAAATAGGTATACAGATTTTATTTGTAATATGTTTTGCAAGATAGTTTAAAGAGGCTGAGACGGCTCAATTAACAGCGCAAGACTCTGCCTCTTTTTACGGTTATATTCTTTTTTCTCCCACAACATCTTTAGTTCACCTTTTTGCAGTGGGCTTTATGCTGTGTCATCATTTCTATTCTTATATACCAGCGCTTATTGTTATAAATATGGAATTGCTTTGTTTATAGCTGCTCGGGCTTCCTGCCAATCTTTGTATTTCTTATAGTAATGCTGTTTTCAATATTCCATTTACTCTTTCTGCCACTGCATTCTTGTACGCACTTCCACTTTCAGTCATGCTTATCACCGCTTTCTTCTTTGTAAGGATAGACGTGTATTTAGGGCAATACTGCACTCCACTATCTGAATAATGGATCACCACCTTCTACCCTATTGTCTTTTATAGCCCTCTGCAATGCTATTATTGTGCCTTTTACAGAATAACTGTCCGACAACTAATAGCACTTTAAAGGTTCAGTAGTTTGTCTTCCCATTCAACAATTTCCTGCCAATCTTTTGTGACCAAGTTGATCAACGCCTTCCCGATCTTATCTTTACCGAGAATGGAAAAGTCAAATTTTATAGATTACATCCGCATTTTTGCTAAGAGCGGACACGGCGGTGCAGGAAGCCGACATTTCATGAGAAATAAACTAACGGCAATGGGCGGACCTGATGGCGGTGATGGTGGCCGTGGTGGACACATTATTCTAAGAGGAAACAAACAGTTGTGGACGTTGCTGCACTTGAGATACTACAAGAACGTACTAGCCGACGATGGCGAGAACGGCAGCAAGAATAATTGTACGGGGCGCGAAGGTAAAGATGTGATTATCGAAGTGCCGTTAGGTACTGTTGCAAAAGATGAAGAAACCGGTAAAGTAGATGCTGAAATATTAGAAGACGGCCAGGAAGTGATCTGGCTTAAAGGCGGGCGGGGTGGCTTGGGCAACTCAAATTTTGCCACACCTACAAACCAGGCGCCTGAGCATCACCAGCCGGGAGAAGAAGGCGTTGAAGGATGGAAAGTAATTGAGCTGAAAGTGTTGGCAGATGTTGGCCTGGTTGGATTTCCTAATGCAGGAAAATCTACTTTATTGTCCGTAATTACTGCTGCACGGCCAAAGATTGCTGACTATGCATTTACTACGCTAACACCGCAATTAGGAATGGTTGAATACCGCGATGGAAGAAGCTTTTGTATTGCTGATCTACCAGGTATTATTGAAGGTGCTGCAGAAGGCAAAGGCCTGGGGCATCGGTTCTTAAGACATATAGAGCGGAATGCCTGCTTATTGTTTTTAATTCCTGCAGATAGTAAAGGTCATCGCAAGGAGTTTGATATCCTGCATAATGAACTCGAAGAATACAACCCTGAATTGCTTCAGAAAGATTTCATTATTGCCATTAGCAAAAGCGATATGCTTGATGATGAGTTAAAGGAAGAAATTACCAAAGAATTGCCTGATAATATCCCGCATATTTTTATATCATCCGTAACTCAAAAAGGACTTACAGAGTTAAAAGATCTTTTATGGAACACCCTGAACAAACCAGTATAAAAAGTCAAAGGTAAAAACCTAAAGTACAAAATAACGAACGTTAGTTTGTAAAGCGTTGACTAGTAAGAGTAAAAGAAAGTAACAATTCCTTAATATTAGATTTATTGCTTTCTAATTTTCTCTCTTATCTTTGTTTCAACAACGCCAAAAAGCTTTTCACAAGCTTTTAAATGAAACTATCCTCCGGTTGCTTCCTCCCGATTCTTCTAACAGATTGCTATAAAACATTGCTTGTTTAAACGGTTGCTGTCCCAAGTTTTTTTATCACGTTTAAACATAACAATTATGAAAAAGCAATCAACAAAAGCAATTTCAACCAAGGTCTTTACATTTTTATTTGCTGTGTTAGTCTCTTGCACTTTTGCGCAAAAAACCTATGCGCTTCCCGACAGTACAACCGTTAAAGGAGTAGAGGTTACCTACCAGGGGCTACGAGACAAAAAATTAGTCTTCATTGTTAACTACAAAAATGATTTATCTCAGCCTTTTCAACTGACCGTCAGGAATGATCAGGACCAGATAATTTACGCCAGCAAATTCGACGCTGCCCCTTTAAACAAAACAATGCTGTTTTCCGAATTTCCCGAAAACTCTAAGCTTACCTTTTTAATAACCGCGGGTAAGGAGAAAATTACACAAGCTTTTCAAATTAACACCCAGGTAAGAACTGTTGAAGAATTTATTGTGAAAGGAATTTAATAATGAACTATATGAGCCATTCCTAATACTTTGAAAACTTCCCTTATAAAGCCCTCTTCCGGAGGGCTTTACTGATTTATCTCATTTCTAACAGCAGGTATTTTCAAGTCGTCACTTAAGTCCGGCTTTATGTCTTTAGGCAACAAGCCCGTTTTGGCTGAGGCATCAAAAAAGGTCCAGCTTTTTCCATTGTCTAATGACTCGCCAATCAGGTAAGTTGTTTTATCTAACGTTGTGCCCTGCTGCTCCATCTTCATATGTTGTTCTACTACACATTGCACGTCTTTATCGGTTGTCACTACCTGCAGTAGGCTGCCTATTGTTATACTTTTAACAACCGTATCTGGAATTTGCTTCATCTGCATTGTAATGAATGATGCAAATGCTTCAGCTCCTCCCATCCGGCTAGTCATGTTTGGATGATTATATTTCACAAACGAGCCCCAATCTTTTCTTCTAAACGCTGCCAACATACTATCTCCTGACCGATAAATATTTTCTTCCGTTTCATTTTTTGGCTCTCTCTTATCTGCTTTTTCAATTGTAGCAACATCTTGTGCATTGCATGAAAAAAGCAATAAGAGAACAAAAACCGTAAAAGCTCTACTCATCTATTTACTATCTAATTTGATCTTATTTTAAAAAACTTCCCACTTATTGATGGCACCTGCTTTTAAATTCTTACTGCTGTGCCTGTAGCCAGTACCATTAACATGCTGCTTCCTGTGCCTACCGTTTCAAAGTCCAGGTTTATGCCTACGATTGCATTAGCTCCAATACTTTGCGCTTTTCTAATCAATTCATTTATCGCATTTGTTCTGGCTTCGTCCACTACTTTTTCGTAAGTCGCGCTTCTTCCACCCGCTATATCGCGAAAGACAGCCAACACATCTTTAAGAATATTTGCTCCAATAATTGATTCCGAACTTATAATGCCGAGATACTGTTGTATTGGCTGCCCTTCTATAGTAGGCGTTGTCGTTGTAATCATAAAAATTATTATTTAAGATTGAATGTACTTATAAGATTTATTGGTTTCGGCGTTTGAATACCAACATCTGTGGCTACTAGTAAAACTAAGTTTTTTTATAGGAGGACGCGACCAGGTTAGGTGGGAAAATAATATATCGTAGAAAAAGTTGCTTATGGATGTGGGGATGAACGAAATGCGACGCAAGAATGATGCATAAAATACAAATGTTTGTAACCAAATTCTTACTCGCAATAGTAGAAGTTTGTTGAATAAATTCTGCAATTTATTTACAGCGTCCATCAAATTTACTTGCCTTTATTAATCATTCATTACTTTGTCAGTATCATAGCTTCAATATGTTATGGGCGCAGTTATTTAGCTATTTGTTGAAAACTAACGAGTTCGGTGCTTTTATTTCTTTTAAAGGAAATACTCCTATGAAAAAAAACTTTTTTCTTATTGTTATTTTGTTCGCCAACTTTCAGTTTAGTGGGGCACAAACCATACAAAAAATTGCGAATGGGATTTGGAAGATAACCTATGGTACTCCTGAGAAGTACTTACCTACAACGTTTAAAAATCCACCTGCAACCGAAGGACTAAACAAGATGCAGCAGGTGGCCACTCCCCCCATCGATGTAAAAAATATTCATTTTTCCCAGATGGCAAAAGGGGTTTTGGCTGAAATTAAGATAGATACTTCAGAAAGGTTTTATGGCTTTGGACTTCAAACAAACACTTTTGATCAAACGGGAATGCGTCGTGAAATACGTACCAATAGCTGGATCGTTGGTAATATTGGATTTGGTCATGCACCTATGCCTTTTTATATCTCAACAAAGGGTTATGGTGTGGTCGTTAACTCTTCCCGTTATGTTACTTTCTATATGGCTTCAAAAGGCAAGCTGGATGAACGTGTGCGGAACAAAAAACTAAACCCAAGGGAACAAAAAATAGAGCTGAGCACAGTTAATTTATACGGCAAGGCTGTAACCCCCTCAAACGAAGTAGCTATACAAATAGAAGGTACAAAGGGAATTGAAATATATGTTTTTGCGGGTCCTGACATGATGCAGGTAATGCAACGTTATAATCTTTTCTCTGGTGGTGGTGGCATTCCTCCTTTGTGGGGACTAGGATTTAAGTACAGGGCTAAAGCAACTTTTACTGACAAACAAATAGAACAAACGGGACAATACTTTAGGGATAATGATATCCCTTGCGATATGATGGGACTAGAGCCGGGATGGCAAACAGCATCTTACTCTTGCTCCTTTGCCTGGAACCCTAAAAACTTCCCGGTGCCAGACTCATTTATTAGCAAGATGAGTAACAATGGGTTTAAGTTGAACCTTTGGGAGCATGCCTACACCCATCCCACTTCACCCATATTTGAAAAGATTGCTCCTTATTCATCTAACTACACTGTTTGGGGCGGCGCTGTACCCGATTTTATCTCTGCCGGTGGACGTAAGGTTTTTGGAGACTACCATGAGAATGAATTTGTAAAAAAAGGTATTACATCTTTCAAACTGGATGAGTGCGATGCTGCAGATTACAACAAGGCCGACCGCGAATGGAGTTTCCCTGACATAGCTACTTTTCCGTCTGGTGTGGATGGTGAACACATGCGGCAATTGTATGGATTGCTGTACCAGCAAACCATGCTAAACCTGTATCGCAAAAACAATATGCGCACCATGTTTGATGTACGTGCTTCGCACCTGTATGCTGCACCGTATACTTCAGCTTTGTATTCGGATATGTATAGCCATTCTGATTTTGTAAGAATGGTTGCTAATTCCGGTTTTTCGGGCGTTAACTGGTCACCTGAAATAAGGGAGACTGCCAATGACGCTGATTTAATAAGACGACTACAAACGATTCTGATGTCGTCTCATATGGTAGTAAACTGCTGGTATTTGAATTTGCCCCCCTGGTTACAATATAATATTGAGAAAAACAGCGCCCACGAACTACTTCCAAATTATAAAGACCTGGAGCAGAAGGCCAAGAAGTTAATTCAATTACGGATGAGCTTGTTGCCTTACTTGTATGCAGCGTTTGCTAAATATCATTATGAAGGCACACCTCCTTTCAGGGCATTAATACTCGATTATCCTACCGACAAAAACACCTGGAAAATAGATGATGAATACATGATGGGTGAAAGCCTTTTGTGTGCCCCTTTTATAGATAGTTCCTCAGAAAGATCTGTTTATCTTCCGGCCGGTAACTGGTACGACTATAACACCAACAAAAAGTACGAGGGAGGCAGATCGTACAAAATCTCAATGACTCTTGATCAAATTCCAATGTTTGTTAAAGACAACACGCTATTACCACTTGCTGAACCAGTTGAATACGTTACACCTGCTACTGTTTTTAATGTGTCTTGTAAAATTTATGGAAATCCAACTGCTACGGTGAAGCTGTTTGAGGACAACAGCACGAATAACAACTTCGAGAAAGGTCAATACAACTGGCTTCATCTCTCCTGGAAAAACACAAACGGAACCTCAACCCGTACGGGAAGCTTTAAAAAAGAATTGTATAAAATTGTTGAATGGCAAAAGGTTGCCGACTAGCTAAAGTATTGCTGGGTTGAAATAACTTTTGTTTTTAAAAAATGTCCCTGAAAGATTATTAAAGCTCGTTCGTAAATTAACGTATCTAAACTTTCTTTCAATATTCAAAATAATACTCCCTGCCTATCCAAAACGGTGAAAGTATTTGTAATTTGATGAAGGAAAAATTTTGGCCTACCCCAACACCGAGCAATTCACGAAAAGCACCAGAAAAATACCGAAAAGGTTAAGTTATAAAACCCCTATTGTGGTTTAGCCATACATTAATTAAACAGTAAACTTCAAGCCTAAAATATTCTTCATGCCCGAAAACTCCTCTCCCGATCAAAACTTCTATGTTGGCCTTTGTATGGCAGGAGCTGTGTCAGCCGGCGCCTATACTGCCGGCGTAATAGATTACTTATTAGAAGCACTGGAAGAATGGCAAAAAAGAAAAGACGAAAAAGTTCCGGGCACACCAATGCATAACGTAGTGATACCTGTAATAGGCGGAGCCTCTGCCGGAGGAATGACAGGCATCATAACAGCATCGGTTATCAACAACCCCATAGTTCATATTACAAAGCCGTCAAAAGACCTGCTTGAGGAGCACCCGGAAAATAAACTGTATCATGCGTGGGTCGACCTCGTTTGTGCAGAAATGTTTCCAATGTTGCTCGATACTTCCGACATTAAAAAAGGCAATATTACCTCGCTCTTAAATTCCTCTTTTATCGATAAAATTGCCAATAAGGTATTAAGGGCCGATAAAAATCGCTGGTTGCCCACACCTTCCTTTTTCAGCAAAAACTTAAAGGTCTTTTCCACGCTAACCAATTTACGCGGCTTCGGGTACAACATCGCTTTCAATGCAATGGAAAACTCAGGCAAGTACTATATGAACGTTCATAACGATTACGCCTGTTTTATATTAGAAGACAATGATGCAGAGGGTTGGATGCCTCTCGATTTCAAAAACGACGTCAATACCTCCATTGCCATAGATGCAGCAATGGCAACCGGTGCATTTCCTGTGGGTCTTACATCGCGCACGCTGGTACGAGAGGCGAAATATTTGAATCAATCCCCCTGGTGTAAGGAGATTACCGAAAAGTTTCCTATAACAACCGAAACCTACGAAAGCCTCAACATCGATGGAGGTGTTATAAACAACGAGCCTTTTGAAAAAGTAAGAGATGTATTGATAGATAAAACCAAGCAGGACAACGAAGAGGAATACCAGGACTTCAATAAATTTAGAAGTACGGTTTTAATGATAGATCCTTTTCCAAGTAAAAAGCCAGACGAGTTTAAGGCAGATAAACAAATCTTTAAAGTAGCACAAAAAATATTAGGCTCTTTCCTCGACCAAATGCGTGCTAAGCCAGTTAATCTTACCGATGCGATGGATGTTACGAAAGCCGGCCAATTTATAATCGCTCCTACAAGGACGATTTCTAAAAATGGAGAAAATAGAAGTTTTGCCGGAGACACCGCTATTGCATGTGGATCGTTTAGCGGCTTCGGAGGTTTTGTTAGTAAAGAGTTTAGGGTGCACGATTATTTTTTGGGAAGGTTTAATTGCGAAATGTTTTTAAGAAATTATTTCACCATCCCGTTGGCAGCGGCAGAAAACCACGAAATCTTTAAAAACGGGTACGAAGGAGTTAACAAGGAATTGTTTAAAGCCGAAGATGGAAAAATTCAAATCATACCCATTTTTTCACCTAAGCCGGGTGATCACTATTTTCCTATACCCAAGTTCTCAAATGGTACCAACTGGCCGACTGTTACAAATAAAATGGTAGAGCGGTTTAGACCAATGATTAAAAAACGGGTGCAGGCACTTATATTAAATGCGGCAAGCCTTAGCCGCCTTAATACTCTTCTTTTGTGGATAGGAGCGAAAATTTTAATAAATCGCCAAATAACGAACTATTTTATGACCAAGATCAAAACGTCTCTCCGCGAACACGGGGTACTTAAGTAAGCTGCTTGCACTATTAACTGAAAAGCTCTAGCTTACTTTAAAACTTTACCTGCTGGGAATATTTTTTTGGAACAAACTTCACGAATTATTCTATACATCGTTGTGTCACTCACTTCAACAATTAATTTTCTTATCAGCAGTTGCTTTTACTTACAAAAAACCTTGCAAAGCTTCGCCTTCACTTTTTAACGGATATTCAACCCGACAACTACATGGTTGTTTGAAAGCATATCAGGGGGTTACCGTATAGCAACTAAACAAGGCAGTTTGAGAAATATATACTATTTGCTCAATAGGTTCGTTTCCGTATTAGTTCCTTAATCATTTTTAAGGCCCAGTTACAGAAAGCGAATTATTTTAAAAGGACCATTAACCAAACTAACCCTCTATCCCATGTCAAATTTTACAAGTGTAGCCAATGAGCTTAGCAAAAAGTTTATTCGGGCCAGCAGCAAAAAATATGTCCTCAACAAAATTATTTACGACATCAACTACCTGGTTTATAGCGATACCAAAGAACCTTTGAGCTATAAATCAAAATGGGCTATTATTAATCACATTTTCCAGGTAATAGCAGGAAGAAAAGCCCTGGTTCTAGCCGAAGGAGAAACGCTTACTCCAAATTTTTCCGACGTAGTCATCTTCTTTGAAAGAAGAAGTTTCATTCTTAAACATTTGAGAGCTGGCGTAAAAAGTCAACAGAAACTTAATTAATAATAATTCCATTCGCACCAGTTAATGCTTCTGGTATAGTCGGTAAGAGCCTTCTTACTAACTAATAATTGCGGTCCAATTCCGTTACCTGTGCCACCCTTAATGTTCCGCCTTTTATCAACGGTAGCATGCGTTGTTTATTCTTATGTCTTAAATTCTCTACACTTTCCCAACTACGCCTTTTCAGCTCCCTAATTTCTAATCGCAACTTTATCAAGTCGTTGTGTTAATGGCATAGTTTTTCATCGGTTTCTCCTATGAATAGCTTTAACGAAAAGCCAAATCAAGAGAATAATTTGAATGCAAATCTTCAAGAGGAAAAGAAGGTTATACCCATTATTGAAGAGAAAGTTGAGATAACTAAAAAAATTATCGAAAAAGCGCGTGTACGGGTTTCCAAAACCGTACACCAAAAAACAGAGTTAGTCGAAATTCCTTTATCCAGCGAGGAGATTGTAGTTAAACGAGTTCCCAAAAATGAAATAGTAGACGTTGTTCCTACCCGTGTAAGATACGAAGGCGACGTTATGATTATTCCTGTGTTGAAGGAGGTAGCAGTTGTAGAAAAGCGAATAATGCTGGTAGAAGAAATTCATGTTATTAAAAATAAACAAGCACATACAGAAACCAGGGAAGTTGTTGTACGAAGTGAAGAAGTACAAGTTGAAAGGACCGAAATCATCCCACCTGAACCCCGGTAACAGTAACTCACATTTTTTCCCATATTTATAAAAACTAAAAAAAGGAGGCTATTATGGCACAAACAGTAGTAGGCATGTTCGACAATTCTTCAGATGCACAACAAGCTGTTCAAAAGCTGGTTAGTGAAGGAATTTCGCGGGACAGAATTGACATATCTAACAATACAAGCGGGTCTCATTCTTCTCACTCATCTACTTCAAATAGTAGTGATGATCATGAAAGTGGAGTCTCTAAATTCTTTAAAAATCTTTTTGGTAACGATGATGATGATGCCGATAAGTATTCTCACGTTGCGTCACGTAGCGAATGTATAGTTACAGTGCATACTCAATCAGAGGATGAAGCTGATAGAGCAGCAGATATACTTGACGATAACGGAGCCGTTAATGTGGACGAACGTGCTTCAGAATTTGGATTTAGTTCAGGTAGCCGCAATAGCAGTGCTGCAAGTTCATCTGACACCTTTGGCGATAGAAGTAATACCGTTGGTGCGTTTGATACAGGCACCTCTGCCGGGTTAACTGGTGCCGCAAGTACAGCCGGCGGTTATGCGAGTACAGGCAGCGATTTTACTACCGGTAGCACAGGCAATAACTCGACTTCGGGTACGGGTAATGATTTTACTGGCACAACCGGTAGTGATAGTGACAGCAGCATAGGAGCCGGTTTTTTAGGAACTGATCGAACATCTACTGACGACACGTCAAAAATTCCGATCATAGAAGAAAATCTTGAAGTAGGAAAACGTGAAGTCAAATCAGGAGGAGTTAGATTACGTAGCCGGATAATAGAGCGACCCGTAGAAGAGTCGGTACGCTTAAGAGAAGAGCGTGTTAATGTAGAAAGGAATAGGGTTGACAGACCTGCTACAGAAGCTGATTTAAATGCATTTGATGAGAAAGATATTGAAATGATTGAGCGCACTGAAGTACCTGTGGTAAGCAAACAGGCACGTGTAGTAGAAGAAGTAAGTTTAAATAAGGATGTTAGCGAAAGAAGTGAAACAATCAGCGATACCGTACGGAAGACTGAAGTTGATGTTACCAATCTTGAGAAGAATGACTCAAGTGACAGGTCAAACAGGGATTTCTAAAATGATCAGCTTTTAATAAGAAGAGACTGTTGTACTAAAACAGTCTCTTTTTGCTTCTACACTTTTAGCTTGGCCTTTAATTTTTTTGGAAAAAAGATTATTAGAAGCTGGAATAGTTTTCACATAACAAATAATGGTATTGAACATTGCTCTTTAATAACCCATATTGTAACCAATAAAAATGAACTTATGAAGAATATTACACATTCCTATTTAGTAGTTGCCACTGCTTTTTTCTTTATAAGCTTTTGTAATGTGGCTTGTGGAGGCGGCAATAACGATGCTGCCATACAAACTAAAATTTCTTCAATAACACAAAATACCGCGGAGCTTCAAAGTGTAAGTGCATCTGTTTCTGACGGAGTAGTTACTTTAATAGGAAATTGCAGAACCGAAGAAGATCGGGAAAGGGCAGAAAAAGCTGTTGAGAAAATTGATGACGTAAAGGATGTTATTAATAACATAACCATTACCAACAATGTAACTGTTACGTCAGACGGTGACCTTAGAGATCAGGTAGATAAAGTGGTAAAAAAATACAAAAGGGTACAAGCGCAGGTAGATAATGGAATTATAACAGTACGGGGCAATTTAGACAAAGATGACTTACAACAAATGATGATGGACTTAAACGGTTTAAGACCGAAGCGGATAGATAATCAGTTGGTGGTTGAATAGCAGGGAACCGACTACATGATATTAAAATCTTTGAAAGGCCGTGTAAAGTCTTTCAAAGATTCTGTCTTTTATTCTCACTTTAATTACACCCCGCTTCTATATGATCCTCTACTATCAATTTTACTGGCTCTCTCTGCGTGTAGCGGACTAAACAGCTGTTGTAATAAGTAAAGCAAAATCGGAAAGGAGAGCGTTGCTATAAACACATTATATCTCATCACCGAAGGTGCCAGCAGGACAATAAAGAAGAAATTGGCAATGTAAAAAGCAGTCAGGCACAACAGTGTTTTATTATACAAACGGGATTCGTTTTTGTATTTGCCTGAAACAACATACACAGCACAGCAAAGTATATAAATGAAATTGACAATAATAGAAAGGTATTGCATAGGTTTAAATACAGCTGCGTAAATCGTTGGGTAATGTTGCGGACTTTTATTGGATTTATAACGGTAATACCGCTGCGCTACCCTTGCAATGGTATCCCCATTCTCCATATACGTCTCATACATTTCCAAGGGTGGTAACATAAAGGCTTTCACGTTTGGCAGTACAAAGTGCTTAATGTAGGTGAAAGGTTTTTGTAGTATAACTGTCCTGCCAAAATTGTTATAAACAGGTCCTAAGGCATTCCAGGTTTTAAAATAAAAGTTACTTCTCCCCGGATAAACATTCATATATTTTTTTAGCGGACTACTAATGTGCCACATAAAAACAGCAGTAGCACCCGAGTCTGGAAAGGTTTGCTTTGCTGTATCAAAAAATTTGACATTGAAACCCACAAGGGCCTTAACCGCTTTATCTTTTATGGTACTTGTATCTATATTATCATGCTGCATTACATGAAGCGCGTTATTCGCAAGCTGCCACCCGCTGAAAGCTGAAAACGTTTTAGTACCTGTATAATTTTTTGTTACAATGGTAGTAGCAAATATTATAACAGCAATCAAAACGAAACTACTTGCTATACTTACCGTTTTTCTTACGACAGACTGTTTAGATAACAACAACGCAATGGTGGATATAGCAGGGAAAAATATAGCGTTATATCGCAGTTCAAATAGCGCGAACAGTACAAGTAGCTGAGTAATTATTAAGAACCAGGATGGCTTATGCAAAATCCAGATAAGCAGGGTAAACCACAGAACCGTCAAGCAATTAAAAAACGGATCGGAAGAAACATAATTACTGTAAAAAAGGTAGAAGGGATTGATGATTAACAATACAAACAAAAACCATTTAAGTACCTTCTTAAACCTTAAAAAATAGTTAGCTGTAAAAAACAAGAACAGGTTTACGATAGCATTACTAAAAAATTGACCTGCGACTAATGCAATATCTGAAGTTGAAAGAAGTCTGAAAAACATCAAAGCTTTGCTATATCCTATTGGCCGAAACGTAACTGGCTGACCAGTTGCAGCAGCGCCGACCCAGGTGTAAGAATCTGAGTAGTAGCTAGGAATAGGGTAAATGGAACGAAGTGTAATAAAATAAACAACGCTTACAATTGATGCCCAAAAAAGCCAGATCCGGTTTTCTCTCGAGATGAGATATGCTTTAAACGAAATGGAGAGACGACTCATGCTGCAGTAATAATATGTCTTATTAGAGTTTGAACAAGGCTTTGAATAAATTCAAATAGAAAAATGCCAAATTAAACTAAAGAAAAAGACCCTCTACTTATTATACTATTCTAAAAACGCTGTAATTGAAAATATAGATATAAAAAAACGGGCTGTATCAATAGTAAAAGCAGGCTCTGAAAATCGCTTAAACGGAGTTCACTCTCTCCGATAGGGATCCAAATAAAAGAGGCTGTCTCATTTGTTTTGAGACAGCCTCTTTACTTTTTGTTCTCGCTTATCCTATTATTGACTTAATTGTTCTTACCGGTATAATTACCCAGTCCGGACGGTTTTTTAATTCGTAGTTCAGGTCGTAAAGCGCTTTTTCAAGCATATAAGTCTCAACCATCATCTGAAAATCCTGCTTATCTCTAGGTATAAAGGAACTGTCTTTAACAGTTTCGAGATAAGCTTTCATAAAGAAGCCAACCATATAATGAGCCCATAAACGGGCAAAAGGAAGTAAGCTGTTTACATTGTCTTTTTCTACGTGGGTCGTCTTAAGAAATCCTTCAAATGCTACGTTTCTAATTGAACGTATCATTGCCGCAACATCGCGTAATGGCGACCGTTTTAGTCTTCTGTCACTAAAACTTCGAATCGGATCACCGCCAAAATCAGTAATCACCACATCTTTCCCGGTAGAAAACACCTGGCCCAAATGAAAATTTCCGTGAATTCTAATTTTTATTACATCCAGCTTCTTAGCATATATTCTTTTTAGGGTTTGAAGGATATCCTCTTTCCTCTCAAAAAGATCTATTAAATCCTGCTTTACCAAATCTGGATAGATGTCCATGTCTCCCGGTTTGTTTTCATAGATTTCTCTTACCAATGATTGCATTGATGAAAACAAAGAACGCTGGTAATGTAGTGAGAAGTCCTCAGGAGCGAAATCTTTAAGGCTTTTCCCGGCCGCGAGGGCCAAGTGCATTTCACCTGTTCTTATCCCAATTACACGAGCCTGTTCACTAGCAGTACCTCCTAACAAAACCTGCAGTTCAGGTGTCAGTTCTTCATATCCAACCGGCTCGGTTAAAGTTCCCAGTGATTGAATTGATGCAAGCTGTTCTTTATCGCCCGATAAAATTCTTTCTATATAATTATTTATCCGGGCTAACATAAAACTATGTGAGTCCCCGTGGTTTTCGATCAACACCTGCAACATGCCTAAAGCAATGGTATCATTTTCAAACTTCCATTCGATAGAACCAGAAAACTTTGGAACATATTCAAACTGTGCCTTTTCAGACAAATAGCGGGTAATCTCTAAATCAGGATTGGTGGTGGGATCGATCTTTCTATACATTTTTAACGAAAAACCATTGTCGTAATTAATAGCCGTAAAACCGTCTTCTGTATAGATTTTCGATTTTAAATCAACCAAATGTTCCAGCTGATTTTTCAATTGCTCATTGCCTGCAAATTCAATAATGCTGTTGCTTAATTCAATTCCCTGGTTGCTGCCTATTCTTTCAATAAGGAAATGCTGAAGCCCCGGCGTAAACAGCGCATCTACGAGAATGCCTTCCTCATCTCCAACCTTTAAATTTGCTATTACCGCCTGCGGACAATTACTACCGAGCGTTTGAGACAACTTCTCTTTGGCAAAAGTTAACGGCAATTGATAAGACTCAGGTAGCCCACTTTCGTATCGAACTTCAATTAATAACAGCAAAGTATCGCCCCCGCTAACAGGAAGAGAAGCATAATTAGTTACGCTTATACTATTTATAGCTTTTTCCTTGCCTGTGAACCAATCTGTTTTTATAATGTAATTGGCTAAAATATTATTTTGAAGCTCTTCTACATTCTTAATATCACTTAACTCGCTCCATGAGTTGATTTGTAATGATGGCAGCGGCTGTAAGTCGTCTGCATCGACAGTAGTTTTATGAAGAATAAACCATTCATAAGCATGAGAGCCAAGGGTGAAGAAATAAGGAGTATCTTCTTTGATTATCGGAAACTTGTTCTTACTAAATACCTCAATAGGTATATAACCTTTAAAAGCTGACAGATCTACTTCTACTGCCTGAGAATGTTTGGAAAGGTTAACAATAATGAATAAAGTCTCGTCAAGGTAAGTACGCGTAAATGCGAGAATTTTTGGATTTGCAACATTTAAAAATTTCAGATCGCCTCTGCCGAAGCCTTTAAACTTCTTTCGCATGCTAATCATGCGTTTCATAAACCAAAACAACGAAGAGGTATTGGTGCGTTGCATCTCTACATTTACCGACTCGTAATTATATCCCGGATCAAGAATAACAGGCAGATATAGTTTTTGGGGATTTGATGCGGAAAAACCTGCGTTCCTGTCTGGCGACCATTGCATAGGGGTACGAACGCCATCCCGATCGCCCAGGTAAAAGTTGTCTCCCATTCCGATTTCGTCGCCATAGTAAATTACAGGGGTGCCTGGCATTGAAAACAGGAGACAATTCATTAATTCAATCCTTCTCCTGTTGTTATCCATTAAAGGTGCCAGGCGATGCCGGATACCAAGATTGATTTTTGCTTTAGGGTCTTTTGCGTACACCTTGTACATATAATCGCGCTCTTCGTCGGTCACCATTTCAAGGGTCAGCTCGTCGTGGTTGCGTAGGAACATTGCCCACTGACAATTGTCGGGGATAGCGGGGGTCTGTTCAAAAATATCGGTAATAGGATAGCGGTCTTCCATCTGCAACGCCATAAACATGCGTGGCATTACAGGAAAGTGGTAGTTCATATGACACTCATCCCCGTTTCCAAAGTATGCAGCCGAGTCTTCCGGCCACATATTTGCCTCTGCAAGAAATACTGTTCCCGGATATTTTTCATCAACATGGGCTCTTAATTTTTTAAGATACTCATGGGTCTCAGGTAAATTCTCTCCGTTTGTTCCTTCGCGTTCAAATAAGTAGGGAACTGCATCGAGGCGAAAGCCATCAACACCCATATTGCACCAAAAGTCTAAGATCTTTAAAATCTCTTCCTGCACAAGAGGGCTATCATAATTTAAGTCAGGTTGATGATGGAAAAAGCGATGCCAATAATATTGTTGTGCAACCGGATCCCACGTCCAGTTACTGGCTTCATAATCGGTAAAAATAATCCTGACATCTTTCCATTGGTTGGGATTATCGGACCAAACATAAAAATCCCTTTCAGGAGAACCTTTTGGCGCTGTTCGCGCTCGTTGAAACCATGGATGCTGATCTGAAGTATGATTGATTACGAGCTCTGTAATTACTTTAAGATTTCGTTTGTGGGCTTCGGCCATGAACTCCTTAAACTGCCTGATATTTCCGTAGCGGGAATTGATGTTGTAATAATCCGCTATATCGTATCCGTCGTCTTTCAATGGTGATGGATAAAAAGGAAGCACCCAGATAGCAGTTACGCCAAGGTCTTGCAAATAATCCAGTTTTGTCATTAGCCCCTGAAAATCGCCTATACCATCTCCATTACCATCACTAAATGCCTTAATGTGAAGCTCATAAATAATTGCATCTTTATACCAAAGCAATTTGTCATCTGCTGTTGAATGATTTGCCATACCTATCATGTTAATATTAGACGAGTACCAGCATAATTTGCGTGCCACTAATAAGAACCGCAACTACCGGATTGCCAGAATTTTAATGAACCAAAAATAAAGGGATAGAAATTTGTCCGGTTTTTATAGAAATTGAGCGCAATAAAATTATTAATAGTTTTGAGGAGCAATATGAGCTAACAAAATTTCTTTATTCTAAAATTTTTTTTATGAAAAAAATATTTGCGCTGTCAATCGCTGTGTTTATCTACACACTTTCTGTAGCTCAACCACCAAACGTGCCTGCAAAAACAGGCAGCTCATTTGGTGAAAAGATAACGGCAGAGAAGGCTATGAGTGTAAATGAACTTCAAAATCTGTTACTTGGCAAAAGTGAAGGCAGCCGAAAAGCAGAAGTGAAAATTAAAGGTGTGGTAACAGATGTTTGTACTATGGAAGGCTGTTGGATTAAGGTGCAATCTGCTGACGGTAAAATGATGGTAAAGATGAAAGATCACCAGTTTACAGTTCCGGTGGCACTAAATGGAAAAACAGTAATAATAGCCGGGGACGCTGAAGAAAAAATTACCTCAGTGGAGCAATTAAAACATTTTGCCGCAGATGCGGGTAAAAGCAAGGAAGAGATAGCCGCTATAAAAGAGGCGAAAAAAGAAATTGTTATTGATGCCAAAGGGGTATTGGTTCTATAACAATCACTTAGCCGAATAAAAATAAAAATGTACAAGGGTGTGACACAACGATGTTACATAGCGGACCTAACGCTGGTAAACAACAACACTACAAGTACCGCTCTTTCACGATATTTATATGATGTAGAATGTGACCAAAAATCACGAAAGAAATTGCGATAGTGGTATTGGGATGTTCATTAATTACTCCTGACTGTTGCAGGTGACCAGGGGTGAAGCTTTGCAACAAAAGGTCTGTTGACTTTCTTGAAGCCTCCAGTTCTTCCAACAAACCTTGCCAGGTTCTTGAGGCAGCATTACTTGCTAAAGCATAAGCAGTTTCGTCAAATCCGGGAAGTGGAGTTGTATCGTGCCTTGAAACCCGTAGGGCACGATAAGCAAAAATTCTTTCTGTATCTATAATGTGTTGCAGCATTTCCTTTATGGTCCATTTACCTTCAGCATACCTATAATCCACTTTCTTTAGCGGAATGTTTCTAAAGAAGCTTAAAATATTCGGGCTATACTTCTCAATAGCTGCTGTAACCGTGTCTGTATGAACCAGGTTAATATAATTTTGAAAATAAGGAGGATAAGTTCCGGCAGCTAAATGAGGCATATTATTTTTTTACGGGAATGTTTTTGAATGTAGGTTTTGGCAGCACCTCTTTTTTAATTTCCTTTTTCTCGGGCTGCAAAGTCATGGCTATTTTAACAGCATTAAAAGCATTTACTAAACCACCCGAAGAGCTAAGTTCGTTAAATAAAACCGTCTCTTTTGCGCCCGGCCTGGTTACTTTAAGACCAGGCTCAACAACCGCTGACTTTTCGATTGCATACTTAACCTGCCTGGCGGACAACTCAGGAAAATAAGACCGAAGAACAGCAGCCACACCTGCCACAACAGGAGAGGCCATACTGGTGCCTTTTAAAAATCCATAAGAACTTTTACCGGGAAGGGTAGAATATATTTTCACACCTGGCGCAAACACGTCAACGGTTGACTTACCATAGTTACTAAAATCAGCCACATAATCGCCACTTACTTTTGGATCGCTACTGGCGCCAACGGTAATGAAATTAAAGGCCTTTCTACGAAGATCCTTTAGCTCAGGATTAGGAAAATTGCCGGTCGTATCGGTGTTTTCACCATCGTTTCCTGCTGCATGAATAATTAATACATCTTTCAACTCAGCGTACCTCACAGCGTCGTCTACCCATTTCTTTTCGGGCGACAACCCTTTACCGAAACTCATATTTATCACTTTTGCCCCATTGTCTACTGCATACTTAATAGCAAGGGCGATGTCTTTGTCATACTCATCTCCGTCAGGAACCGCTCTTATCATCATCACCTTTACATTTTGAGCAACACCGTCGGCACCAATTCCATTGTCTCTTTGTGCGCCTATAATTCCGGCCACGTGCGTACCATGCATGGATGAAGGCCCCATAACATCACTGTTGCCATAAAAGCGATCGTTGATGTTGTTGTAATTGTCTTTTACTATTTCGCCTCTGTAATCAACAGGTGCTTTTTCTTTAGCCTCCTGTCCCTTCTTCTTTTGGTCGATATACTCTTCTAACTCGGTAAAAATGGTAGTATTAGAGTCTTCGGTATCTATTCCTGTTAGTTTAACAAAATTGATGTATCCCAATTTTGCCCTTTGAGCAGCCGGAGTAGTGGCAATATATTTCTCCAGGTCTACAACTGTAAACGTGTCTTTTTTCATTTCGTCCCGTAGTACTTTTTCATGCTTCTTCACAGCTTTATAAGCCATCTCAAGAAACATGAGCTCCATTTGTTCCTCGGGTTTGCCATTTACTATTTTAGACGCTTGTTTCCATAGCTCATATTCTTCTTTGTCGTCGCCCGAAAGGTTTGCTACATTAAGTGGCTTACTGTCGAACTTGCTTTTATAACGATGATAAATCCTGCTAGCTTCTGCTGATTCTGTCTTCACATTACGGCCATCTTTACCACCTAAAAAATTCCAGCCGTACACGTCATCAATATAGCCGTTACCGTCTTCATCTTTTCCATTTCCCGGAACTTCCTTCGGGTTTCTCCACAAAATATTTTTAAGGTCTTCGTTAGTAGTATCAACACCACTATCAATCACCGCAACAATCACCGGCTTGCTCTTTTTAGCCTTTAAAAAATCGTATGTTTTCTTTATGCTAATTCCATGAAAGCTGTCTGAGGCGGCGTCACGCAAGTGCCATCCCTTCAACGAGTCTTGCCCAAAAACAGTAGATGAGACAAATAAGAACCCTAGTAAAAAAATATTTTTAAGACTGTGCATTGTAATCTTGCTTTGTTTTTGAGGAACAAATTTCCGAAGGTTTTTATTAGAAAGTGTAGTATTTGAATTTTTAGGAATTAATTATTACGGCCATCATTTGTACAATTTTTCTACATAGTTGCGACGCTCCGTTTATCAATAGATTTTCAAAGTAACAGTCTTCTGCAAAAGAGTTCTTAAATATTAATTATACTTCCAAAATATCAGAAAAGTACCCTCGCTTAACAGATCTTCTTTTACTATACCCCACTTACAACAGGCAGACCACCGTTTTATTTATTATCTACTTTATTGCTCTCAAAAGTACCAGTCGCATAAGCACTTCTTTTTATTTAAAACTTTAATTATATTTAAAACACTGTTTAAAGTTTAAGAAACCTGGTATATAGTGCCGAGAGCTGAGCCCCTAATTTTTTGAAATTATCTCTTAAGTATTTTCCGAACAAATTAAGTCTCACCTAAACATAATGGTATGAAAGGTTTACTTGCTCCAGGGTTGTCATTACTGTTGATGGTTCTGAGCGAACAGTTAGCAGGCCAATATTACAATAACCTCTTCTCGTATGAATTTGGACTTGGCGTAGGTGCGATGAATTGCATTACAGATATTGGTGGAGCAAATGGTGATAAGACGTATTATATTAATGAAATAAGGTTGAAAAATACAAAGCTCGCCTTTAGCATTTCGGGCTCGGTGATGTATCAGAACCTGGTGGGGGTAAGAGTAGAAGGTACGTGGGGAGCAGTTGGCTCAGCAGACAGGGATATTGACGGTACAACAGTTAACGCAAAATCTAAGGCCGTAAGAAATCTCAGTTTCAGGAGTAAGATTTCCGAAATAAGTTTACTGGCCGAATTTCATCCACTTTTACTTTTTGACTATGCAAAATATCCTCCTTTGTCACCGTATGTGGTTGCCGGGGTTGGAAGATTCTCATTTAATCCCCAGGCTTTTCTACATAACCGCTATATTGATTTAGAACCTCTTCACACCGAGGGACAAGGTTTTTTTGAATACAACGAGGTACAACCATATTTGAAATCGCAGTTTAATATACCGGTTGGATTAGGTTTACGATATGAAGCTTCAGACGTCTTAAATCTCAGGCTTGAGTTCCATCATCGTATTCTTTTTACTGACTATTTAGACGATGCCCATTGTGCCGGTTTTGTTGATGCTGAGATTTTTAGAAAGTATCTTAGTGTTGCTGATGCCGCAAACGCTCAAAAACTATTTAACAGAAGTCTCGATGGTAGCCTGCCTGCCAGAAGGGCTAACCCCAAAAATAACGATGCGTACATGAGTGTATCTTTAAAAGTCGGTTTGGTCTTAAGAAGAAAAGCCCGTTATTAAAATTAGGTTCAGGATGACGTCTCCTCTAAATTTTAAAAACAGTAGCCAACCGAAAGCCAAACCTGCAAATCGAGGTAACCTTTGGAATAATCGTAAGGGTTTAACCTCTGAGGCTTTATATATCTCCCGTACCCTAAGCTACTCTGCGCGTCAATAATAATATTGCTTTTGGTGAAGTATGCAAAACCGAGAGAGCCTCCTCCCCTAGCTGAATTAGCGTGAAAGTCTCTTGAACGAATACCAAAAAAACCTGTGTTGTCTACGTGACCTTGATTTACTATCTCTCTTTTCAACGTGCCTACATAGGCGGCCATGTATGGATTTACTTCGCGGTATTTAATTTTAGTAAAATACTTTTTAGTTCTTAAAAGAAATCCATTAAAGTTGTAACGGTCGGCAAATAAAAAGTTGTCGTAGCGGCCTTGTACAAAAGATCCCTCGACAGTAATGGTGCCGGTTAAAGCTTTTTCTATAGAAAGTGTTGGCTTCTTAAAAATAATGTTTAAGAGATTTGTCTTCACCATAACCCTCTTTGCTAGTGGCCTTGTTTTTTGTCCATTCGCAAAAAGCGTGACAAGTAAACCACAAAAAACAACTACAGATATTAAATAGCAACGCATAGCATTCATTTAAAAGAGCACAATAGCTTTGAACAGGATCAGCAACATTTTAAGTAAAGTGTATTGATACAGACGATATAAGAGATTTCCAGTTATCTACACGCGGTATAAAATTTATTCTAAAAATACGTATTCCGGAAATGGAAGGAATAGCATTTGAACGAACAGGATCTTTTTATTATTATTGGATGGTTATAGAATAAAGTATTTTTAAAACGCGCATATGCCAACTCTACATCTTTCAATAAAAGGAAAAGTGCAAGGTGTCTTTTACAGGGCTTCAGCAAAAGAAATTGCTGAAAAGTTAGGGATAACAGGGTGGATAAAAAACACTGATGAAGGTGATGTGGAAGCTGTTGTTACAGGAAGCCACCACCAACTACAAGCGTTTGTAGCGTGGTGCAAAACGGGCCCGAAAAGAGCGAATGTTACGGAAGTAATTTCTACAGAAGTGGTAGAAAAAACCTTTAAAGATTTTTCTGTTACAGGATAAATGGTGTAAGTAGGCGCCACCCAAATTCTTTCGTGATGGCTTTTTTGCTGATGGGGAAAGCTCAATAAAGTTATAAAAAGCACAAGAGTGCGACGCAACAAAAGCAAGATTAGAGTTACCAAGGCTTTGCCGAAAAAAAGAAAAGCCGAACCTTTAACTGGTCCGGCTATAATTAAACACTTACATTTTTCTCTCTACTAATCTCTGCTACCGAGTCGGCTTAACAACTTAAGCATCTCGACATACAACCACACAATAGTAACCATCAATGCGAAGGCACAGTACCACTCCATGTATTTTGGAGCGCCCATTTCTGCTCCCTGTTCTATCATATCAAAGTCTATTATCAGGTTTAGGGCTGCAATTATTACTACAAAAAGGCTGATGCCTATTCCCAGCAAGCTTCCGTCTCCTAACATCATAAATTCCATACGAACTCCAAACATGCTCACTATCCAGGTAATCAGGTAAAAAATAGCGATACCTGCAGTTGCTGTTAAGAGAATAGATTTAAACCTTTGAGTAGGCCTGATGATACGGAAATTATACAAGAGAAACATAGCTACCGCTACACCAAGGGTTAGGCCCACAGACTGAATAACAATACCGGGGTATTTTGTGGCGAACATTTCATTTACAATAGCGGAAATAGCGCCAATGAATAAGCCCTCGAGTAAACCGTACAAAGGAGCAAGGTAAGGTGCCCACGTTTGTTTGAAGCTAATAACAATTGCTGTAATCAGTCCTCCAAAAACGCCCACCATCATTAAAGGCATCATTGTTTGTGCCTTACCCTGGTAATACAAATGCCATGTAAATGCAGCACCTGCAATAACCATTAAAAATAGAAAGCCGAATTTATTCATTGCTCCCCGGGCAGTCATCACCCCTTGTTGCTGATCTGATATTGTTGTATTAAAAATCTTCGCCGACAGCGTTGGATTTCCTGATTTTAAAAGTGCCATTTCTATTGATTTTTGTTTTAGTAAAATTCAATAACAAATATAAATAAGTCCATGTTATCAGTATGAAAAAGTTGAGCGTTTTAGAGGATCCAGCAAATTATCTGTCTATTGTTATTCGTATTATTTCCATCGATTTAAGTGCTCATGAAGAGTGATAAAAGCTTAAAATTTAAAATGCTACTCTTACTTGCAGTACTTTTGAAAAATTGCTTAAATTGTTCGACAATAAGTTTTAAAAATGATTACTACAGAAGAAGTTTTACAGGACGTAGTTATAAAATTTGCCGGCGATAGTGGGGATGGAATGCAATTGACAGGAAGCCAATTTACCAACAATACTGCTATGCTCGGTATTGACCTTGCCACCTTTCCCGATTTTCCTGCTGAGATACGTGCCCCTATAGGTACTTTACCTGGTGTCAGCGGTTTTCAACTACATTTCAGCAGCAACAGAATTTTTACGCCGGGCGATGATTGCGATGTACTGGTAGCAATGAATGCTGCTGCACTGAAAGTAAATGTAAAAAACCTGAAAAAGGGCGGAAAAATAATAGTTAATAGCGATGGTTTTGATTCGAGAAATTTAAGACTTGCCAATTACCCCGATGGAGTAAATCCGTTGGAAGATGAAAGCCTTACAAACTACGAGGTTATAAAAATAGATGTTACAAAACTTACCCGTGAAGCGCTGAAAGAGTTTGAAATGGGTACAAAAGAAAAAGACCGTGCAAAGAATATGTTTGTGCTCGGCTTTTTATACTGGATGTATAATCGCAATATGGATAATACCATAAATTTTCTGACTGAAAAATTCGGTAAGAAAGACACGATTATGCAGAGTAACATTAAGGCGCTACAAGCCGGATATAATTACGCCGATACCACGGAAACTTTTACAACCCGTTTCAGTGTAGAAAAGGCTAAGATGGTTAAGGGCAGCTACCGTAACATTATGGGCAACCAGGCTTTAAGCTACGGCTTAATAGCAGCGAGCCAAAAAAGTGGATTACAACTGTTTTTAGGCTCTTACCCTATTACCCCGGCTTCTGATATTTTGCACGAACTAAGTAAGCACAAAGCATTTGGAATTAAAACTTTCCAGGCAGAGGATGAGATTGCGGCTATTACTTCCGCTATCGGCGCAAGCTACGGCGGTTCTTTAGGAGTAACTACTACCTCCGGGCCCGGTATGGCACTAAAAGCTGAGGCAATGGGGCTGGCAATTATGCTTGAAATTCCTTTGTTGATTATAAATGTTCAAAGGGGTGGACCTTCTACCGGACTACCTACAAAAACCGAACAAAGCGATTTGATGCAAGCGTACTATGGCAGAAATGGTGAAAGTCCAATGCCTGTTATCTCCGCATCAACGCCCAGTGACTGTTTTGGTGCAGTGTATGAAGCGGTACGAATTGCAGTTCAACACATGACCCCAGTTATATTACTAAGCGACGGTTTTATTGCAAATGGTTCTGAACCGTGGAAATTTCCGAAGAGTGATGACTTGCATAAGATTGAGGTGAAGTTTAAAACAGAGCTTGGCGACCATGAAGAAAAATTTCAGCCATATCTACGCGACGAGAAATTGGTTCGTCCTTGGGCTGTTCCAGGCACTGCCGGTTTAGAGCATAGGGTTGGTGGTATTGAAAAACAGAATATAACGGGCAATGTGAGCTACGATCCCGACAACCACCAGTTGATGGTGAAAATAAGAGAAGAGAAAGTAGAGAAAATAGCTCAATTTATTCCTGAACAAAAATTGGACAATGGTCCTGAAAAAGGCAAAGTGCTGATTTTAGGCTGGGGAAGTACTTATGGAGCTATTAAAAGTGCGGTAAACGAGCTGCTGGCCGAAGGGCACGAGGTAGCTCATGCACACTTACGCTATGTTCGTCCTTTCCCAAAAAACCTGGGAGATATAATAAAAAATTACGACCACCTGTTGATTCCTGAAATCAATAACGGGCAATTGATTAAGATTATCAGGGATAAATATATGGTAGATGCGAAAGGGTACAATAAGATAATGGGAATACCTATTACCAAGGGTGAGATTATAGATGAAGTGAAAAAGATAATTGAGGAGGCGTAACTTTTTTTAGAAGCTTTATATAGATCTGCCCATACAAATAATAAATTTTCTTTATTGTTTTCGTTATAAAATCAAAAGCCCTTTTCGGGGGCTTTTGATTTTTATAATGGGATTGTAACTACAGTTTTTCGTATAGTGCTCTTAGCTTCGCCCTTGTCATTATTTTTTCCCAATCTCTTCCAAGCGCGTTTTCCCATAGCGGCTTCATACCCATGCTTACGTTTATCATCGCATCAAATTGTTCGTCGGTTAGTCCTTTGCAAATACCTTCAGGAATTTCTACTTTACTTTTCTCCACCATCTTTTTAAATTCAGCAGTTCCTTCGGGATAATATTCTTCAAGATGGTTCATCACTATACAATTACCTACTCCATGCTTTGTTCCTAGCAAAAAAGAAAGGCCATAACTAACAGCATGTGCAACACCTACCTGGCTGTAAGCGATACTCATTCCACCGGCATAACTAGCCATCATCAGTTTGTCGTCGCTTTCATTGTCCCAGGTATCTTTCTCTAAAAATATTTCCTGGCAAAGCTGCAAAGCTTTTTCACCATAACTTTTACTAAACTCATTCAGGTAAGTTCCCTGTAAGCTTTCGATACAATGAATGTAACAATCCATGCCCGTATAGAAACGTTGGTTGTTGGGAGCATTTGCTGTCAGCTCAGGGTCAAGTACGATTTGGTTGAAAGGAGTGAAGTCGCTGTTCATTCCTAATTTTCTTGTAGGTCCGGTTAAAACTGTAGTTCTTGATACTTCTGCACCTGTTCCGCTTAGTGTTGGTATGCCTGCTTTATAAACACCCGGCAACTTTACAAGGTCCCAACCCTGGTAATCAGCGGAGGAACCGGGGTTCGTCATCATCAAGCTAACTGCCTTTGCAAGATCCATGGTTGAGCCACCGCCTATTCCTATAATTCCACTAACCGTTCCAAATTCCTCTCTTAACTCGCCTGCAATTTTGTCGACATAAGTTGTTTTTGGTTCGTATGTTACATCAGTGAATATCACTTTATCATTACCTTGTACCGGAATTCTGCCTGCTAAAGTTTTATCCTCGAAAAAATGGTCTACCAGGAAAATCATTGGAGCACCTTCCTTACGATTTGGTGATAAGATTTCATCCAACTGGTTAAAACTACCTCTGCCATATATAACGTAATCGACCATTTTAAAATTTCGAAACTTACTCATGTTTTAAAGTTTAAGTGGCACGAAATTACATCTTTGTTAATAGAGGCTATGGGCTTGTTACTTATCCACTATTTAAATACTTTGGCTGACAATAGCAGATTTTTACTTCTGATAGAAAATTTTAAGAAATATGGCTTTTGGATGGAAAACACAGTTTGAGAAAAGGGTACCTGCTGAAGGATTGAATAACTGGGAAATTTTTAGCATTGTACAACAAGCCTGCAAAGAACTTGAGTGGGAATACCTTGTTGTTGACGAAAACAAGTTTACTGCTACCACACCTACACACTGGACACTTAGCGAAGAGATCATAAAAATATCGGTAGAAAATAATGAGATTATTTTCAGAAGCCGCAGTGAAAGCCTGGAGCTATATGAGGCTGGCCGCAATCAAAAAAATATAGAAGAGCACCTGTTGCCAAAATTTAAAAAAATTAAGGCTAACTGGAAAAGCGAGCAATTGCAGCGGGCTGCCAACACCTTGCGGGATGAAACGTTGAAGCAACTAAAATCCGGGAACCGGGTAACAGGTGAGAAGGTGACTTATGGAACAAAGGACCACGGAATGACCTTTTTTCTGATTGCCGTAAATGTTCTCGTTTTTGTCGCTATGGCAATACGAGGTGTAAACCTGATAGAACCAGAAGCAAAAGACATTATTAACTGGGGAGGAAATGTTAAGTTCAATGTGACGGGTGGAGAGTGGTGGCGGCTGGTTACAAACATCTTTGTACATATCGGAATACTGCCTTTGCTGGTAAACCTGGTTGGTCTTTACTTCATTGGTTTGATGGTAGAGTCTATTCTTGGAAAATTAAAATTCCTGATTGCCTACCTCACAGTCGGAGTCCTTGCAAGCCTTGTAAGTATCGTTTGGACTGCTGAAGGCGTTGCTGCCGGGGCAACAGGTGCTATATTTGGTATGTATGGTGTTTTGATCGCTTTTGTAACTACACCGTACGTCAATAAAAAATTCTCGCCTCTTTGGCTGGCCGGTGCAGTAGCGTATGCCGTTTTCAATATCGTAGTTTCGTTTCGTGGGGGTAATGATAATGCATCCCTTATTGGTGGCCTTGTTGCAGGATTGATTACCGGTTACTTATTCTATTTCTTCCATTTCAAAAGGGAACTTGCAAGAGCAGGCGGTTCAAGAATTTCGATAGAAGTCTTATTGCTCACCACCTTAATCGTATATTTTTATTTAAGAGTTCACGGAAGAAATGACTCTCTCAGGTTTGAGCGAGAGGTGATGAAGCTGAACCAGATTGAAGTAAAGGCAATGGTTCAAATGCAACACTTACAATCTGCTCAATCAAATAATGATGCAGTATCTGTAATACGTGATAGCGCTTTGCCCCAGTGGAAACACTTCCAGGAAGAAATTACAAAGACGGGCGCTTACAGTTTAAGCAGCGAATACAAACGAAAAAGAAAGCTGCTGAACGAGTATGCAGGACTTAGAGTACGACAGACAGAGCTAATGTACAAATCGATAGAGGAGGGTACAGATAAGTACAACGGCGAAATAGACAAGGTATCTGACAGGATAGAAAAAATAATAGACCAGTTGGGAGACTAAAGCAGTTCAGCCGCCCTTGTAAGATCTTCAGGTGTATCTATTTCTACCCCCATATATGCTGTTACAACCATTTTCAAAGGCACTCCGTGTTCTAGGTATCTGAGGCATTCGATTCTTTCAGCTTGTTCCAAAGGGGTCATTGGCCAACTTGTAAAATTCATCAAAGCCTGCTTTCGAAAAGCATAGACGCCGATATGTTCATAATAGGTAATAGGGGCTTCACTATCACGCGGGTAAGGAATTACTGAACGACTAAAGAACATTGCATTCATATTTAGATCAACGGCCACCTTTACATAATTAGGATCTTCAATTAATTTTCGATCTTTCAACTCTTGCATCAGAGATGCTACTTGCACGTTTTCACCATCTTCGCCTTTAAATACCTGTAATAACTTTTCAAGCGGTTCCTTTTGCACAAAAGGCTCGTCACCCTGCACGTTAACAACTATATCAATTTCAAGTTCGGCCACCGCTTCTGCAATTCGATCGCTGCCGCTTTCATGCGACTTTCTACTCATAACAGCTTTGCCCCCATTGCCCGTAATCTCTTTGTAAATAATGTCGCTATCTGTGGCCACAATCACTTCATCAAACAAACCTGTTGCAACGGTATTATCGTGCGTATGAAGAATAACAGTTTTGTCTCCCAGTTGCTGCATCAGCTTTCCTGGAAATCTCGTAGCGGCATATCTGGCCGGTATCAGCGCTACAACAGAACCTGGCTTTGCACAATTTTTTGAAGATTTTTCCTGAGACATAAAAACTTGTTTTAATGCGGGTGTTTTACGAAAATAAGTTTTTAAAGAATAAGTAATTTTAACCGAGGCTTTATAACCTTAGGCTACATCGTTGTGTCACTCACTTCAACTGTCTTTTCGTTGGTGAACAATCTTAATACAGCTTCCCGCATTTCTACATCCAAATGGCCCCGGCCCTTCCAGGTGCATACCTCCTTCCCCGCATTCTTTCTTCGCGATATCACAAGCGGATGCCTCCATCCTGGTCACAGCGGGTTAAACCCGTTTGTAGAATTTTCTATACAGTCACCGAAACTTTTTTAGTGTTTTAAAATTCTACAAAAACTTTCTTTCATTCTGCAGTAAACCCGCCTTTTACATCTAAAGACCTGAGCATTAACATTTATCTTAATATCAATTCAGTCGCCTGGTTCTTTTACGCCTTTGGCAACCGTATTAAATAAAAAGTTAATGCATTTGGAGATGTTTTTGTTGCTTGCGAGTCAGCACCCAAAACGAGAATATTGACAAGCGGAAAATGATGTTTACTGCTGTCTTTTTACTGTTGTCAACTTTTCTGACTCCACAGAACACGACAGTCAGGGGAAGAGTGATAGATTCTTTGGGCACAACAGAACTTCTGTAATAGTACCGGGCAGTAACATTGGAAATGTAATGACAATTCAGTAAATCGGAAGCAACAGCTAGGAGAACAGAAATGAAACGTATTATACAACCGGGGTGGATTTCGTGGATAGAACAGAGGAGATTTTACAGGCCGCTATCGCACGCAACAACAACGGCTACTTCTGCCTTTCCAAGAAGGTTTACTTATCCCTTAGGTGAGCAAAACCTGAACCGCCCCAATTGCGAACAGGCCTCTTCCGCAATTGGTGGAGATGTTGTAACAACAAGATTGTTGCGACTTTTGAAATAATTAAAAAAAGACTTGAACCGGGTTTTTTAAAAGACGAGTTTTAAAACAGTCGTTATAAAGGTTTATCAAAACATTTTTTTCATGTGTAGTACGGGCTGCTTTTTTAGGCGGCCCTCTTTTTAAAAAGAGCAGCATATAGAGTAATTGGAAGACGGTTGGAAGATTTTGAAGTGTAAATTAAAATTGCTGCCATTTAGTTGAAGAAAGACGACGAGCAGGTTTTTGTAATAAGAGTCCCTATTACCCGATTACCCGCTTTGGTAACGATACCCACTTTTCGATTGATAACAAACCAAAATAGTGAAAAATGCAAGCAAAACCAGATTGGGAAAGCGTGCTGAAGCTTTTCAATTATAACCGCGAATATGTGCAATTAGGCGCTTCTCAATTTATTGTATCTCACCCCGAGCCTGTAAGGACAGCAATAGAAAATTTTAGAAGAGAACTTGACGAAAACCGGGTATTGTACACGGAGGAAAAAGAAATGGGAATGATGCAAAGAGTGAGGGAAATTGCAGCAGCGTATTTTGCTGTTCCCAATGCCGATGACATTGCAATGACGGATAGTACTACTATGGGACTGGGCACAATATACACCGCACTGAACTTGCAGAAGGGCCACGAAGTTCTTACTACCAACCACGATCATTACTCCCAACACGAAGCGATCAGGCAGGCGACCCAAAGAAGTGGCGGTAGCTTTAGAAGAATTGACCTATACAAGAATTTGGCAGAAGTTACTACCGAAGAGATTGTAGATTCTGTAGTGCGAAATATTAGTGAACAAACGAGGGTCTTAGGCATAACCTGGGTGCATTCCAGCTCAGGACTAAAATTACCGGTACCGGCAATAACGAAGGCGCTCGCCAAAATAAATGCGGGCCGCGACGCGCAAAATAAGGTCTTACTGTTGCTGGACGGAGTTCACGGATTTGGTACAGAAATGGAAACTTTCCCTGAGCTTGGTTGTGACTTCTTTATTGCCGGATGCCATAAATGGATATATGGGCCCCGGGGAAACGGATTGGTGGCAGCAACGCGTGAGGCCTGGCAACTTGTTAACCCGGTTATTCCCAGTTTTACCGACACAATGGAGGTCGTCATTGCCGAGGAAGAGCGGCCAAAAGAAATGGATGGTTTGCAAATGACGCCAGGAGGTTTTCATGCGCTCGAACACCGTTGGGCTTTGTACGATGCTTTTAAAATGCACCTGGATCTTGGAAAACAACAGGTTTGGGATCGCGTACACCAATTAAACAGGTTATGTAAAGAAGGGCTCGCTGACATGCCACATGTAACACTTCATACCCCTTTGGCCGATGAATTTTCAGCAGGAATTATCTCGTTTGAGGTAGACGGATACACGACACCGGAAACTGTTGAAGCACTACTAAAGAAAAAAGTAGTGGCAACAGCAGCGCCATACAAAACAAGCTGGGCACGTTTTACCCCCGGTATCATTAACTCTGAAGAGGAAGTAATGAAAGGTTTAGAGGCGGTTTATTCTTTGAAGAAAACCTGAATTAACACCTGTTAAAAGAGTAAAAATGACAATAAATGAACCCTTTCTACATCTTGCTTTATTTGCAGCTGGTATTGCTGAATAAAGGTTTATAAGTAGCAGTGAGTGACACAACAATGCTTAATTAAAGCACAAATGCCCGTAAACAAAAAAAACTTCCTGTTTTCCAGGAAGTTTTAAAAGAGGGAGGGCTCTGCCCAATACGTGCGGCTCAGCCCTTTTTCCCAACTTCAACCTAATTTACAATGCAAACTTTATCATCAGCATGTCGCTTAATCCCGTAACCTCTGTACTAGCTATATCAGTTCGCTTTGGCTTTTTTGTTTGTGGCGTGGCGGGCGTTGAGGGTTTGTAACGATATCTTGTACTGTCACCAAGAGTACTGTCACTTTTTTGCAACTCTCTATCTATCTCCTGCAGCTCCCTAAGCTTTTGCTCTTTTTCACGCTGCATTTGCTCTTTGCTTTTCCTAAACTGCTCGATTGTTTCATTGCTGTTTTCGTCATTATTATTGTTGTCATCGTCGTCCTTAAGATTGTCCACTCTTTCCAACCCTTTGGCTGTCATTATATATTCCACATCGTGTCTCCAACGCAATGAAACTGATTCCATATTATTCTCCCAATCCCAAAAATCATTATCCCGTCCCATGTTCACCCTTACGTCGTTGCCCCATCCTACGTTGTCATTAATATATATTCTTTTACCAACCGGTACGGCGACAGTCACAATAACCTGTTGATTTCTAAATTTGCCTCCTTTTGTGATAGCTAAACCTTTGTCCAATAAAAGAAAGCTGTCTCTTTGAACTACGTTATAGTTTATTCTTGAAACTGTTCTTTCCGCTTCGTCTTTACTGCTTCCGTTTGCCATTTTAACCATAAATACCTGGAAACTGTCAGAAGGGGCTTTAATAATCCTTAACCGAACGTTTCTTACATAAACAGTATCGTCGTCTACAGATGCGAAAGGTTCTAGTCTTAGCCAGTTCTGGCTGTAGTACTTTCCGAAAGCGGCAGTCTTTATTTCAAGCTTATTTACATTAGGATTAGGTAAAGCCACTGATTGTTCGGTTGGATAATTCTTGTACCTAAATTCGCTGCTGATAGAAATTATCAGATTTACAAAACAGATAACTCCCAAGATCCAGAATGAGAGAAAGGTTAACCTGATAATACCGCTGTTACCTTTTTTACCGGTAAGCTTTCTAATAATCCAGGTTACGATTGCAATAACAGGAACCCAAATGAAGAAAATAAGTGAGCACCAGGCCAGTATTTCCTGGTAGCGACTATCGAGCACATATGAGTAAGCAGGCAACAAACCGGTCAGTACAACTCCCAGTCCAAACAAACTACCTACTACTGCGAGTAAAATACAGCCGACGAAAAAGTAAACGAAGATTTTTACAATTGCCTTTATTACATGGCCAAGTCCGCCTCCGGATCTTCTTCCTACAGCGCTGGCTTCTGCTCCAAACTTTTTACCTGCGCTGCTTAGTTCTTCGCCCATAGACTGAGCCCGGTCTTTCAGCTCACTCCCAAACTGTTGAGCGCGGTCTTTAAAACCTTCCAGGTCACCCTGGATAGTACTTTTAATATTATTCAAATCCACTTTTTCACCCTTCATCTCCAACTTGTCGGCAGTCGTTTTAGCTTCAGGCAGTATCAGCCAAAGTATTATGTAAACGAATATGGAACCAGGACTAAACGAAAAGCTTAGAAAGTGAGGAAAATCCCACCATCCCCAATGGCCCCAGCGAAAAACGAAAGAAAAGAATGGTATCAGGAACAAAACGCGCGGAACCCATATTTGCACATTAAAATACTGGGCGAGCCCACTACAAACCCCTCCAATTATTTTTGTTTCCGTATCTCTAAACAGCCGTTTTCTTTGAGAACCAATTTGCAAAGAAGAGCTGCTTGGTACAGCTACCCAAAGTATTAAATAGGGAATAAAGGTAATCCCGATAAACACGATAAATAATATGCGGATTACAATAGGGTCTATAGCAAAGTAGTTAGCAATACCACTACAAACGCCGCCCAACACTTTATGGTTTTCATCGCGGTAAAGTCTGCCTCTGCCTGTAGTTCTGCCTTGATTATAAGAATAGCTGCTACTGCTTTCAGCACCCAACTTAGAATGTACTTTTTCTTCGTCAGCTTCAAAATCTTCAGGGCGTCCCATACTGTTGATGATGGTGTTTACATCGGCATCAGTTATGCAAATACTGCCTTTTTTAAGCGTTTCGCCAAAAAGCTCAGCTATACGTCCTTCAATATCATTTATAATTTCATCCTTCCCCTCCTCGTTAGCAAAAAACAACCGGAGGCTTTCAACATACCTCGTCAGCATGTCATAGGCAGTTTCCTCAATTGGTATTACCCTGCCTTGAAAGTTTATGTTAATTACCTTTTTCATAATTCTATTTTTGTGCATTACAAAGCGGTTTGCCTTGTAGTTAGCGTGGTTGGTTAAAGTTGGTTTTCGGTAAGGTTTGATTTTTCAACTCTTGCGGTCAACGTGTTTACTGCGTTGGCCAATTCGTTCCAGGTGTCTTCCAGTTCGCGGTAAAAAGCAAGACCTTTATCTGTCATGCTGAAATACTTACGCGGGGGGCCGCTGTTGCTTTCCACCCATCTGTACATAAGGAAGTCTGCGTTTTTAAGCCTTGTTAACAATGGGTAAAGTGTTCCTTCCAAAATGTTCAGGTTAGCAGCTTTCATCTTCTCCACAATGTCGCTGGGATAAGCTTCTCCCTGGCGAATGATGGATAGAATGCAAAACTCCAATACCCCCTTCCGCATCTGGCTCTGTGTGTTATCAATATTCATAACCGGAGTTTTTTTGTGACCTGCCTATCTTAAAGTCCCGGCAAGTCTTTTTTATTTAAAAATTCTTTTTGCTTCTACTGTTTCTCTTTGTTGACCGTTGTTGTGTCACTCACTTGTACTTTTATCTCTTCATGCTGCTCCTATGTTCGTCGCTAGTCGTTACTCGCTACTGGCTGGTTTTAATCGTCTGTCAGTTTCAGATTTCCGCACCACTTCCACTTGCGACTTCCGATCCCTCCTTTTCGCTTCCAATTCGCCCTTCGGCATTCCATTTCTCCATCAACTATACAAAGATGCTACTTTTTCTAGTACTATGCAATATAAAGTACCTAATATTTTTTAGTAGCAGGTATCCGGCATTAGTAGTTATAGCACGAAAGCCAATACCAGCATGGTTTTTAGAAGAAAAAGCCAAAAACAGAAAATTTTAGTAAAGTGATGAACGGTAAAATAAAGGGATGAAAGAAAGTAGCCTGTATTTTTTTAGCATTAAAAAGTCCGTTTAAGGCAAGAACATTTGGACAATTACACGTAACAATTAAGGATGGAACTGTTTTTTAAGTAGGAATGTAAAACATCGTATTTATCGTTGTTTTCATTATTCACCTTAAAACCATAAATATCCTTGAATTCGACTACCTCGGCTCCAGTATCCCGAAATTTTTACCTTATTGGCCACGGATGTAACGACCTTGATAAGATAAATAAAGCACTCAAGCAAAAAGTGAATGGAATTGAATGTGACCTGTGGGAAGACGACGACAAAAAATGGTGGATCAGCCATGAAGGTCTTTCTAAAACTGATTTGAAGGAATGGCTAAGCCACATTACTATAGCTGAGAAAAAATTTAAGCGGCAGTTGTCTGTAATTGTTTTTGATGTAAAAACTGCCGGGTTATTTAAAGGCGTGCGCGATATTATTAACAGTACCCTTCCCCCCGATTTGCCACGTATTTATTCTACAGCTAAAATAGAGATGGCTCATATTTTCGCCGAAGTGGTTCCGCTGCTTGAACCACATGAAGGAATTGCAGTAGATGAGGAAGACAACCCTGCAGAAGTTGCTGCATTTTTTAGAAAGATTGGTGCTACACAATGCTGGTACGGCAACGGTATTACTTTAATACCATTAAATGAAGAATTTCATGAGTGCATGCAACAAGCTGCACCGATTAGAGATACTACCGGACCTTTCTCAAAAATCTACACTTGGTCTGTTCACCGTACAAAAGCGTTGAGAAAGTACATTGAAGAAGATAAGGTAGACGGAATCATAGTTGGGTTGAACGGAATTCTTTCGCGTCCTGTAAGCAACGCACTTAAGATTATTCGAGACAGCAAAGAAGTGCAACTAGCAGACAGGCGAAGTAAATTATTTTAGCCTCACCATACCTTGAACTTTTTTTTCAAAACAATTTCAAGTACTATTGTGCCTGTTCTATAGATCCGTAGCTCAGTTGGTTAGAGTGCTTCCTTGACATGGAAGAGGTCACCGGTTCGAATCCGGTCGGGTCTACATTAATCTTTCTCGTTCGTTTTCTACTTACAAAGCTTGTCGCAGTACCTGCAGCTGCAAGGCGGGCAAGCAGCATTAGAATGACCACCAAGCACAACTTTTTACAATAACCTGGTCGCTGAATGTTTTAGCAAAACAAATGCGCGGCGGAATGAGTGCTATATTACAACGGAATATTGCCATGTTTTTTTCTTAACCTCTTTACAACCTTATTTTCAAGCATGGCAAATGCTTTTATTAGTTTTTTGCGGGTGTCTTTTGGTTCGATTACTTCATCAATAAATCCGCGCTCGGCGGCAAGGTAGGGAGTAGCAAACTTCTCAGCATATTCTGCTTCTTTTTCTAATAATTTTTGTGCGGGATCTTCTGCTTCTGAAATTTCCTTTTTGAAAATTATTTCGCTGGCACCTTTAGCACCCATTACCGCAATTTCTGCTGTAGGCCAGGCATAGTTCATATCGGCACCGATGTGTTTTGAGTTCATTACATCGTATGCTCCACCATAAGCTTTGCGGGTGATTACTGTTATTCTTGGTACGGTAGCTTCACTTAATGCATATAAAAGCTTCGCTCCGTTGGTAATAATACCATTCCATTCCTGGTCAGTGCCCGGTAAAAAACCCGGTACATCAACCAATACAAGCAGGGGTATATTGAAACAATCGCAAAAGCGGGTGAACCGGGCGCCTTTTTTCGAACTATCTATGTCGAGCACACCTGCCAGGCACATAGGTTGATTCGCAACTATGCCAATACTTCTTCCTGCCAGGCGCGCAAAACCTACGACCAGGTTTTCTGCATACGAACTATGAATTTCAAAAAACGAATCGGCATCACAAATACCTGCAATGACTGCTTTTATATCGTAGGGCTGATGGGTACTTTCGGGAATGATTGTTTCCAACACTTCCCTTATTTCGTCACCAAGGGCGTAGGGAATTTTTAAAGTAGGATCTTCGCAATTTTGGGGCATATAGCTCAGCAGCTTCTTCAACTGGCTTATACAATCCACGTCGTTTAGGGCAGTAAGGTGAGTGACGCCAGATTTTGTGGAATGCGTTGATGCCCCGCCCAGCTCCTCAGAACTTACTGTTTCATGCGTTACTGTTTTAACCACGTTTGGCCCGGTTACAAACATATAACTGGTGTGTTCTACCATAATGGTAAAATCAGTCATTGCAGGAGAATACACAGCGCCGCCGGCGCAAGGCCCCATGATAGCAGAGATTTGAGGAATAACTCCCGAGGACTGTACGTTACGATAAAAAATATCGGCATAGCCACCAAGAGAACGTACGCCTTCCTGTATTCGGGCACCACCAGAGTCATTTAAACCAATTATGGGAGCTCCTCCTTTCACGGCCATATCCATAATCTTACAAATTTTCTCGGCATGTGTTTCTGAAAGTGCGCCGCCAAAAACAGTGAAGTCTTGTGCAAAAACATAGACTAGTCGTCCGTTAACAGTGCCATAACCGGTAATGACACCATCGCCATAGTACTGCTGTTTTTCCATACCAAAGTCTTTAGTGCGGTGTAAAACCAATGCGCCTATTTCTTCAAAAGACCCCGGGTCCATCAATAAATTAACACGTTCTCTTGCAGTCAGTTTTCCTTTCTTATGCTGGGTTTCAATCCTTGCCTTGCCCCCGCCGAGTTTACCTTTTTCGATCTTCTCCTTTAATATTTCAGTCTTTGATTTCATTGTTAGTAAGTTTTGACCTCATCATCCTTCATCTTCTCCCTGAGTAGAAGGATGACTATGTGCAGCACATTGATTTTAGTTTTTTGGCTAAAGAACATTTTTAGTAAGCTTTTGCTGAAGAAAGAAAAACTTGTATAAGAGTGCGACGCAACGATGTTTCATAGTAGCATGATCGTTTGGTCGATAAAAGTGCACTTTTGATATTTAAGCTAATCTTCTTTTCCAGTTGGTTGTTTTATGTTCTACCGCTTTTACCATCTTCTGCTGATTTAACCAATACTTTAATGCTACCAATGCGGCCGCTTCAGCAATTGCTTTTTGTTTTTCTATAAGCAACTCAGGTGTGTAATAATTTTTTACAAAATGGGTATCAAACTTTCCGGAAAGAAAAGCATCGTGTTCAAAAACAAAAGTGCCGAAGGGAAGAGTGGTAGACAAACCCTGGATCTTAAAATCTTTTATAGCAGTCTTCATTTTTTGTATTGCCTCGGTTCGGTCCTTACCATGCGTCACCAGCTTGGCTATCATCGGGTCATAATAAATAGGTATGGGCATACCTTCTTCATATCCATCATCTACCCGAACGCCGTCACCCTTAGGTTTTTTATAAGTGGAAAGGGTGCCGATGGATGGCAAAAAATTATTAAGCGGATCTTCTGCATACACTCTCAACTCTACTGAATGACCGTTGATGGTAAGCTCGTCCTGGGTAAAACTTAATGGCTCACCCCTTGCAATTTTTATTTGCTCTTCTACCAGGTCAATACCTGTAATCATCTCTGTTACGGGATGTTCTACCTGTAACCTTGTGTTCATTTCGAGGAAATAGAAGTTTAGTTGGTCATCCATTAAAAACTCGACCGTGCCGGTACTTGTATAGTTACAAGCTTTTGCCACCATTACAGCAGCTTCGCCCATTTTCTTTCTTATTTCAGGAGTTAGTATAACCGAGGGTGATTCTTCTACTACTTTTTGATGACGCCGCTGAATGCTACACTCACGTTCGAATAGGTGAACCGTGTTTCCATAATTATCGGCCAGCACTTGTATTTCAACATGCCTGGGTGATGTTACATACTTTTCAATAAACACAGATCCATCGCCAAAAGACGCCTCGGCTTCACTAATGGCACGTTGCATTTGCTCTTCAAAATCGGCTTCCTTTTCAACCACCCGCATTCCTTTTCCACCACCCCCTGCAGATGCCTTAATAAGAATGGGATAACCTATCTCGTTTGCGGTTTTTTTTGCAACAGCAATATCGCCTATTGCTTTATCAATGCCTGGCACCATTGGTATGTTATACCCTTTTACACATTCTTTTGCAGCGAGCTTCGAACCCATTACACGCATTGCCTCGGCACCTGGACCAATAAATGTTATTCCTGCCTCTTGAACCTTTTGGGCAAATTCTGCATTCTCGCTTAAAAAGCCATATCCGGGATGTATACCATCAACACCCAATTCCTTGCTGCAAGCAATAATCTTTTCAGCATTTAAATAAGAATTAGCAGAAGGGGCGGCGCCCAGACATACTGCTTCATCTGCGAATAAAACATGTGGCGAACTTCTATCGGCTTCCGAAAAAACCGCAACCGACTGAATACCCATTTTACGAATCGTTCGCATAATGCGCAGCGCAATTTCTCCCCGGTTAGCAACTAAGATCTTTTTCATTGACAAATGGTAATTATGAAAACCCTTCTATTTTTCATTATTCATTATTTCCTCTTCTTATTCCAACTCCACCAGCACCTGCCCTTTCTCAACTGCTTCGCCTGCACTTACAGCAATACGCTTAATAGTTGCTGCTGTAGATATTGAAATGCTGTTTTCCATCTTCATTGCAACCAGTATTAATAATTTATCCCCTTGTTGCACCTGCTGTCCTTCAGTAACGGCAATTTCAAGTACCAGTCCTGGCATGGGTGCTTTAATCTCTTTTATTTGTTTGCCTGCTACAGCATTAAATCCCATTTTATCCAGCATCACGTCTAGTTCATCTTTGATCTGTATGTCAAAAGTTTCTCCCTCTATTTCAATCGTCTGCTTCCTGGCCGCTACGTCCGCTTCAATTAGAGTAGCATTTACAGATTTGCCGTTGGTAAGCAGGTTGAATACGGTTGGAGACTTTTGTACCAGGTCTATTGAGGCAAGTTGTTCTTGTGTAAAAGAAAATTCAAATTCATTAACCTTTACTTTATAAACCGGTGGATTGCTGTCTGACATAAATTTTTAGCGGGAATTCAAGATACGATGATAATATTATGAAACGTAGAGCCGTGCTGTTGTGTTAGTATTTATCGCTTAGGCACCGGAGTAAGTCTTCCAGTTGCATCTTCTACGTGCAGCCTGGTTATATCTAATCCGTCCAACACTATAATGCCTTGCAACGAAGAAAACTTCGCGGGGTCCTGCTTCCAGTACCACACTAGTTTTCCTTTGGCAGCGTACTCTAACACCTGCGTACCGCTTGCCCCAAACTTAGGCCCGTGACCTTGCCAGTTCGCTACCACATAATTACCGTTGTTAAGAACCTGGAAACCTGAGTAAAAATGAGGATGTACTTCCGCAGGGCCTGTTATAGTATCAACCAGTTTTCCGTCCGTGCCAAAAATCTGTAAATTTTTTGAATAGCCACTACTTACAATTGTGTGTCCGTTGCTTAATTGAAGAGCCTGCCAGGCATGGGGCTCGCGCACGCCTGTCACTAACGCCTTCCATATAATATCTCCTTTCATATTTCCCTCGAAAACAACATTATTAGCAGTGATTAAAAAAGTGCCGGATGGGGTTTCGCGAACAAGTCGCAAATAATTGAAGCCCGGGTAAACCATCGTTCTAAGCAGGTTACCTGCGCTGTTAATTTCAACCAAAACAATCCCTTGTTTTCCCTGCCAGTTTAGCCCTCCAAGTAGTGTATTACCATTTCGCAGTCTTCGTGCGGTAATGGTGCCGGCGAACGAAGTATCTTCATATACCTTGCTACCTGTAGAAATCTGCCGCTCTTCGTAGCCCTTTCCGGTACCTATTAAAACCCGACCCTTTCCTACTAATTGAATATCGCGACCAGCAGGTACGGGTACGAACCAGTTTGCAGTAGGATTGGCGATATTAATAAAACTCAGTTGAGACAATCCCTCGTCGCGCAGCAACATCTTCCGCGTGCTATAATTTTCGGGTTTTGTGCTTACTTCTTTTTGCGCCTCGCAATTGGTAAAAAAGGCTGATAGCACGAAAGGGCATATCAACCATAACAAGTATCGTTTCATTTTATCACGGGTGTTAAGAAAAGCTATTGATGTTTGCAATTTTGGTACGAGCTAAATTAACTCCGGTTCATCATTGTTGCGACGCATTACGTTCAACTGTATAAATTAATATAACTGGTCGTTAAGGCAACAGTGGATAAGGATATATAACAACCTCTAAGTTAAATATCGACGTAAAAAAATGTTCTTTTCTTATCTAAACTAAAGAGCGGAAGCGAATTTATACACCTTACCCGTACCATAAGATAGTACAAACAGGTTGTGCTTGCTGTCTTCACCAAAAGAAGATAAGCCACCCGAGATCTTTGCAATAAGCTCGTTTGTAACTGCTTTTTTTTCGCTGTATGTCAATGCCCAAATATTGCCCGAAACGAAATCGCCGTATATGTACTTTCCATTTAATTCGGGTAAACTCTTGTCACGGCAAACATATCCGCCCGTTACAGAATTACCTGTGCTACTTCCCTGTTTGTAACTGGTAATTGGAGAAATTAATCCAGCTTTATTACAAGTATCAGACTTAAAGCATTCGTCAGCTTCCATTATGCGCCAGCCGTAATTTCCACCGTTTTCTATTATATCAATTTCCTCAATCTTATTCTGACCTACATCACCTGCCCAAAGCGTTCCTGTTTGTCGATCGAAGCTAAATCTCCACGGGTTACGTACCCCAAAAGCATAAATTTCTTCCCTGAACCCTTCTTTGTTATTTTTAAAAGGATTGTCTGCAGGTATGCTATAATTCAAACCTCCTGAAGCGTTATTTACATCTATCCGTAAAATTTTACCTAACAACTCCTTCTTATTTTGCGCCCTGTTCCCAGGATCTCCGCCACTGCCACCATCTCCTACTGCGATATAAAGAAAACCGTCATTTCCGAAAGCCACTTTGCCGCCATTGTGGTTAGAGTATGGCTGCAGGTAGGTCAACAGTACCTGCTCACTTTGAGGGTCTGCCATGTTGGGATTTGAAGCACTCACCTTAAACCTGGAAATTACTGACTCCAAAGGTTTGCCCCTGGTATAATTAACATAGATAAAGCCATTGCTTTTATAGTTGGGATGAAAAGCCAAACCCAATAAGCCTTTCTCTCCACCACTCTCCACCTTTTGTTCGATATCAAGAAATTTAGCAGCATTTTTTGCATCAGCCTTATTAGGAAACACCCGGATAACTCCTTTCTGCTCTATTACAAAAATTCTGTCTGTACCATCTTCAGGGCTCACCAATTCTACAGGAAGCTCAAAGCTGAGGTTTTTGAAAGCTTCGGATAGTGTATATTTTTCACCTTCTGCAGACGTGGTTGTGTTTAAAGTATTAGAGCTTGTTGTGGTTTTATCTTCTTTAGTATAAATACAAGTCAAAAAGACCGGGATAAGAACGACCGAAAAAAGCACCTTATTGAATTTCATGAGCAATGTATAAATGATGAAAAATGTGAGTGAAATTATTTAATTTAAGCTACGAAAATCTATTTAACCTGCTATTGGAATTTCAATGCAGAGTCTTTACAGCAGATAGCTCTGAAATTAAAAAAATTATTCCACCCGGTTTAACTTCCTGCGCAATGTCATCCAGCTATTTCAGCGGCAATAAGATAAAAAAGATTAAGGGTAGCTTTGTTATATGGTTATTACTGCTTACTCCATAATAATTACCCTCTTCTGGATTACGGTCACTATTTACTTACTGGTGAACTCCAAAAAAATCACCTACCTAAAAAATATTTCACCAATACCAGCTCTTGCTGAGCCTTCGGTAGCCGTTATTATTGCAGTGAAAGATGAAGAGAAAGAATTGGAGCAGGCACTTACCAGCGTATGTAACCTTGATTATAAAAACTTAAAAATCTTTGTTATCAACGATCGTTCTACTGATCGAACCCCTGAAATCCTTCACAGGATAGCTCAGGCTCAACCGGCACTTTCAGTCATTACGGTTAAAGATCTCCCCAACGGGTGGCTAGGCAAAAACCACGCATTGTACCAGGGATACTGCACCTCTACAGAAGAGTGGTTGCTTTTTACCGATGCGGACATACTTTACCAAAAGCAAGCGTTGAAGAAAGCAATGAACTATGTGCAGTCAAACGGAGTTGACCATTTAACCGCTCTTCCGGAAATCACTTCACGATCATCCCTTTTTAAAAGTGTAATGAACACTTTCGCAGTCATGCTTGAATTAAAACTACGACCATGGAAAGCTTCTGACCCTTTGTCAAATGCTTCTATCGGTGTGGGCGCATTCAACCTTGTAAAACGCACTGCTTACGAAAAAGCCGGAACACATACTGTTATATCACTTCGCCCTGACGATGATCTACAATTGGGAGCACGTATAAAAAAAGCAGGATTACAGCAAGACGTGGTTTATGGTGACAAGGAGATTTCGTTAGAATGGTATACCAGCTTACATGAATTTATTAAGGGGCTGATGAAAAATACTTTCTCCGTTTCCAATTATCATTTACCTACAGTTATTTTTATAGCCCTTATGACTTTCGCAGTTTTTGTTATACCTATACCTGTATTGCTGCTGCAAGGGCCACCAGGATGGTCGATGGCGGCCTCCATCCTGGTGGCACAGATCGTACTAGTGCTCTTCAAAAAAGGCATACAGGGTAAATGGTGGCACGCTTTGATGATCCCTTTTGCTGGTTCCATTACAATATATATTCTATTTAAATCCACCTGCAAAACATTAAAGCAAGGAGGCATTTATTGGCGGGATACCTTTTATCCTTTAGACGAGCTGAAGAAACAGAAGTAGTGAAATTGAGTAACGATGGCTTTTTGATACCAGCCAGGCAACTCCGATTAATCATTCTTGCGACGCATTTCGTTCATCTGTAAATCTGTAATCAGGCTTTCTTACCTAAGCACTGATACGGATATAACCTACTCGTGAATGGTTGTGATGGACGGACAGATCACCAATTAGTATTACAAATTTTGTCTTCAATTGAAGCCATGGAAGCTTAAAAGGTGTTAGTGTCATTAACGCATTTTCAACCGTAAAACATAATTAGTAGCAGTTATAAAAAGTATTGTTTGGTCTGCAGAAAAAGCACAGTTAGCAGAAGCTACGGGCAATTTGATCTTGCCTAATAATTTGCCTGCGTTGTTAAAAATAAAAACACCACCGGGGCCGGTAGCAAACACGTTTCCTTTTTTGTCAATCTTCAATCCGTCGGGGAGCCCCTTGCCTTCACTAATGGCTGAAGAAGCATTGTAAAAAATGCGTCCATTAGTTAAGGAGTCGTTTTCAACATTAAAATGATACCAGAAAGGCTTTGCAGGATCTGAGTTAGCAACCAACAGCATTTTTTCGCCTGGAAAAAAAGCGATTCCATTAGGGCGGGTAATTGAGTCGCACAATAATATTACCTCTCCTGTTGGTTTCGTTTTGTACACTCCCTGGAAAGGAATTTCTTTTAGAGGATCATCCATATTCTTCTCTAATCCATAAGGCGGATCAGTAAAAAAAAGGTCACCGTTTGTATGAAAGACAGCATCGTTTGGGCTGTTTAATTTTTTTGTTTGATACGCCGATGCAAGAGATTTGTACACCGGCTTAGGATTACCAAGATCAGCATCCATTCTTGCTACCTGGCGGTTGCCGTGCTGACATAGCACCAGTTTGCCCTCTCTGTCTAATAACAAGCCGTTCGAGCCTAATTCTGCTTCCCGTTTTATTGCACCTGTATATCCTGAAGGCGACAAATAGTCTTCCGCGCCTTTTTCTTCCGTCCATTTATAAACTTTGTTTGAAAAAACATCAGAGAAAAGCAGCATCTTTTTATCATCAATCCATAAAGGCCCTTCAGTCCATCTAAAACCGTCTGCGATAATCTGCACCTCTGCACCGGGTGAAATAATAGAGTCCAAGGCAGGATCGATGCGTTGAATACTACCGATCTGTTTTGCCTGTTGACAAGAAGATAAAATGAATAACAATGCAGGAAAGAAAATTTTGTTCATAGCAAGAAGTTTGGTTGGATGGCAGGCAATTAGCGTTTTAGTATTATGATGTAAAGTCAAAAGAATTGAAGCTACGTTTTTATAACCCTTAATATACAATTAAAAAAATAAGCGATTACGGCAGCTTAAATCAATTGCATGGTTATTCTTGTGGGAAGAAGTAATGTTACAAACACTGAAAGTCACCGCTTGCTAAAGCTGGTTGAATATGGTTATTACAGATGCAGTGTGCGACGCAAGAAAAGTTGAATAAAGGTTTTTCGCTGATATCATAAAAGCTTACTTAATTGTTTCTAAGCACGTCTTGCCGTGGTTAAAAAACGCCGGTCAGATAGTTGAATTAGCGGCTACCTTCGCTCTTGTTATAAAAAGCTTTTAACTGCTAATAATATGCGTAGCTCCTCTTTTCAATTCAATCAACACGTGCCATGGGAAGACCTTGGAAATGGAATTCATCGCCAGCTTTTTGGTTATAACGAAACGATAATGATGGTAAAGGTGAGGTTCGAAAAGGGTGCGGTAGGCGAACTTCATAGTCATGTTCACACCCAGGTGTCGTACGTTGAAAGTGGGTCGTTCGAGATGACGATTGGTGACGAAAAGAAAGTAATTAAAACAGGTGACGGTTTTTATGTACACCCCAATATTTTGCACGGTACCGTGTGCCTTGAACCAGGTGTTTTAATAGATGTTTTTTCACCCCTTCGCGAAGATTTCTTACATACTACATACCGTTGACGGTTGCATAAGAGGTTAAAGCGTGAAGCGCTACCCGGTTTGAACAAACTTTTATTAGTCTGGAGTAAAAGGGATTATTGAGCCGACTTCAGCAAGATGAGCAACATTGTTGCGACGCTCCGTTTAAACAGCAACGCTTTTAGTAGCGATTTTGGTGGTTATAAACAATCTGTACACGAGATAGAAATATAGAAGTCAGCGGAGTTGTTGTACAAGCTATTAAACCGACATCAGGCGTCCACACCCATTTGCACTTTCACCATCGCCTGGAAAAATGAGAACGTTTTTGTGGATGAATTATATATAACGGAAAGCCCTCCTTGTGGCATCCTTCCATTCGCGAAAGCTTCATTTACACGTTGCTCTATTTCGAGAACGGCTTCTCCTGTTAAAATTTTGTATTGCGCGCCTGGAGTCATAAGATGAACTATTGCGGCATTAGTAGATCTCTAAAAAAATTTGCTTTAAATCGGGGGATCAAGGTGTACCGGCGACCTCAATAACTCTTCCACATTTACGGGTTGTATTTCAAGCATATCGCACCAGCCGATAAAGCGGTCGTATAAGTTATCGAGTGCGGCTTTTTGATGCGGTGTTAACTCCACAGCGTGTGCCCTGCTGATGGTTCTAATAGGCAGCCCTCTTTTTCGGAGGAAGTATTTGGCGCTAAGAGGATAAGCTTCGTGTATTAACGGATCAACCTTTGATACTTCTGATTGCAGCCATTCAACTTTTTCTTTTTTGTCAGGATCGGTAGCATTGTTGCACATCCAAACAAGTATCTCGGGGTAAAAGTTACCTGCTATTGCCGACATACCCTTTGCACCCATTTGCAACGAGTACATTGCGTTAGGTGTGTGTGCATCATAAAACTCGAAACTGGAAAGGTCTTTAGGAACAACCCCCAGTTTTGCCCTTACCTCCTCCACTTCTCTTGTAGTGTCTTTGTGATAAATAAAACGCTCTGTCTCCAATAATTGCCTGAAAACTTTTGCAGGCAAAACTCTTTTATAAGGAGCAGGGCACTCATACAAACCAAGAGGAATATTTTCAGTCAGCTTCAGCATTTTATTGAAGTTGGTCAGCAACACCTCATCATTGTCTTCAACATTGGCGTAGTGCCCGGTAATGAGTATAACGGCATTCACTCCGGTGTTATAGATACGCTTTGTAAACTGCGCTTTATCTTCAATTGTTAACCCAAAGGAACCTGTTGCCACCACCGGTACACGCCCTTTTACATACCTCACAATATGCTGTGTAAGCTGCAGGCGTTCGTCTTCGGTAATGCTATACATTTCACTGCTGAGGCAGTTGGCAAAAAAACCTTTTACACCTGCAGCCAGGTAGAAATCAATTAACCTTGACACTGCATCAAAATCTACCTTGGCCTTTAGGTTGAAGGGAGTAATCATTACCGGTACAAACTTCTTTTCGCTGCTTTTCATACAATTATTTTATTTTATCGTAACCCTTGCGGAAAGAGGTGTAGTCTTTCACCTGAGCAATTTATTCATTTATCAACAGAAAAACTTTAAAGCAGGGAAGAGATTTTTCTTGCTTCAAATCCAGCCCGTTATTTTCTTGCTTTTATTAATATTAATCAAATTCGCTCTCCACTACCTTTTTTGGGGAAAAGGTGATTGAAGTTTACGTTGCTGTGCAGTTAACAACAATCCAACTAAAAAAATAGTGAGCGTACCGACGATGAAGTTTGCTTTTCTCCGACAAGTTGGGCTTGAAATACCTTTTGTAAATATCCATCGTGAAAACTGTTGCTGAAGCATTCATACCTGCAACTAATAGTGCTCAAGATCTTCGTTTAAGTATGTTATTAAATGAACGTTCTTTTAGACATGGATTGGGTTGACAGAGGACTTGCTGTACACGGGTGTGACACAACGATGATGAAAAAAGGTATAATGCATGTAACAAAAAAAGGTAGCCAAAAGCCACCTTTCTTATCTTCAGTTGTGTACCCTTTTAAGATTTTTCATAAGGGAAATTTCTTGCAACTTTACGCATCATTCGCTCCATTACGTGGTTTGCCGAACTGATTACGTCTTCATTCATTTCTTTGTAAAAACGCCACAAAAGTTCGCCATCCGAACCGTTGTAAATCTGCATCGTCAGCGACCCGCTGGCTGTTTTACCAAAGGCAGAACCTAACAAAACAGCTTTGACGATTGCACCGCCTTCGCTGCTGGTTCTTTCGTAGGTGAAGGCACACTTCACTACGGCATCTACTCCCAAAGCTTTACAGATGGAATCATGGGTAACTTCATTGAGCTTGTCGTAAAGACCTTTTTGTTTTAAGAGGGCATTTGTTCTCTCAACATCCTGGAAGCTTACTGTGTAATCGTCTGCCTTTCTTAAAAGATAAGTGTACATGCCTTGCTGCATAGCGCTGGCTAAGTTATTCTGGTCTTGCTCGTTGGCTTCCTTATTAAAATTTTTAGGAAGTTTTTTGTAAGAAATGGTAGCGTTAAAAGGTAGTATCGCTACTTTCTTATGTTTAAAGATTTCTGCCTGTAATTTAGGCGAAGTAAAAACTTGCTTGCTGCCTTCAAACTGTGCTAATGATACATTTGTGATAGCTATTGCCGCTATAAATGTTACAATGTTGCTGAGTTTCATTTTAGATATTTTTTACAAAAAAAGACTTCTAAAACAACTTCATCAAACCGTTCATCCTAAACCACATGTTTATGTGAAGAGCAAAAAAAATGGCGGAACAAGTCCGCCATTTGCAATTTCGAAAAGTAATTTTTTACAATTTAAGTCCAAGAGTAAAACTCCACACACGATTTTTTCCTTTATCATTCGCGGTGTTGTCGGTTCCTGAGTTAATCTTAACCAATCCGTAGCCATAATTTGCGCCAAGGGTAAACCTGGTAAATTCAAGTCCGGCTACTGCGTTTAAGCCATAGTCGAATCTTTTTATCTTGCCATAACCATAGTTTTCTTCCTGCGCGGTTGTGGGATTGTCGTTGCTGTAAACAATATCGCTGCTGCTATAACGGTGTACGCCAAGTGTATAACTATCCACCTTGTTTTTACCGGTAACACCCATGGCGGCATAAGGGCCTGCACCTAAATAAAAGCTGGATGTTTGAGTTAAAGGAATTTTGCCAACAAAGTTTACAGGCACCTCTATGTACATAGGGTTTGAAGTGGCTTTGTAATAAAAGCCGGTATTACCTTCTTTTCCGTATTGCGTTTTTGCTCCTTTACCGGTGTACAAAAGCCCCGGTTGAACAGAGAAATATTCGCCTACCGGAATATCATAAGCAATACCTACCACAAAGGTTTTCAACGCATTTGCCTGGTCTACTCTTCCATTAGAGGTTACTGATATATTGGCAAGGTTTAGTCCGCCCTTTATGATCAAATTACCTTCTTTGCCTTCGGTTGAAGTAGTAGAAGTTGAATGCCTCACTTGTGCCATTACCCCAAGAGACATCATTGAAATTACTGCTGCACTTAATAATTTTTTCTTCATAATCATTTGTTTTGATGTTTCTTGACACATTACGAATTCTATGCCATTTGAAACAAGATTCATCTTTTCCCGAACAGAAGTATGAATATTAGCGGTTTGGGAAACGGTTATCAGCAATTCTGTGAATAAGTTTAATTGAAGACATTACACTATTAACACCTATAAAAGCCCGTTGGGTCAATTGCCTTTTGAAAAATGCTTTGGGGAAGTAGTGTAAAACATCTTTTAATCAATATTGAAACTTGAAAGCAGTGTTATAAAACTCTTTAAAAAGGTCCTGATGAAGCATTGAATAGGATGCGTCCGACCTTAAAATAAAATTTCTACTGGTTCAATTCTTGTAATTTTATGCTGATCATTTAATTAAACTTTGTTGAAATGGCCGGTAAGAAAACGTTGGTATTAGGAGCATCGACTAACCCAGCAAGGTATAGTTATCTCGCAATGAACAAGCTTTCGTCACACAAACATCCGGTGGTTGCCATTGGACTAAGAGAGGGTAAAGTTGGTGATGTGGAGATCTTAACCGGTCAGCCCAGGTTGGAAGATATAGACACTGTTACCTTATATCTTAATCCAACCAATCAAAAGCCTTACTACGATTATATTTTATCGTTGAAACCGAAACGCATCATATTTAACCCCGGAACCGAAAATGATGAACTGGAAGAGATGGCAATGAAAAATGGCATTAAACCAATGGAAGCATGTACGCTCGTAATGCTAGGTACAGGACAGTATTGAAGTACAACAAAACACGTTATAAATCTTCCAACTCAAAAGTCTCCTTCACTCTTATTCCCTTATCAGTCATTTTTAATGTGCAGCATTCGATGTTAGCATCGTGCTCGAAAAATAACACATAATCGTTCTCCAAAGCCTCCTGTAAAAAACCCTTTTTTTCGCCTAAAGTTTTTAAGGGAAACATGTCATAACTCATTACATAAGGCAAAGGCAAATGGGCTGCAGACGGCAAAAGATCAGCCATGTAAACAATGGTTCTGCCTTTATATTTTATTATTGGCAACATCATCGCATCTGTATGGCCGTAGGCAAACTTCAAAGTGATATCTTCATTAAAAATGGAAACGTTTTCTTCTACCGGTGCAAATTGTAGCCTTCCACTTTCCTGCATTGGAAGTATATTCTCTTTTAAGAATGATGCTTTTTCCCGATCATTTGGCTTAGTCGCCCAGGACCAGTGTGGTTCGTTACTCCACAGAGTAGCATTTTTAAAAGCGGAGGAAAGCTGTTCTCCATCACGCACGATAGTTCCTCCACAATGGTCAAAGTGAAGGTGAGTATGAAAGACATCTGTAATGTCGTCTTTGGTAAAACCATGTTTTGCCAGAGAGCCTTCCAGGGTATCGTTTCCATGTAGGTAGTAGTGACCAAAAAATTTTGCATCCTGTTTATTACCCATCCCGGTATCAATCAAAATTCTTTTATCATCTGTCTCAATTAATAAACATCTTAAAGCCCATGTACACATATTGTTTTCATCCGCAGCATTAAGTTTGTTCCAAATACTTTTTGGCACTACTCCAAACATTGCTCCTCCGTCTAATTTAAAAAGACCGGCATTAATTGAATATAATTTCATCGTACTAAGTTTATAACCCGTGCTTGTTTTTCTTTTTGTAAAGTAATAAACAAACAAATCAGGCCAGCAATAAAAAAAACAATGAGTGTGATTACGGAGTTTCGCATGTTGCCTGTAAGCTGCTGCACCAATCCGAAACTAAACATCCCAATTACGATAGCTATTTTTTCAGTCACGTCGTAGAAGCTGAAGAAGGAGGTGGTGTCGTGCGTATCGGGCATTATCTTTCCATATGTTGACCTACTTAATGATTGTATTCCTCCCATAACCAGTCCGACAGAAACTGCGAGCATATAAAACTGCATTTCGCTTGTTATGAAATAGGCGCTGATACATATGACCACCCAAATCATCACCACCAACATCAGTACCTGGAAATTACCAAAGCGTTGAGAGAGTTTTGCCATAATGTATGCCCCCGCAATAGCAACGATTTGTATTATTAAAAGGGAAATAATCAATTTTGGAGTTGGTAAACCAATGACCTGGCTGGCAAATAAAGTTGCAGCAAGCATGACCGTTTGAACCCCCATGCTGTAAAAGAAAAATGACAACAAAAAGCTTTTTAGTACCGGCATCTCCTTCACTTGTAGCCAAACTTTATTTAATTCCTTAAATCCATTTGTAAAAATATTATTGGCTTTGTTTTGCAGTGCTGCTGTTCCTTTTGGCAACCGTGCAAAAGTTATTTGTGCGAAGCCCATCCACCAGATACCAACCAATAAAAAAGATAAACGGGGAGCAAATGAACTGTCCTTAATTCCAAACCATTCTGGCTTTAAGACAAATGCGAAGCAAATTAATTGTAACAAAACGCTGCCTATATAACCATATGCAAATCCTTGTGCACTAATCCTGTCTTTGTCTTCGTCAGCAGCAATTTCAGGTAGATAGGAATTGTAAAAAACAAGACTTCCGCAATAGCCGATAGCGGCAAGTATGCAACAAAGAATTCCGAGTGAAAGCGTTTCTCTTTGAAACCAATACAAGGCACAACACGATAGTCCTCCGAGGTAACAAAAGAACTGCATGAAACGTTTCTTGTTGCCCTTGTAATCAGCAATAGAGGAAAGCACCGGAGAAATAATCGCAATTAAAAAATAAGCTGTTGCAATAGCATAATTATATAGAGATGCACTTTCAAACTCTGCTCCTAAAAGTTGCAATTTGTGGCTTACTGTGTTTCCTGTTTTTGTGGTTGTAATGGCATCATAGTAAGCAGGAAAAATAGTGGTAGTAATAACGAGGTTGTATGCGCTGTTGGCCCAGTCATACATGGCCCAGCCATTAATAACTTTTTTAGAAGCAGTTTGCATAAATGCTTTTTTGGTTATTAAAGATAGGGAAGAGGAAAGAGGATTTTTCTCGTTTTTATGATGCTATCTGCGATACACCCATAAGCCGTATTTAATAACCCTATCAACCTCTTCTCAAAAGCTCGAGCTGCGGGGCTTCGTTGCCGGAAAGAGATAAAGGTGTGATTGCTCAATAAGGAACACAATGTACAAGTGTGCGACGCAACGATGTATCATAGTTGCAATGAAGCCGGCCCTAAAAAACCTTAAACCCCAAACCCTCAACCTTCTTCTCTACTTCAAATACCCAAAGAAAATTAACGCGAGCAGTGCTGCTCCAACAATTATACGATACCAACCGAAAAGCTTAAACCCATAGCGCTGTAAAAAACTGATGAAAAACTTTATAGCTAATAAGGCTACAACAAATGCTACCACGTTTCCAACTGCCAGCATAACCAGGTTTTGTTTGTCTTGTAAAACGGCCGGGTTTTCTTTAAAAGTCTTTAGCAGTTTATAGCCCGTGGCTGCGGCCATTGTAGGTACCGCCAAAAAGAAAGAGAACTCTGCAGCGAGGCGGCGGGTAAGGCCTTGCTGCATACCGCCGATGATAGAGGCTGCACTACGGCTAACGCCTGGTATCATAGCAATACACTGCCATAAACCAATAATAAAACTTTTAGTGTAAGTAATGTTTCTGTCCTTATCAATCGCCTGCTTGTCAAACACCTTATCAATAAACAGCAAGATAAAGCCCCCTGCCAATAAGGTTATTGCTACCGTTGTAGGACTTTCTAATAGTTCATCAATTTTATCTGATAGTAAAAAGCCAATAGCCAAAGCCGGAATAACAGCTACAATAAGCTTTAAATAAAACTGCCATTTAGAGAAATCGAAGAACTTCCTCCAGTACAAAACCACTACGCTAAGTATGGCTCCAAGTTGTATCGCTACGGTAAAAAGCTTTACAAATACATCATCTTTTGGCAGCATCAACAACCGCTCTGTTATAATCATATGCCCTGTAGATGATATTGGTAAAAATTCGGTTATACCTTCTACAATGGCAATTATAATACTTTGGATAAGAGTCATAAGGTCCGTTTCGGCGTTTTGATGATTTTGAAAAAAAGAATAAAAAAGGCGATGAATTTCATCGCCTGAAGATTTTATAGAAAAATATTATTGATGCGCTTTTGGCCTTTTAAAGATGGCATAAATCTCGATAACCAAACCAGCCAAAATAAGAATCGGAGCGATTGTTATACGCGTGGTACTGTACACAAGTTTGGCATCAAATTGATTAGGATCAGGATTTTTTCCACCAGACATTATAAACATTCCGATAGCAACTACAACTGCCCCAATAATCATCCATTGGTAATTGTCTTTTTCAAACAAAGGAAGCCTGGCAGTTTGTTTAGCAGCAGTATCTCTTATTGATGCAGTGTGTGAAGTAGAAACTTTTTTTTCAGCCATGTTATATTATTTAGAAGATGTAAGTTAAAACAATTAAAAGAACCAGAGATTGAGCGATCGGCAAACCTATCAATAAAGGTCGTCCAGGCTCATCTTAAGGTATTTGATAACACTACGATGAGTACTAAATAGCGAGATGCCGACGCCGATTAAGATCATTCCGCCAAAGAGAATTAATGTTAGCCTTGTGTCCCTGATCATGCTCAGTTGCGGAAACTGCCTTTCTGCCCACTGTATTAAAATAAGCAATAACACAATGGCAATAACAGAACTTATCAAGCCATTTAAAATTGCACGAAAGTCCATTGGACGAGCAATAAAACCCCGTGTTGCTCCAACCATTTGCATTGTCTTTATTAAAAAACGATTGCTAAACATTGCCAGGCGAATGGTGTTGTCTATACTTACAATTACGATGGTACAAAGCACCACAGCTACCACAATAAATATTAATCCCAGTTTACCAGAGCGCTCGTTTAAATTATTTACAAGCAACTTGGGGTATTGAAGTTCATCCAGCTGGCTCCCGAATTTGCCAACAATGTCTGCCGAAATTTTATTCAAACTATCCTGGTTAACGTAGTTCGATCTTGCATAAAAATCTATGCTTTCAGGCAGAGGATTATAGTCTAGTATTTGAGCCCAGTCTTCATTATTACCCTCTTTGCTCCAAATGGTTTTTGCAGCTTCTTTATTAATGTACTGCACATTTTTAGCATAAGGTTGCGCCGAAATGTATTGCTGTATCTGGTTAATCGTATCCTTATTCGTGGTGCGCAGGTAAGCGCTTATTCGAATATCCTCTTTAAAAGAAGAGCCGGCAGATTTGAAGTTTAGAAATATCCAACCTAAAATTCCCATAATTAAAAGAACGAGTGCCACACCTACAATACTATAAATATAGCTTGGTTTACCGCGTTTGCTCGATGCTTTTCCAAATTGCGCCATGTTGGTTATTTAGAGTTTAGTCAGGTTGCAAATGTAGTGGATTGAGCTCTAATAGCTTACTTTTGCTCGGCCTTGAACCATTTGCTTAAAGCGGGTAAATTACATACTAAGTGTATTAAAGCAGTTAAAAAAGTGTTAGTGTTTTTTCAGGTAGCCAGCTTATAAATACTAATTAAGCATTCGTTGCGTCGCACACTTGTACTTTTGAAATTGCCTCAACCCATCAGGAAGGTGTAAGGTATAGGGTAGAAGGCTTAGGGAGGAAACCAGTAGGCGTAACGGTAAATGATAACCACAGTAGCATAAAAGCAGGATCGTAAGGTTAATAAGTAAAAAAAAATAGTATAAATAAAAGTATAAGGGCTGGTATAAGTAGCGTAAGGTTTTCCTTAAACCTTACACCTTATACCCTACACCTTATATCAAAACCCATCAGGAAGGTGTAAGGTAAAGGGTAGAAGGCTTAGGGAGGAAACCAGTAGGCGTAACGGTAAATGATAACCACAGTAGCATAAAAGCAGGATCGTAAGGTTAATAAGTAAAAAAGAATAGTATAAATAAAAGTATAAGGGCTGGTCTAAGTAGCGAAAGGTTTTCCTTATACCTTACACCTTATACCTTACACCTTATATCAGACCCATCAGGAAGGTGTAAGGTAAAGGGTAGAAGGCTTAGGGAGGAAACCAGTAGGTGTAACGGTAAATGATAGCCACAGTAGCATAAAAGCAGGATCGAAAGGTTAATAAGTAAAAAAGTATAGTAAAAATAAAAGTATAAGGGCTGGTCTAAGTAGCGAAAGGTTTTCCTTAAACCTTACACCTTAAGCCCTACACCTTATATCAACAATCATGGAATACAACTTTAGAGAAATAGAAAAAAGGTGGCAGCAGCAATGGAGAGATAGTGGTGCTTATAAAGTAAGCAACGAGAGCGATAAGCCAAAGTTTTATGTATTGGATATGTTCCCTTACCCAAGCGGGGCAGGTCTGCATGTTGGTCATCCGTTAGGATATATAGCAAGCGATATCTATGCAAGGTTTAAAAGACTGAAAGGTTACAATGTGTTGCACCCTATGGGCTTCGACAGCTTCGGCCTGCCAGCAGAACAATATGCATTAGAGACAGGACAACATCCTGCAGTAACCACAGAAAAAAATATAGCACGATACAAAGAGCAGTTAGATAACATTGGCTTCTGCTACGACTGGAGCCGCGAGGTAAGAACCAGTGACCCGAAGTACTATAAATGGACCCAATGGATCTTTCTTCAATTGTTTGATAGCTGGTACAACCGCAAAAGTCAAAAGGCTGAACGTATTGCTGTTTTAGCAGGCATTTTCGAAAAAGAAGGAAACGCTGATAACGAATGTCCCGGCGATCGGAAGCTTCAGTTTACAGCAGAAGAATGGAAAGGCTTCGACAACCAAAGACAGCAGGAAATCCTGATGGACTACCGCCTTGCTTTTTCTGCATTCGGCGAAGTAAACTGGTGTGAACCTTTAGGAACCGTACTTGCTAACGACGAAGTGGTAAACGGCGTAAGCGAACGCGGCGGACATCCGGTTGTGAAAAAGAAAATGCGCCAATGGTATTTGAGGATAACAGCATATGCCGATAGATTATTGCAAGGATTGGAGCAGGTAGACTTTAGCGATTCGATGAAGGAGATGCAAAGGAACTGGATAGGAAAATCGCAGGGAGCGGAAGTGAAGTTTAAAGTGAAAAGTGAGAAGCGGGAAGTAGAACAAATGGTTGTGTACACCACCCGCCCCGATACTATGTTTGGAGTAGATTTTATGGTAGTGGCTCCTGAACACGAAATGGTTCACCGGATAACAAGTTCTCAACAAAAGGATGAAATCTCCAAATACCTCGAATACGTAAAATCACGCAGCGAAAGAGAGCGACTTGCTGAAGTCAAATCTATTACCGGCGCTTTCACCGGGGCTTATGCAATCAATCCATTTGATGGTCGTGAAATTCCTATTTGGATCTCTGAATATGTGTTGGCTGGTTATGGTACCGGCGCTATTATGGCGGTCCCTTGTGGCGACCAGCGTGACTTTGCTTTTGCAAAACATTTCAATATTCCCATTACAAATATTATTGGTGATGCCTACAACGGGGAGGAAGCTAACCCGACAAAAGATGCCATTTTACAGAACTCTGATTTTTTAGATGGAATGGTGATGAGAGATGCTATCAACGTTGTAATTGATAAGCTGGAGGCAATGGGAATTGGTAAACGACAGGTCAATTATAGAATGAGAGATGCCGGTTTTAGTCGCCAACGTTATTGGGGCGAACCTTTTCCAATAGTATATAAGGGTGGAGTTGCATTTGCTTTAGATGAAGGCCAGCTGCCGGTAGAACTTCCTTATGTTGATACTTACAGCGCCGGTCCTGAAGGTGAAGGTCCGTTAGCGAATTTGGCTGATTGGATAATAGCGCCGGGTGGCGGAACCCGCGAAACGAATACGATGCCTGGTTATGCTGGTTCATCATGGTATTTCCTACGGTACATGGACCCG
>NZ_JAOQAH010000101.1 GCF_025963695.1 Segetibacter sp. | reverse complement strand
ATGGATTTTCTTGGATAAGACTTTCTGCCTTTTCAAACATTCTTCGTAAAAACTTTGAACAGTTAGTTTGGTTACCTCTGCAAGTCGCTCACCTCCTTGTCACTTCTGAGGATTGTAGTTTTGATGTTTTGAGAGAAGCATTGTTTGAAGACGCTACCCCGTTTTTAAGTCTTTTTATAAGCTGGTTGGTCACTTTTCTTTTTCTTGAAAAAAAGAAAGTGACCAAAGAAAGTTCAAGAAAAGAACGATAACCCCCCGTTCCTTTCGTTGTTCCTTGATTAAACTTTTGTACTACTGTGGCTTCAACAAAGGTTTTCATGCCTTTTCTTTTTCGTCTTCTGAAATGAAACAGAGCCGAAAAACAGTCAAAGCATCAAGGGTCAAATCTTTTTCACCACAGTACTACAAAAGCCGGATTGAAATACGGATTCCGAAAACGGGCTGTTTTGTTTTCGGAGGCCTTTTTTTGTTTGGGGGGGCAAGCAATAAAGAAAATATTCTAAAGAATAATTAGAGAACAAGTGTTTGCATACTTACCTATGTACAACTAAATCCCTTTTTCCAAAAGTCCAATCTGTATGATTAGTAAAACATAAGATACCTATCATTAATTGGTTTCAATCAACGACATTAGTTGTAGAATCAATAAGGAGGATAAGACCTTCGGACGAATTGCCCGTACATCTTATCCTCCTTTATTTCTAAAAAAAATCCTTCCTATTGTGGATTCTTCTCCGCCTTTTTATCTAAAATCTTCCCTATAATAAATCCACCGCCGGCGCCTGCAGCACCGCCTATAATAGCGCCTTTTACTTTGTTCTTGCCTATGATTGCACCTGCGGCTGCGCCTGTGCCTGCACCAATTACTGCGCCTTTGGCTGCCTTACTCCAGCCTTTCTTTTTGGCAACGGTTGGTGTAGTGGTAGTTGTTCCGGTGCTGCTTTCAGTTCCGGTTCCGGATGTGCTGGCACTTGTACCTGTACCACCTGTTCTGGTAGTAGTCTTTGTTCTGGTAGTTTTTCTTGCTGGTGCAGCGGCCGTACTTACTTTGGTGGTAGTTACCGTTTTAGTTACGGTAGCGTTAGGGTCAACTTTTACATAGCGGCTGCCGTCACCACTTACAATTGTGTCGCTCACTCCGTTCATAGTAAAGGCTTCGCTCTTATCATTAGAAGAGTTGTTGATACTTGTAGTATCGGTAGACATAAGAGTGGCTGCATCAGTTGCAGGTTTTGGTTTACTGGTGCATGCTGTAAAAATGGCCGCAATTGCAAAAGCCGTTATTGTTTTTCTCATAATATTTGTTGTTGTGTTTTTCGTCTGTTATAGAAACGCGGGGAGGGGGAAGATATTGTGGGAAGGGTTGTGGGGCGGAGTTGACGGATGACGATAATGCGCGATGGTTGGGAGTATGGTTTTTTAGCTTTTTACTTCATGCGCGGCCACTGCCCCCGGCCGGCAGCTTTATGGTTTTTAAAAATGCCGAATACACTAATTGTTGGTACAAGAGTGCGACGCAACGGGGGGTAGTAGAAGATTGGCTGTTTGGTACATTGCCACCTTACACTTTGTATGAACAGTATGCAAGCATGGCTGAGGTTTCAGGTTTCTGGTTTTGAGAGTTGACGGATGACGCTGGAGTTGGCCTTTTTACTTTTTAATTGACAGGCGATAAAGTTCCTACAAATCGAAAGACGCCTGCGTCGGCTTCGATGACCTGGCACTAATTTCATCACCTCCATCTTCGTTAAAACCAACAGCCTGGTTTTTGAAAGTAATGATGAAGGTGGTTCCTCCTTCGAGTTCACTTTCTACATCGATGCTACCACCCAATGCTACAATTTGCGATTTAATGATAAACAGGCCGAGACCATGCCCCTCTAAGCTGTCATGAAAACGCTGGTACAATCCAAACACTTTTTCTTTGTGACGCCCCAGATCGATACCAGAACCATTGTCTGCAAATTTGAAGATAACATTACCCTTTTCATCCGTTTGTGACGATACGGTGATAAGCAGGCTTCGCCTGGGCGATTGATATTTAATTGAATTAGATACAAGGTTCACCAGGATGCTTTGCAGGTATGTTCTATTAAAGTCGATTGTCCTGACTTTAAAATCAGTCACGATATCGGCACAAACATCATTCAAAGTGTTGATGAAGCTTTTTTTCACGTCATTAATAACCTCCTCCAAATCAATGCTTGAAATTTCTACGTTAACATTATTCTTTATAACCAGGATTTTTGACAGGTCATCTATTGTCTGTTGCAATTGCCTTGAAGAAATGTCAAGCATATCAATCATCTGCTTGTTGTAACTATCGAGGGTGCTGTAGTCAATAATATTGAGGAGGCCGGTTATATTCGACAGTGGGGCCCTGAGATTGTGAGAAGTAATGAAAGAAAACTGTTTGAGATCGGCGTTACTTCTGAGTAGTTCCTCGATCATCAACTCCCGTTCAGCTTCTATTTTTTTCCTGTGTGTAATATCTCTTGAATTAATGACTATACCATTGATGGCCGGATTATCGAGTTGATTGGTAGCTTTTGTTTCGAACCATCTCCATTCGCCATTCACATGTCTGTACCTACATGCAGCGATCTTCACATCTCCGCCTGCGATCACTTTTTCAAACTCAGTTTGTGCCGCAAGTAGGTCGTCGGGATGTATCATGAGCAGCGCATTCTTATTGTAAAGGCATTCGGCCGTATACCCAAGTACACTTTCGATATTGGGGCTTGTATATTTATAATTCCCCTCGCGGTCAAGGATGCCTATCATGTCAGCACTTTTTTGCACCAGCGCCGTAAATCTTTGTTCAGCAACCGCCCTCAGTTTTTCAGCCTCCACATGCAGCGTCGTATCGCGGGCAACAGCAAATATCAGCCCTTCTTCAACATCTTTTCTGGCAGACCAGTTTAGCGTAACCCGCCTGCCATTCTTATGTATATATACGTTTTGAAAGCTAATAAGATCTTTTCCCTCTGCCAGTTCTTTTCCGGCATTTATAGTTACCTGCAAATATTCAGGATCAACAAAATCTAATATCACTCTGCCTACTAACTCCTCAGGCTTATAGCCCAGTACATCACTTGAAGCATTGCTGACTTGAACAAACCGACAGTCGGTATCGACAGCGCAAATAATATCAAGAGAAGAATTCATAATCTTCTCCAACTTCTTAGTCAGCTTTTGCAGATCCTCCTTATTTGACTGTAGCTTTCTATTTTGCTCTTCAATTAACAACTGATTTTTTACACGTTCGGTTATATTATGCAAATGACAGGCAACGCCAACAACGTTATTGCTGTTAACCGCATAAATAGGATTAAAACTTACTTCGGCAATTTTTTCGTCTCCCGTCTTTAGGTCTAAGATTGTCTCATCTACACTAAACGACTCTCCCCGTAGCGCCCTCTGGTACAAGCTTTTCCACCTTTCACTTTTCTTGCCATGGTGTATAGTTACCGGAAGTTGTAAGCCTACGAATGCCTGTTTGCCTGTGGCTTTCAATATCCACTTTTTATATGCGCTGTTAAAGGATACCAGCTTTTCTTTTTTATCAATAGACCAAATAAGATCGCTGGTAGAATTAATAAGCGCTGCCTCGTTATTTTTCGTTTGAAGCATATCGAGCGCCAGCTTCCTCTTTTCAGTAATATCGCGGAAGTATACGGTTACTCCATCCCTGGCAGGATAGGCAGACACATCTAACCAAATATTGCCGCCGCTATAATATTCCTCGAAGTGAACAGGTAAATTAGACTGTTTTGCCTTAGCGTACTCGTGGTAAAATCGTCCGCCCACTTCAGTCTTATATACGTCCCATAAATTTTTTCCAATTACCTCACTGCGCGGCATCTGCAGTAAACACTCGGCAGCATTGTTCCAGTATTGAACAATCCAGTTACTGTCTACCGCAAAAAAACAGTCGGTAATACGTTCAACAATGTTGTCAATATACTTTGCCTGCCGCTCTGCTTCTCTCCTTGAAAGCTCACGCTCGGTTATATCGGTTATAATTGAAAGATGTAAGCCGGGCAAAATATTTGAAGTTGCATTGTAATGGCAAATAATAATGTCGCCATTCTTTTTCTTCAATTCGATCATCCCTTTTTGATTACCCGCATCTAAAAATTGATCCCAAAGATTAATATCCTCGGGTTTCAGATCCACTACCAGGTCTTTTACTGATAAGCACAGTAACTGCGCTTCAGCAAAGCCAAGCATTTGGCAGGCAGCCTCGTTTACCTGTACGTATTGCCCCTCGTTGTTGGCTATTAATATTGCATCGTTTGTGCCCTTAAAAATTGCCTCTAATCTTTGCCTTGCTTTTTTTTCTTTTTGCCCGGCCAGTACTTTGCCGGTTATATCGCTAATCGTTATTAGCTGGGCCGTAACATTTTTGTAAACAATGTCTCTTTTCTTAGTTTCTACGTACAAGGCTTCACCGCATTTTTTGTAGTGGACGGTGGGCCATTTCAAATCGTCCGGTTGCTGCAACCGCGAATTGTTCTTCGAAAGGTTTTCCAGGGTCAGGTGCAGCATTTCATCCTGGCTATATCCATACTTCTCCTGCGCAGCTTTATTTGCTGCAATAATTTTTGCAGTATCATCAACTGCAACCAACATAGGTATCGGATTCTCTTCAAAAAAATTTTGATAATCCGTCTTTAATTTTTCAAGTTCCAGCCTTAATAGTTCGTACGGTGACGGGTCGATGATAGCTTTCATAGATTCATTTGCCCGTGTTTTAATAAAGTACCAGATAGACGTAACGTATTTGTGATAGAATTATTTTACTAAAAAAATTTTTTTAGGTTATTTTATTTTCCCAACAGCAAGCTACTATCAACATCGTTGTGTCACTCACTTGTGCTGACCATGTAGCCTCATCTTCCTAATATCGGCTGCCAATGTTACCTCAGAACATGTCGGGTAGAAGATTGAGAATTCCTTTGTTTTCAACGTGCCTCCCGGGATGCCTGGCGCTTCAATACGGGCTTCCTTCTGCACCAAACGTTCCTACAGAACGTAAAACACAACCACCTTTTTCGTCTACTACCTACAAAATGTTCCGATGGAACATTAGAGAAAGATAACGATGTTCTATCGGAATATGTCGGGTAGAAGATTGAGGGTTCCTTTGTTTTCAACGTGCCTCCCGGGATGCCTGGCGCTTCAATACGGGCTTCATTCTGCACCAAACGTTCCTACAGAACGTAAAACACAACCACCTTTTTCGTCTACCTACAAAATGTTCCGATGGAACATTAAAGAAAGATCTTGTGCATATGGTAGCTCTAGCACCGACGTTCATTAATCTTCTTTTCCATCTTTTAATTAACACCCCAGTTGTCCGTCCTAAAAGGTGTAACGGGCAACCCACTTTTAGAAAATAAATTACCTACAGCCGCGCTGCTAAAAGAAAAACGAACAGCAACCGGTACGGCTACCTTATCGCTCCACACAATTAGCTTGTTACCACTTATTCTTAATTCTGCAGGATAAAACGCCTTATCAATTCCTGCTATATACAACTGGGCGCTTCCGGGTCCCTTTACCATCAAACCTTCATCTGCATACTCAAAACTAATAGTTGCCTTATTGCCTTTTACATCCATGCTTTTGTAAAGGGGACTGGCGTAGGCTATGCCCGTTTTATGATACGTTTTAGCAAGCGCCCAATTACTTAATCTCTCCCCTACTTCCCTTTTCAGGGGCGGGTGTATATTAGTGGTATCTGGTACAAGATCGGTGATTACCACCATTCCGGTATTAGCTACAGCCAGTACCCTTGTTTGTTGTTCCTGTATAATACTGCCTGATTTACTACCATAAGTAAAAGGCCCGATCTGCACATAATAAAACGGAAATTCTTTGTCCCAGGCACGGCGCCACGATTTGATCATCGAAGTTAGTAAACGGCCATAAGAGTTGGGGGCCACTGTATTACCCTCGCCCTGGTACCACAGCGCACCGGCAATGTTGTAGTTTGTAACAGGTGCTATCATGGCATTATAAGTTAGGCCGGGCCAGAAGGGCCAGCCACGCTGTGGCGCTTGTTTATGTGCTGATTCTCTCAGGGTATCATCTGAGTTAACCACCTCTGCCGGCGTCCATACTTCCGCCGGGGTTCCGCCCCATGCGGCTTCAATCAACCCGATTGGAACATTCAACTCTTTGTTCAATCGCTTGGCAAAAAAGTAAGCAACCTCGCTAAAGGATTTTAGAGTGTTTGAGTCACACACGGTCCATTGACCCTTACAATCATCCTGCGGGTACTGAGCCGTCGCTTTTGTTTGAAGGAAAAAATGAATGTTATTGTTAGGGGTATTTTTCAATTCAGCTTTGATGTCTTGTGACCCTTCATAAAAAGAATTAAACTCCATATTAGATTGCCCGGAGCAAACCCATACTTCACCAATCATTACATTCTTGAGCGTAATCGTCTTGCCTCCTTTTATGGTGACAGTGTGTGGTCCACCCGCTGCAGGTGTCTGAACCATTATCTTCCATTTTGCATCACGGCTGGCCACAACGGAGTCGGTTTTATTATTCCAGGAGGTAGTTACAATTATTTTCTCCGAAGCGTTGCTCCAACCCCATAATGCTACAGAAGATTGTTGTTGCAATACCATGTTATCTGCTATTACTGCCGGTAACCGAACCTCGGCAAAACCAGAAAGAACGAACACTAGCCCGGAAAAGAAAAGGCCGATTTTTTTCATAAAGAATGCAAATAGAAGTGATGGTTAAAGATAAGGCCTTGCAAGTGTTCGTTGACAGCAAAAAAAGATGATTATAAAAGAAATTAAAAACAGCCACGCACATCTTTGTTTAAAACAAATCGGCCCCAAAACAAGTTAACCATTGTACATTTCTTCTCCGTGGCATGGTTTATACGTGCATTTATTCTTAATGCATTGGCAATATGAAAGCGAAAAAAACAACTGTTTCAAAGACTTCAACCACGAATAACACAGCTACAAAAGGAGTAGCTGCTCCGTTTCCCGCAGATATAAAACCCATGTTGGCTACCCTGGTTAGCGAACCGGTAGAAGAAGAAGGCTGGCTTTATGAAGTTAAGTGGGACGGCTTTCGTGCATTGGCTTACATAAACGAGGGAATAGTTGAAATAAGGTCACGAAATAATAAATCTTTCAACGAGAAATTCTACCCCGTTTATAATGCATTGCAACAATGGGGAAAGGATATAGTGGTTGATGGCGAAATTGTCGTGCTCAATAAAAAAGGAGTTCCGGACTTTGGTGGATTACAAAATTGGAGGAGTGAAGCTGATGGACAACTTGCCTACTACCTCTTTGATATTTTATGGTTGAATGGAAAAGACCTGATGAGGGTTCCATTGCAGGAAAGGCGTGAGCTGTTACGTTCGGTGTCTCCCCAAGGCCTTATTAAGCTGAGTGAAAATTTTGAAGCAACAGGCAACGAATTTTTTGCGCTTGCAGATAAAATGGGGTTGGAAGGAATTATGGCAAAAAAGGCTGATAGCTTATATGTTCCCGATGCACGATCAAAAGACTGGCTAAAGATAAAAACAGAGAAACACCAGGAGCTCATCATAGGTGGATACACAAAAAACGAAGGAACGCCTAAACCGTTCAGCGCTCTATTGCTTGGTTGGTTTATTGGTAATGAGTTTCATCATGTAACCCCTGTTGGTACTGGCTTTACCGTGAAATTGCAAAAGGAAATCCTGGAGAAACTTGAGCCTCTAAAGACAACTACCTGCCCTTTTAAACATGTGCCTGCATATAATAAAGCTTCCAGGTTTAGACCTAATCCGCCTAAGGCGGACGTAGTATGGGTAAGACCTGAAATGGTTTGCGAAATCAGTTATCGCGAAATGACAAAAGACGGCTCTATCCGCCATCCTTCTTTTCGGGGACTTCGTGAAGATAAAAATGCAACCGAAGTAGTAAGAGAAATACCAGCACCGATTACAGAAATAGTGAATGATGAAAACAAGCTGGTTAAGAAAAAAGTACTGGCAACACCGGTTGAACAGGAAAGAAAAACCTTGCTTAATCCCAACGAAGAAACGCAGGTAAAGAATGTGGGCGGACACGATATGAAGTTTACAAACCTGAGTAAAATTTATTGGCCCGATGATAATGTGACGAAGCGCGATATGATTAATTACTATTACCAGGTTGCGCCATACATGTTGCCTTATGTGAAAGACAGACCTCAAACGCTGAACAGGTTTCCACATGGCATAAAAGGCGAAACTTTCTACCAGAAAGATGTAAAAGGCAAAGCGCCGGAATGGATCAAAACGTTTCCCTACCACAGTTATACTGATGGAAGGGACAAAGAGTTTTTGGTATGTACCGATGAAGCGAGCTTGTTATATATCGCCTCTTTAGGATGTATCGAAATTAATCCCTGGAGTAGCAGAACAGAGAAACCGGACAATCCTGATTGGTGTATTATAGACCTTGATCCGGACAAGAATACTTTTGAACAGGTAATGGAAGCAGCTTGTGTTACGAAGCAAATATTGGATGCCATTGAAGTAACGGCTTACCCGAAAACTTCCGGTTCAACAGGACTGCACATTTATATTCCTTTTGGTGCAAAATATACTTATGAAGATTCTAAGGAGTTTGGGCGAAAACTGGCCAAACTGATTCATGCTCAACTGCCTGATTTTACCAGTATAGAACGGAAGGTCGTTGACCGGCAGGGTAAGATGTACATCGACTTTTTACAAAACCGTCCGCAGGCTACTGTTGCCGGTCCTTACTCGCTCCGCCCTAAGCAAGGTGCAACCGTATCGATGCCGCTTCATTGGGATGAAATTAAGTTGGGGCTTACCATAAAAAGCTTCACCATCTTTAATGCAGTCGATCGGCTAAAAGAACAAGGCGATCTTTTTACCGGTGTACTTGGCGAAGGGATAGATTTGGAAAAAGCCCTCCAAAAGCTTGAAAGTATGTTTGGGGGATGAAGTAGCGATCGAACGCCCGAAAGCTTTTCGGGATGATTAAAGATTTGCCCTTGAAGTGAGTGACACAACAACAGCTGCACAATGAACAGATGCCGGCAACAAAAATATTATTTCCGATTACACAAGTTCTTGCAACAGATCCCTCTTGCCACCTTTGCAGCTAAAACCACTTGAGCTATCTTGCCGCCATGAAGCCGAATAAGAAAAGTTGTGACCTTCAAAGTTGTTCTTTGTGCAGAGGATGTTTGAAAGAATGGTTACCGGCGCTCGATGCAAACAGGAAAACATTTGATTTTAAAAAAGGTGCATTGCTTTTTGAAGAAGGCGAGCCTGTAACCGGCATGTATTACATGGTATCAGGAAAAGCAAAGGTGCATAAGCATTGGACAGACGATAAAGAATTGATCATTCGTTTTGCAGGTCCGGGTGATATTGTTGGCCATCGTGGCCTGGGAAAACAAACTGTTTACCCCGTGTCTGCTACAGCCATTGAACCGGTTACTGCCTGTTTTGTTGAGCTAGACTTTTTCTTTTCTACTTTAAAAATTAACCCCGATTATTCCTTTAAGCTATTGATGTTTTACGCGGAAGAATTGCAGGAATCGGAAAAGCGCATGCGCAACCTTGCACATATGAGCGTGAAAGGTCGCATTGCTTACGGACTATTGAAATTGAAAGAAAGGTTTGGGGTAACCCCTGCCGGTATGCTAAACATTGGTCTTACACGGCAAGACCTTGCCTCTTACGCAGGCACTACGTACGAAACTGCTTTTCGCACCATGACTGAACTATCTAAAGAAAATTTGGTAAGCTTTGTAGATAAAGGCATTTGCATCATTGATGATAACGCGCTATCGGAAATAACTATGTAGATCACTTTATAACGCCTAGTTCTTTACCGACTTTAGCGAACGCCTTAATTGCCTTGTCAAGATGATCGGTTTGATGTGCAGCACTTAATTGCACGCGAATACGAGCCAAACCTTTTGGCACTACAGGGAAGAAAAAGCCGATTACATATACCCCTTCTTCTAATAGCTTAGCCGCAAATTCCTGGGCTACTGTGGCCTCATATAACATGATTGGCACGATAGGGTGATCGCCTGGTTTAATATCAAATCCGGCTTCTGTCATTTTTGCCCTGAAATATTTGGTATTGTTTTCCAGCTTATCTCGTAGTTCAGTTGTTTCTGTCAGCATATCTAATACTGCTATAGAGGCACCCACAATGCTTGGGGCAACTGTATTGCTAAACAGGTATGGACGGCTACGCTGCCTAAGCATTTCAACGATTTCTTTTCTTCCACTTGTAAACCCGCCGCTTGCGCCGCCAAGTGCTTTTCCCAATGTGCCAGTGATAATGTCAATGCGGCCCATCACTCCCCGGTACTCATGCGTACCTCTTCCGGTCTTCCCTAAAAAACCGCTGCTATGGCTTTCGTCTATCATTACGATCGCATTGTACCGGTCAGCGAGATCACAGATCTTGTCTAACTGTGCAATCGTTCCATCCATGCTGAACGAACCGTCGGTTACGATAACCCGGCTGCGTAATTCCTGTGTTGACTTGAGTTTGTCTTCGAGGTCTTCCATGCTGTTGTGCTCGTAGCGGTAGCGCTGCGCTTTGCACAATCTTACCCCGTCAATAATGGAGGCATGGTTTAGAGTATCGCTAATGATAGCATCCTGCTCGTTAAAGAGGGGTTCAAATACACCGCCGTTTGCATCAAAAGCAGCTACGTATAAAATGGTATCTTCTGTTCCTAAAAAGTCTGCTAGTTTTTTCTCGAGCTCTTTGTGAATGTCCTGGGTTCCGCAAATGAAACGAACGCTGCTCATTCCATAACCATGAGAATCGATTGCTTTGTGCGCAGCTTCAATCACCTTTGGATGTGAGGAAAGGCCCAGGTAATTATTAGCACAAAAATTTAAAACGGTTTTTTCGTTGACCGTTATTTCTGGCCCCTGCTCACTGGTAATTATTCTTTCTCTTTTAAACAAACCTGCTGATTCTATTTCCTTTAACTCCTCGCTTATCCGGCTGACAAAGTTCTCATTCATATCTACTTATTTGTGCGTCAAAGTTAGTATTAAGAAGACACTTATTGTAGTGCCAGTAGTTTCCGGAAACAGGGTGTAGCGTAGGAAAATATTGCAAGGCGACGGGCTCTCAATCCTCTTGTTAATTATTTGTAAAACAGCAGCATTAAAAATTAGATAAATAACAATGTAACTATTTACGATTAAATTCGTAAAAGAATACAGTCAAACATACTGTTATGAAATACAAGACCAACTTTCGCCTTATACTTGCCATACTAGCAGTAGGGGTACTGGTACTTTTTCTCGAAAAGAAAAGGACTGAAAACAGGAGAAATGCAACAAAAGAAACAAGAAAAGTAAACAGGGAGGAACCGAACTTTAATGTAAGTAATACTGACTATATCTTCTTTGAACCTCTCAGTAAGTACCTGTTTATCTCTTTAGAAAATTAGTTGCCTTTTGATCCGAAGTACTGGCTAGAGTATTTGCCCTTTATTCATTTACTGCAACCAGTATTTCAAACTTTATCCCTCGTAACATTTTTAGTTCCTTTACTACTTCCTGTGATTTTACTTTTTGGCCAGAAAGCCTGAAGCGCCTCTTAATTAATTTTCTTAAAAAATTTGTAACTTTTTGTTTCTACCCACGTATCATAACAAATAACCGGAACATTACTGCTTTTATGACTGAGCAACAATATAATGAATGTGTGAACTTGTATGCTGACAACGTATATCGCTTCATAGTAAAAAATCTTCGTCATGAAGAAGATGCGCGGGATATAGTGCAGAGCGCTTTCGAAAAAATGTGGCGTAACCGCGATGCTGTTGACAACGATAAAAGCAAGTCTTACCTGTTCACTGTTGCTTACAACCAGATGATCGATCATATAAGAAAGTCAAAGCGGGTGAGCCTGACCGAAGAATTTGGAGAAACAAGCAGGGGAGCAAATTATCAGCCCGCTGTAAATGTGCAGCAGACTTTGCGCGAAGCGCTAAACCGGCTAAATGAAACACAACGAAGCCTTGTAATGCTGAAAGATTATGAAGGATACAATTATGACGAAATTGGACAAATAACGGGACTGAGTGAAAGCCAGGTAAAAGTTTACCTGCACAGGGCAAGAATTACGCTGCGAAATTATTTGGTGAGCAGGGAGAATGTGATGTAGATAATTATATGATATGAGAAAACAATTAGCAAATGCCAGAAAGCTAGCAGCGAAAGCAAATAGCAGGTGGCTTAAAAATAAAAACAGTGGTTATAAACAGACATAATTACGAAGAGTTTTTTCTGCTGTATGTAGATAACGAACTGAACGAGGCAGACCGCGCAGAGGTAGAGAAGTTCGTGCAGGAAAATACTGATTTAGCGGCAGAGATGGATATGCTTAAACAAGCAGTTTTACCGGGTGATAATGTACGGTTCGAACAGAAAGAACTTTTATATAATAACGAAAAGGGAATATCACCTGGAAATTATGAAGAGTACTTTTTGCTTGCGCTAGACAAGGAACTAACCTTACAGGAAATGGAAGAAGTAGAGAAATTTGTTTTAAAGCACCCTCAACTGCAAAATGAGTACACTGTACTTAGCCAAACAAAGTTAGACCCAGAGGCGATAACATTTGAGGGTAAAGAAAAACTGTACAAAAAGTATAAAGACAGACCGGTAATATTTATGACTTGGATGAGAATAAGTGCGGCTGCTGCAATTATTGGTTTTGTTACTTTAGCATGGTTCTTTACTCAAAATAACGAGCTGCCTTTCAGATCACAATTAATGTCTAAAACAGATAAAATAACACACCCGTTACCCGGGCAACTACAACAACAGCCACTGTTAATTGATAACAATGTACCTGCATTAGCTAAAAAAGCGCCTGTAAGGTCTGAGCCGATCGCAGCAGTTAAGTTTAAAACGAAAAAGGCAGATGAGCCAAAACCAGCAACAAATGTAACGGTGGCCGGAAACAAAAAAAGTAAGCCACAAGAGGTTGAGACGCCACGGAAAGTTGTGGATGAAATTGATATTGACACGCCGGATAGAAAATTGTTTGAAGAGACAATTGCGTCTGCAAAAATTGCTGAAAAGAGCAACCTACCTGTAGCAAGAGAAGATGTCGCCAAAGTAAAGCTTGTCGCGAAATCTTCATCCGAACAAGGTTCTCCTTCATTAGCATCTCATGCTGTTTATAGGGAAATAGACAACCAGGAAAATGACGAGGAAAATACTTTTTATATAGGGTCTGCTGAAATAAACAAGACTAAACTAAAAGGGTTATTTAAAAAAGCAGCCAGCCTTTTTGAAAGAAAAAGTAATGAGAACGAGGGCGAAAGAACCCTTAAAATTGCGGGTTTCGAAATAAAGAGCAAATAGTCTTACACTACACAAAACAATACTAAAATGAAAAGGATTTACATGGCAATTGCAGCCGTAATGGTTGCAGGGGCAAGCTTTGCCCAAACAGATAGCACAAAACGCGTTGCGGACACAACCACTAACAGGGTTGATACCGTTAGAGTAGGCAATTTTATCATCATCAAAAAAAGGCGGGATAATGCAGGCGAGAAAACTACCACAAATGTCTCAATCGAAAAAAAGCCTTACAAGCCCAGTAAAATAAGTACCAACTGGTGGATTTTTGACCTGGGCTTTGCTAATGTAAATGATAAGACAAACTATGCCGGAACAGAGGCCCAAAGCTTTTTAAGATCAGTAGGTCCAGGTGGCAAACCAGGGAAAGATGATTTGAAACTAAGATCAGCCAAGAGTTCGAATGTAAATATTTGGGTAGTTATGCAACGGATTAATTTGATAAAAGGTTACGTAAACCTAAAGTATGGCCTTGGCCTGGAGATGTTTAATTTTAGATACGAAAATAGTATCAGGTATAACAAAGCTCCAAACTACATTTATAGAGACAGCATCAACTTCACGAAGAATAAATTGTATGCGGGTTATGCTACAGTTCCGTTTATGCTAAACTTAAACACAAGCCCCGGACGAAAAAAAGGTTTAAGTGTTAGCGCAGGTGTTAGTGCAGGTTATTTAGTGGGTAGCCACACAAAGGAGGTGAGCGCAGAAAGAGGTAAACAAAAAACAAAAGGAGATATTGGTCTCGAAAAATTCAAGCTGGCTTATATAGGTGAGCTTGGTATAGGACCTATCAGGCTTTTTGGAAGCTACAGTCGTACAAAACTTCATGAAAACGGTTTAGAACAGTATCCATACAGTTTAGGAATTCGGTTTAGCAACTGGTAGTTAAAGAAGCGTTTCCACTAAATTTAAAGGGCATTTTCGATTTAGTGGAAACGCTATCATTGCGACTATTTAAAAAAAGTTGCCACTACAGTTAATAGTACAAGGGTGTGACACAAGGATGTTGAAAGTTGATTTGTTGCTCGTACCAATACCTCTTACGTTATAACGCTTGCTTTTATTCTTTCCCTATTTTTGGATGAATAGTAAAAAACAGGATGATTGGGATAAGAAAACTTATAAGTGTTAAACCATAACTTAAAGAGAAAATGAGAAGAGAAATAACATCGTGGTACAGCCCGGCGCTAAGAAGAGAAATGCCGATAGCCTCTTACGGACATTACGGATTTGCACTACTATTAATTCCTACGGCGGCGGCAGATTATCTTGAATACGAGCGGTTTCAACTTTTACAAGCCCTGGAACCACTCATTAACAGTGGAAAATTAAGGGTGTTTAGCATCGATAGCATGAACAAAGAAAGTTGGCTCAACTACGAGATGCAACCTGCTCACCGGGCAATCCGTCATAACGAGTTTAATCAATACGTTTTCGATGAGGTTGTTCCTTTTATTCGCAACGCCACCAGCAAAGAAACTTTTATTTATACCTGCGGCGCTTCGTTTGGTGCGCTACATGCCATGAACCTTTTTTGCAAGCGGCCGGATATATTGAATGGCGTCATATCTATGAGCGGTGTGTATGACCTGACAGAATACACAAGAGGCTTTTATGATGAGCAGGTATATTATAATAGCCCGATGCATTACATACCAAACCTTTCGGACCCTTTTTTTCTTGATAAGCTAAAAGCAAGTCATCATATACACATTTATACAGGTAGTGGAGAATATGAAGAGCCTGAGGCCTCCCGCCGGTTTGCATCTGTGTTATATAGCAAAGGTATTTGGTGTGATTTGGATGTATGGGGGAACGATGTAAGGCATGACTGGCCTACCTGGCGAAACATGCTGCCGTACATCCTCGATAAAAAGTTTTAAAACAAAACTCCAAAAATGTTTAGGGTTTTGTTTTTTATTCATCATGGCATAAAAATTTCACCTTATTAGCGTTGAGAAAATTTTTAAGATATACACTTAAAGGACTTGCCATTTTTTTTGGAGTGCTGGTGCTGGTTTACACCATAGCATATATATATGTTGTGACCCAGAAAAAAGAGATTATCAATCAAATCAAACAAGAGGTTGCCGACAAGCTAAATGGGGAAGTACAAATAGGCGACATTGGTTTGGGCTTTCTTGCCCAGTTTCCAAGCATCTCAATTAAGCTGGAAAACGTTTCTATCAGGGACACTCTTTTCAATCAACATAAGCATCCTTTTTTTGAAGCCAGACGAGTATATGCAAGCATTAGTGTGGTAAATCTTATTAAAAAGAATAATCCTTTAAATGCCTTGCAGATCGAGAACGCTAACTTATATATTTATACGGATACTTCCGGTTATACAAATTCTTACCTGTTATCTCCTAAAAGTGTTGTAAACAAAGCAGACCAGCCACCAACAGCAAAGACAGAAATACACGGGGTTAAACTGGTAAATGTCAGACTGGTTTTAGACGACAAGAGAAAAGGAAAACTGTATGATTTTGAAGTAAACAAGATGAACTGTCGAATCAATAATACCGACTCCCTTTTAACCTTAAAAACTTCAAACGATATCCTCATTCATAACTTTGCCTTGAATACTTTGTTTGGTAGTTATGTGCGTGAGACCAAAATGCAAGGCAATTTTAGTGTTCAATTTAACAAAAGCAGGAAGCAACTAACTTTTGAAGACATTGAGATACGTTTTAAAAATCATCCGTTTACTTTCTCAGGAACTTTCAGTTTTGCCCAGGCTCCTGCTTTCGCACTAAAAATATTTACAAAAAATATTAATTATGAGGAGGCAAAAACATTATTGACTCCCAAAATTTCCACTTCTCTGTCGCTGGTTAAAATTGAGAAACCCGTGGCGGAAGTTTTTGCAGACATAAGTGGCCCTTTAAACGGAGGAGATCCACTGGTAAACATTTCATTCAAAGTAGCAGACAACAATATACAATCGCCTTTTGCAAGCTTCTCTGACTGTTCGTTTGACGGCTCTTTTACCAATGAGTTGATTGCAGGTTTACCAAGAAAAGACCCAAACTCAAGGTTACAATTTAAAGACTTCAAAGGAACTTTTGAAGGGCTGAAAATAAACTCGCAAAATATATACATTGATAACCTGGTGTATCCGATGATCAATGCAGATATTAAAACCAATTTTGACCTACCCCAACTAAATGCTTTGCTGGGAACGAGAACGTTGGATTTGCATGAGGGAAAAGGGTCGCTTGATCTTACCTATTCAGGCCCTTTACAACACAATTCAAACAGAAATACTGCTTTAAGCGGAAAGGTGTCGTTTTCGGATGGAGTAATAATGTATCATCCACGCAACCTTTCAATGACCAACGTATCGGGTAATATTGTCTTTAAGAAAACAGATGTATACGTTACAGACTTCAGGGGAAATGTAGGAGGTAATAAATTAGCCATGAATGGAAGCGGAAAAAACCTTCTTGCGTTAATGAACACAAGTCCTGGTAAAATCGTTCTTGACTGGAATATTTATTCGCCCTTCTTAAACCTTAACACCCTAACTGCTTTACTAAAGCAAAGAGCATCTTCGGCCAAAAAAAGTACCGGTAAATCAAAGCTTGGTAGTACCGCACAAAACATAGATAATATTGTTGACCAGGCCAACTTTAGGTTAGATGTTAAGGCAGATAAATTAACCTTTGATCGTTTCGCCGCTGCAAATGTGAAGGCATCCGTTGGCCTTATTAATGAAAACTGGATTTTAAATACAGTTAGTTTGCAACACGCCGGAGGTTCAATGGCAATCCGTGGCAACCTGATAGCTAAAAACAGCAAATATTATGGATCAAGTATAAACGTTAATATGCAGAACATGGATGTAAACAAAGTGATGTATGCATTTAACGATTTTGGACAAGACGGAATTTCTCACGAAAACCTCAGGGGCAAACTTACTTCTACGGTTAACGTAACAATGAATATTGACCGCGATTTAAAGGGAGCACCGCAAGACATTGCCGGGTATGTAGATTTTTCTTTGAAGCAGGGAGCTTTACTTAATTACGCACCACTCGAAAAGATTCAGCAGGTTGCATTTAAAAAGAGAAATTTTAGCGAGGTTTATTTTGCCGAATTAAAAGATCGCATTGATATAAAAAATAAAGAAATCAACCTGAACCGGATGGAGATTCAGTCTACCGTTCTTACCTTATATGTCGAAGGTATTTACAGTATAGCTGGTCCCAATACTGATATCGCTATCCAAATCCCTTTAAGCAATCTAAAGAAAAGGGACGGCGATTATACACCTGAAAATAAAGGCGCAGACTCAAAAGCTGGAGCAAGTATTTTTGTAAGAGGCAGACCGGGTCCTGATGGCAACGTTCAGTTTAAACTCGACTTATTTAAGAAGCTTAGAAAAAAAGATAAGGATAAGCCTACAGCAGATAGTACACAAGTAAAGTCTTGAGCCAGACAGTAGGAGTACTATGACGCATTGTTGCGACGCAATACGTTCATCTTTTTGTAATCAATCGGGCTTTTATTAAAGCGCATTAAAATAGCTGGTGATTAAAAAACAAGATGTTCTTTGTTCCTGATTTTTTCATTTGTCAATTCAGCAACCATTTGTACAGAAGAAATAGATTTTATGGTGGTAACAATATGACTGCAGTTCACATCATCCACATAGTCGCCTTTCATCAGTAACAAAAAATCCAGGTGCTTAAATTCGGGTAAAAGATATTCGCCGTCGCAGTGGTTATGAAAGAGGTAATATTTTAAGAAGTTGTTTTCTTCATGCTGATAAACCGAAAAAAAATACTGCCTGTTTTTCTTTCGAAGCTGTTTATCAATTTCAGTATCAAGACGAAAATTAAATCCGAGTAGGTTATTTAGTTGCCAGCAAAACTGGTAGTTTTTTATTGGAGCCATGATGCCAATAAGGCGGGTATCAGAGAAAAAGTCATCAGTTATCGCGTCGTTGTCAAGTGTCAGTTTCATTCGGGGGTAAAGTTAAAACTCTACAGCAAATTCTTTATCATCTTTGCCTCTTTTAATACGAAGCGTAGTTTTATCCCCAGCTTTAAAATTCGATAAAGCCTGCATGTAGGTTTTCAAATCCGAGATTTTATATGAGCCCAGGTTAGTAAGAACGTCGCCCGATTGTAAGCCTAACCGTGAAGCAAGTTTTTTGGGTGTCACTCCACTTATTTTTAAACCCGAATCATTATTGGCTTTATCTGGTATCACTCCTAAGCTAACTGTAGTTCTCGAGAGTGAAGCGGCGGCAGCTTCATCAGGCCTTACAGGTTTTGCAACAGTGGTAGACTCTGCCACTTTAACTGCCGTAGTATGTTGGTTAGACACTTTCGAAAATCCAACTTTGCCCTTTGAATCTATTGCTTGCACCAGTCTGCTAATAAACCTTGCAATCTGAACCGTACCCGCATAATTTATTTTACCATCTTCGTCTGCCGCTGTCAAATAATCCTGGTGGTCTGCAGCAGAAAAAGTCAATTCGGGAATTTCTTTTTTATAAAAAGAAGCATTCAACGCCGTAACGTTACTAAGACTGTCGATACTAACTTGTAGCTTCTTATCTGACACCGAGGTAAGAACTTCGCTCCATACAGGAGATGTGTTGTAACCTTGCACCAACAGCTTTTTACTATCGCTATAACTTCCTACCATATCAAGATTCAACACATAGTTAATGGGAGTATTTATTGATGTATTCTCTAACCAATAGCTACTTGCTGTCGAACCTCCATCGTTTCCCCCAAAAGCCACAAAAGTATAATTATTACCTTTTGCCTTTGATGCCGATAACATTCTTGCCAGTTCAATTAACGTAGCCACTCCGCTTCCATTATCATTAGCACCGGGCGAAACGGACCTTACAGATTCGTCACTTTTACCGCCCAATTCTTTTTTAGGGCTATAATGAGCGCTAATCACAATCGTTGACGCAGCTCCGTTGTTTAAATATCCAATCACGTTGCTTCCTGATATAACATCTTCTTTAAACGCAATATTTCCATCAACATCCAAAACCTGTGAGTGGTCGCTAAAATATTTTTTGTGACCTTCCGCTGTTATGTAAAAAACCGGGATAGGTGAGGGAGCAGACTTCTCCCGGCCATTAAACGAAAGGCTATCACTTACGGCGCTTGAATTATACAGGAAAAGAGCTGTAGCACCTTTAGAAGCAACTCTTGCCAGTTCTTTTTTAATTACTACCTCAACATTGCCTCCCTGCATTTTTGAAGCGTCTTCAAACAAATCTTTCACATCAACAAACCACGGCGCCCCTCTTTCCCTCAAAGCCATTGCCGGCGTTCCTTTTACCTTTTTTTCTGCTGAATAAGCAAGAGGAAAATAGTCCTTATTTACCTCCAACAGCTTATCATTTACTTTTAAATAAGTGGAAGGGTCAATTCTTTTCCCATTGTCTATTTTATAAGGTTGAATAAACCCGTTTGATCCTTTTGGTAAAAGCCCTAATGTTTTAAACTGGTTGGCGATGTATTCAACCGCTTGTGCTTCATAACTTGTCGATGCTTTGCCAGCAGTTAGATTTTGTATATGAGTTTTCAAATTGCTTATGACGACTTGATCCAACTTTTGCTGTGCTTCTAAAGCTTTTCTTTCTTTTCTTGATTGAGAAAATAAAAGTGTCGGAACGAAAGCTATTAGAAGTACTATTTTCTTCATAAACATTATTGTCTCTCCTTATCCGCAAAAAAAGTGCCGCCTGTAAAAAAGGTATGTTTTAAAGAAAAGAAGCGGATAGAGTTAGAGAAGAAATGATATGAGATGCACCCAAAGAATTGTTTGTAGTACGAAGTGATTCTAAAATCTACTTACTGAATCTGGCGCCCTGGCTAAATGAAATAGTTGATATAGCTACCAATGTGACTTAGGAAAAGAATAAAAGAGGGTTATGCTTTGTCCCAAAATAAGTTGACACATAGTATGTCAATTACGGAAGACAAAGTGTTTCAGAAAAACAAAGCGGACACAAAGGCACTACAGCTTGCCGTGCAAAATGCCGGTAATTTAGAGGTAGAAAAGGGGGCTTAAGAGAAGTGAAGGCAATATATACTGCAGTGTATAGTAACATAAATACTACTCGTAGGTAGATTAAAACAAGCTACATATATCATTGCCATTTTAACTGGCTATTATATAAGCAAGCCACGCCATAACATAAGCAAGAAAGGTCATATAGACCAGTTGAATAATGGGCCACTTCCACGTTTTAGTTTCTCTTTTAACTACGGCTAGTGTACTCATACATTGCATGGCCAAAACATAAAACACCATAAGGCTAATGCCTGTGGCCAGTGTATACACTTTAGTTCCATTTGGACGTGCGGCTAATTGCATCTTTTGCCTTAAGGAAGTGTCTTCATTGTCTTCGCCTACACTGTATAATGTTGCCATGGTGCCCACAAAAACTTCCCGGGCTGCTATCGATGTAACTAAGGCTATCCCTATTTTCCAATCATAACCAAGTGGTGCAATTGCAGGTTCGATAGCCCTACCCATCACACCTGCATAACTGTTTTCAAGCTTTTCTGAACGATATTCTTTTTCCAGGGTTACCTTATCTGTATTCGGCTGTTGCCGCAGCTTTTCATACCTGGCATTTAGATTATTCATTTGGTTCGAAGGTCCATAGCTGCTCAGGAACCATAAAAGCAGGCTAATTACCATTATTACCTTTCCCGCATCCCGAACGAAAATCCTTGCTTTTTCAATCATGGTTACCCCTACATTCTTCCAGCGGGGAGCGTGATAAGTAGGAAGTTCTAATATAAAAAAGCTTTTTTCCTGTATTTTAATAATCCATTTAAAAACATAGCTTACAACAAGTGCCATGACTACGCCTAGTATATAAAGTCCCATCATAACCAAGCCCTGCAAACTTAAAAAACCAAGAAAATAATGGTTTGGAATAACAAGGCTAATAAGGATGGTGTACACGGGAAGGCGGGCACTACAACTCATTAATGGAGTTACAAGTATGGTGAGTAATCTTTCCTTTCGGTTCTCTATGTTACGAGTACTCATGATAGCGGGCACTGCACATGCAAAACCGCTAATCATCGGCATTACACTTTTACCATTGAGACCCACTTTTCGCATTAGTTTATCGCTAAGGAAACTTATGCGCGCCATATAACCTGTATCCTCTAATATGGTTACCAGGCCAAAAAGAATCATTATCTGGGGAATAAAAACCAGAATTCCACTTAGTCCAGCTATAATTCCATTTATAATCAAGTCGCTCCACCAACCCGAAGTAATGGCTCCACTCAACCAACCGCTAACCGATGCGAATATCCACTCAATTGCATTCATTGGATATTCTGCAAGCCAAAAAATACTTTGAAATAAAAGGAAGAGAACCGATAGCAAAATAACATAGCCCCAGGTGCGGTGCAATAACAAGTTGTCAAGCTTTTCAGTAAACAACTTACGTTGAAGTGGGTCGTCTTCAACCACGCTCTGCTGCATAATCTGCCTTATCCGCCCGTATCGCTGCAAGATCTCTTCGGCCTGCAGCCGGGTGGAATTAAAGTTATTTACCGCTTCTATCTTTTCTATTTTGTCGTGAACTTCCGCAGTAAGCGGAAAGCTTTCATGGTTAATAAGGTAATGCACAGCGGCATAATCAGGTAGTGCAGGGAAAATTTTTTGTACAGCATGTACAGCATTTTCGGCCAATGCCTTAATACCAATAAAGTCGCGGGAAGAAGGCTTGTGTTGCTGCCTTGCTATTTGTAACAGTACCTTCTTTAATTGCGGCAGGCCTTTGTTCTTTCTTGGGTTAATAGAAACAACGGGAACTCCTAATTCTCTTTCCAACTCTTCAAGATCTATACTAATACCTTTCCTTGCTGCAAGATCTACCATCGTTAGCGCTACAACTACCGGTATTTTAAGATCTATCATTTGCGAGCAAAAAAGCAGGTTACGCTTTAAATTACTTGCATCTGCAACAAGTACTACCATATCTGGCTTTACATGTTCATCCACATGCATCAAGACTTTGTACGAGACCCATTCGTCGGCTCTCCGCGGATAAAGGCTATAAGTACCTGGAAGATCAATAATATTAGCAGTAAAGCCCGGCTCAAGTGTAGCTGTTCCGGTTTTCTTATCAACTGTAACTCCCGGAAAGTTTCCGACTTTTTGATTTAAGCCTGTTAAACCATTAAATAAGGAAGATTTACCACTATTAGGATTTCCAACGAGAGCTATATGAAGAGAGGTATTAGACATTTATTAGCCCTCAAAAATAAATTGTGCAGGGGACACGCAATTACGACTTTGGGAGATTTAACTAATTCAAAAAGAACTTTCACTTTTCTTACCAGTATTTTAAGATGTCTTAAGGGTGCTTTAACCCGGCAAGTATTTTAAAGTGCTCTGATAAAAGATGTCGGAAAACTTTCTGACTCATCTTAAACTTCCAATTTAAGACCTAGTCTTACTCCTTATCTTAAAAATTTTTTTTCTGTTTTTGCTATCAACTCCGTTTTTGGCACGGTTGTGGTTTTTGGGCTAACAAAACCGAAAGTATGAAAAAAACAATATTTGTATTACCACTTTGCTTATTCTTTGCTTTTTGTAGCAGTTCAAGAAAAGCAGTTACACCGGCAGGACCTGGAATTTCTAATGTAAATGTAAGCCGGGGAGATACAATGACTAGCGCAGCAAAAGCTTCTGCCTCCTTTACTCCAGCTGATCGCGACTGGGCTTATAGAGCTAATAAAGACACTAGTCTGAATGGAACCTGGAGATTAGACGGTATGCTTGCTTCGAATGGTAGCTGGAGCAGTACTTCCACATGGTACCAGGACACTTCAGCTGCAGCTATGACTGACACAGCACTGGCTTCTACGACAACAGGTACAGATGCAACGATGACCGGCACTTCCGGTACTGGCGGCACCTCTGCAAAGGCAAGAGCAAGAGCCAGAAATAACAGGAGGAATGCACTTTATGATACGGCGAAGGCGCGTTTAAAAATGGATTATAAATCAACCTCTACTTTAGATACAACTGTTCAACCTTTTCAATATTGGAAGCGTATGCCTTCTTTAACTATAAATGCTGCAAGGCAAGTATTTACCGGAACAACCGGTTGCAACAGCATGAGCGGAAGCTTTAACTTCAGCAACAAAGACATTCAGTTTGGAAGAAATATTGTTACGTCGAAAATGGCTTGCAACGAATACGATGAAACAGCATTTTTAGCTGCATTGAAGAAAGCTGATAATTATAGTTTAACCGGCAACATGCTTGAAATAAGACAAGGCAATACTTTATTGCTAACATTTAGAAAATCTTAGTACTATTTATATAAGCAAAAAAGCCGGCAACAAAAATTGCTGGCTTTTTTGCTTATATCGTTTTAACCCTTGTCGTGACTTTGCCAATTTTTAGAGGCTTTTATTCATTAAATCAAATAATACTTTTTTATCAGCGTCTGTAATAACTGCTGAGGTGTCTTGCAAAAAATGTCTTTTAAAAGCCTTAGTTGCCGCAATTGAATCCCTCACATCATAGCCAATAATTCGTAAAGCATTTGTATTGCTAAGATTTTCGGGTACGCTAATACTTGCCGTATCACCGAACCACAATCCGTAGCCTCGCCCGGCAAGTGTTTTCCAGGGAAAGTAGATATTGGGATCTACTTTACGTGTCGGAGCAATATCTGCATGTCCAATAAAGTTTGCGGTTGGTATCGCATATTTTCTTTTTAAGGTATCGAGCAATTGAAGTAAGCTATTAATCTGTAGCGTAGTGAAAGTCTCAAAACCGTTATTATCCAGCTCAATCCCTATTGACGCGGAATTTACATCTGTTAGGTTTCCCCATTTTCCAGCGCCTGCATGCCATGCCCTTAAGTAATCATTAAGCATGTGTTGAACTACGCCTTCTTTACAAATAACATAATGGGCGCTTACCTGGGTTTGTGGAAGGGTAAATGTTTTGTAAGTTTCATTACAGCTATTTTGAGCCGTGTGATGAATAATTACATAATTAGGCTTGCGCATATTAAAATTAGTTGTTCCTACCCAGGCAGGGGTTATGGCTTCACTAACAGCAAATACAGCAGGTTGCTGCCGGATTGTTTTTGCATAATCTTTTGCCTGCTTTTTATACCTTTTATTAGAAGCGTGATAGGGAGGACGACTGCAACTAATCGCCAGAAAGAATAAGGCGGATAACAGGAATAAAAGAAAGCGATTCGACATATATTTTTATTGCAATGTACATTAAAGAAGAAATGCTTTTGGAAGACCGAACTTTTAAATCTGACTCGAGTGAACATCGAAATTGCATCGTTAATGGACGGAGTTGAGACTTATAAGTAGAGATGGAAGCTGATTAAAGTATTTTAAGCAACAAGTGGAAAAAGATGAATAATGTTATTGCAGTAAAACGGAGCGCCGCAAGAATGTAAAATAGTTGTACGAATGGTGGCCTACAAGAAATACTACATCACGAAATAACAGGCGATTGTTTGGCATAAGGCACCGATAATTAAACCCCAATAAATTTCGTAAGGATGATGGTCTGAAACAATGAGTCGTGATGTACAAACAACTCCGGCAACAATGGTAGCAATAGCGATGGGAACGGTTATTGCCTCAGCCGACACTACTCCGAGCAATATCATAAAAGTGGCAGCACCGCCGACCCCGATTGCATGCATACTTATTTTAAAATAGTTGTTTGCCATTAGTGCTGCACTTGCAGCGAGAAAAGTTCCAAGAAAGAAAAAGGTCATAATCCCCGGGCTACCAGGCATATTTTTACTTACGTAATAGGCCCAGAAGAAATAAGTGATAGAGGCTACATACGGAATGATTCTTTCTTTTTGGGTGCGCAGGTAAATTGAATTAGCAAATTTTAGCCGCCACAATAGAAATACGGTTAATGCCGGAAAGAAGGCCGTAATAGAAAATACAAAAGCAAGGGTTAATAATTTTTGTTTATCATCGTACCGTGCGAATGCATAAGGATAGAAGTAAATAAGATACCCAGCAACGTAGAGAGATATAAACAATGGGTGAAAAAGGTACGAAAAGAAGTTCGCCAGTACTTTTAAACCTTTGGGCTGAGTGAGCGGATAAACTTGCTGTTGTTGAAGTGGCGGCGCGTCTTGAAAGTTTTGCATTTACAGTTGCTTCCTCAACCGGGCAACCGGCAGGTTTAATTGTTCACGATATTTTGCAACAGTGCGGCGTGCAATATTGTATCCTTTTTCCTGCAACATATCTGTTAGCTGTTCGTCGCTTAAAGGTTTACGTTTGTCCTCTGCTTCTATCAGGTTACTTAAGATTTTTTTTACTTCTCGTGTACTTACTTCTTCACCGCTATCGGTACTTAACGATTCGCTGAAGAAAAATTTAAGGCGGTAAGTTCCAAACTCCGTTTGTACAAATTTGCTGTTAGCCACCCGGCTTACTGTACTGATGTCAAGCCCGGTCATCTCTGCAATGTCTTTTAAGATCATTGGCTTTAGCGTTGTTTCATCACCTGTCAGGAAAAATTCCTTCTGGTAATTCATAATACTCGACATGGTTCCAATTAGCGTTTGCTGACGCTGTTTGATCATGTCGATAAACCACTTTGCAGAATCTATCTTTTGCTTAATGAAAAGCACTGCTTCTTTTTGACGCTTGTCTTTTTTGCTGCCTTTCTCATAATCTTTAATCATATCTCTATACCCTTCACTAATGCGGAGATCCGGTGCATTTTTACTGTTAAGGGTTAGTTCGAGAACGCCATTATTATTAAATATGAAAAAGTCGGGAACAACATAGCTTTCAGCTTTATTTACAAAGCCAATGTTTCCGCCCGGTTTAGGATTAAGTTTGATTATTTGGTTAATAACATCTTTTAACTGTTGGTCGGTAAGACTAAGACCGCGTTGAATTTTCTCGTAGTGTTTTTTAGTAAACTCATCAAAGTACTTTTCTAACACCTGCATCGCCAATTCAACTTCTTTCCCTTCGCCAACTTTGCGTTTCAGTTGCAGTATAAGGCATTCTTTAAGATCGCGGGCACAAATGCCGGGAGGATCAAATTGTTGAATTTGTTTTATCAGCCCTTCAATCTCACCCTCAGAAGAAAGAATATTTTGACGAAAAGCAAGGTCGTCGGAGATGGAAGACATTTCCCTTCTCAAGTAACCATCATCATCAATGCTTCCTACAATCTGCTCTGCAATTTTTTGGGTTCTTTCATCCAGTTCCATCATCCCGAGCTGGTTCAGCAAGACTTCATGAAACGAAGTTTCTACCCTTATGGGGATCACTTTTCCCTCATCCATTTCAGGGTAGTTCTCATCGCGCAACTTATAATCGCCTACTTCGTCATCCCCTTCATGTACGTAATCACTTAAATCTATATTATCGTACTCGTCTGTGCTCCCCTCTGAATCGTACTCTTCTTCTGAATCGCTTTTAAAATCATCTCCCTCTTCAAAATCGTCATGACCGTCTTCACCTACTTCTAAAGCAGGGTTTTCCTCCAGTTCTTCCTTAATCCGCTCTTCAAGATTGGCAGTAGGAACCTGGAGCAGTTTCATTAACTGAATCTGCTGAGGCGATAACTTTTGTAAAAGCTTTTGTTGTAATGATTGACTTAATGACATTATATTCCTCTAAGTTTCCAGGTAGATCTAAGTGTGCGCAAAAATCGCAAATTAGATGTTTCAGTTTTGCCAAAATCTTGTGCTTTTGCCTTAACAAACGCTTTCAACATTTCGAGGTAAATTTACAACCAATTCAGTAAGCATGAGAAGTTGCGTTATTTGTTTGTTTATTAATTTATTTGTATGCTTTACATCAAACGGTCAAACTGTTTCACAAATTGCCTCTGGCAATAAAGGGAGGCTTACTGCAAGCCCTTTACTTGTTCGTTCATCCTTAGCCAAGCTTACTGACACTTCGAATTCTTTTGAAGGGCGCTCCGCGCCTTTTTATTTTATGGCTTCAAATTATTATACCAGCGCCCTTGGCTTTTTTTGCAGGAAAGAATTTCAACTCGAAAAGGCTATAAAACTTCCTCTACGCGTAAGGTTAGGAAGTTTAGAGTACACTGATAGAATGGAAGGTAAAGGATCTAAACCCTACAGCCCTTTTATAAAAAGGAGCGCTTTTTAATTTAGTATTTAAAGGATGTAATTTGAATGGATATGTTACTATGAATGGCTACAAGCTTCATCAAATTGAAAGTAAATAGACGACTTTGAAATAATAGTATCCGGAGAAAGTAAGTGACTCTTAATCCTACAAAACTTCTGCACCGGTATTAGCCAACGCCTTCTTTATTGAAGCCACCATTTTTTCTCCTTTTTCTTTTAACTGATCTTCCGTCCATAGCAAACTTATTGCGGTTGATATACACCTGCTCATAATAGCATCACTAGCAGGAAAAGTTTGCGTTGCATAAGACCGTAGCTTCTCAGTAATTTCATGCCCCTGCCTGTTCAAAAAATCAGCGCTTTTCAAGTGGTCCCATTTACTAATGTAATGCCAGTTGTTTTTATACCAATAAAAGTTTCCTGCTAAAATTCCCTGTGCTTTCATTTCTTCAACAAACGCCACAGTAATTTCTTCGGTAGGAAGGAACCAACTTAAAAAAGTACAGCTATCACCAGAGGGATCGGGAACCGAGCGGAAGGAAACTTCAGGTACTTGAGAGATGATTTGCTTTAGCAGAGTACAATTCTTCTTTTGTATAGCTAATATCTGGTCCACCTTCTTTATCTGGGCGAGCCCCACCGCTGCATGCAGTTCGCTTATCCTATAATTATATCCGATGAATGGATGCAAGTCGGCACCCCGATCAGCACCACCCAGGTGATCATGACCATGATCGGTATAGCCATCACACTTATTGTAAATATCTTCGTTATTGGTCATTACTACCCCGCCTTCGCCACACGTCATTGTTTTTACGAAATCAAAACTAAAGGTTCCGGCGTCGCCGATTGTTCCCAACATCTTGCCTTTATAACTGCCTCCGATACTTTGACATGCATCTTCGAGTAATAGCAGATCATGCTGCTCGCAAATATTTTTTAAAGCATCAAGATCGGCCATGCTACCGCACATGTGTACAGGCATTATACACTTTGTTTTTGGGGTAATGGCAGATTTTACTGCCCCGGGGTTTAATGTAAGGGTATCATCTACATCAACTAAAACAGGTATTGCACCCACACTTAGCACTGCCTCGAAACTTGCCACAAAAGTAAAAGTCGGCATTATTACTTCATCGCCATGACCGATGCCCAGCGCTGCCATTGCTGTTGTAAGGGCAGCCGTACCACTACTGGTTAGTTGGGCATATCGGCTACCAAACTTTGTACAGATTTCTTGTTCAAGTTCCTTTGCTTTCCAAACTCCTTTTCTCGGCCCATCAAACCCATACCGCATTAAAATTCCTGTGTCTAAAACGTCATTAACCTCTTTTCTTTCTTCCTCTCCCCATAACTCGAAGCCTGGCATATGATATAATTTGAATTGTTGTAAAAATGAATAGTAAAGGTAGAAGTTTTTGCAGGTCTTAGAGCTGATGTATTATAGTTCGTATAATACCAAATAGAGGAAACTATACTTCATACTTGCTTTTTTATTTTATTGAAAGTTTATCCTTCAGGTCGTACGATTGTTCGATATATTTTTTTTAATCATTTTTGTTCATTCTAACATCATCAATCAAGACCCCTTATGCTTTGCCACATAAGGGCCCATGGTAACAGCAAAGGAAATACTTGTACCGCCGGATACAAAGAAAGCCAGGATGTAAAGGCAGTCTATGATTTCATAAAGACAAAAAGCGAGAGAAACTAATTGTTTGCGGTATTCCTTCGGGCGCTACTGCCATTACCAAAGCCAAGACTGATTACCAAGACACTCATCGAACAAAAGTTATATTGGAAATGCTATTTGCTACCTTAACAGATGCTGTAAAAGAAAGGTTACGAATAATGCACTTACCGGCACTACTACTGGCTACACTGCTTACTTGTAAGGGAGGTGCGGCACAAAGACTCTAGGCTTTTAGTCATGAACCGGCAGCGTATGCTAAAACTACAGGTGTTCCTGTTTTGTTGTGTGGTTTAAAAATGATAAAAGGGTAAGCGAAACCGAAACAAGAGAAATTTATAACCTTCTTCCAAGAAAAGTGGGTTGCTATATATACTAACGGCGGCCATCAAAGCCTCGCTAAGAATCAGCCGGAGAAATGCAGCGAAACATAAGCGAATTCTCAAATAATCAGTAAAATTTATTGTGCTTAGGAGTTAAGCGTTACTTTCTAATAGTTACTCTTGTACCAACAGGTATCATCGAATAAAGTTGTTTCACATGTTCGTTCTTCAAGCTTATGCAACCTTCCGTCCAATTCTGGTATTGATCAATTGCATAATCTTCGTGGGGCCATGTACCATGAATGCCAATTCCTCCGCCTTGTACTGCATTTCGTGGTATCACGCCTTGCCTCTTGCGCATGTTAAATTTTTGAATGTCAGCAGGCGTAGGAAAGTCTAATCCTATATACCTACACCATTTTGCATGCACTCTTTTGCTAACAATAGTAAAGGTACCTTCAGGCGTTTTCCTGTCTCCCTGCACCAATTTATCCCCCTGGTCTTTGTTACCAAGAACAACCGGAAATGTAATTAACCATCCTTCAGCGTCATAGACATTCAACTCATAATCGCTTTTATCAATAACGATGTAAAAAGCACTTTTACTATATATGGGGCGATAAAATGAAGTATTGCTAAAAAAAATTAAACTAAGAACAAGAATTAGGGAGGTGCGTTTCATTAGGATCTGCTGCTTATTTTTATATTCCAACGGAAAAATAAGAAGAAACATTTTACCTCTATTCCCCTTTCACAAAAGTTTAAACCTTATAAAAACTGATTTCTTAAATTAATACCTGTAGTATCAGTGAAGTGTGTTAAAAAAATTGTAGAAACGGAATCAAAGCACCTGTAACTAATCTCATTACTTTGATTCTCTACTGCTACAATATTTAGCTTTAAAAGAAGAAATCAGAATGATTTTTAGAAGAAGGTAAAATGGTGAAAAAAGAGCTGGAAATTAAAAGTGCAAGCAATCGTTAAAGGCCGACCAGCTCTATCTTCACCAGGAACAACCTAGCTAACAACCGTTAGTTTGTTAAGAGGTTGTAAAGATGAAGTATTTTTTGGATCAAAAAAATTTTTTTAAAAATTAATTTGAAGGGTGGTTTTATAGGAGAAGACATCGTTTTAAAGTCTTAAAAAAAAGGAGCAGCGTGTCTAAGAATGCACAACGAATGAGCTGGTGGATGTAAGAGCTTCAAGTAAATTTTCACTTAACTCTCCAACTATCCACCTGGTAGTGTGTCCTTACGTAATACCCAAAGCTGCACCTGTAGTATTTACGAAATGGAGTACTAAACATAGCCATCGTTTCTACTATTAAAATCGCCGGCAACTCCCAAACTGCAGCTGCGTTAACCGTTTTTTGAAAATCTTCTGCACTTGTTGCCCTCTTTAGGATTACACCTACCGAAAGCCCTTGGCCTATCCCGCTAAACCACTTCTATAAGTCCCGGGTTGTAAAAGTGTTTTATAAAAAAGGTGAGTTGCTCATCACGCAAATCTTTCTGACCGGTTTGCATAATAAATAAGCTTTACTATTTTCTGTTCCCTACCAGTCCTTCCATGAGCGAGGTGACAACTGAAAGTAATAAACTAAATAACAATGCACTCCACCATCCGTCTACTTTAAAGCCTGGCACTAAATCAGATGCCCACTTTATAATAAGTACATTAATAACAATTAGAAAAAGTCCAAGGGTCAATAGTGTTATAGGTAAAGTCAGTATAATGAGTATCGGTTTTATAAAATTATTTAGCAACGCAAGAACAATAGCAAGAATAATTGCAGTTTGAATACTGTTGATATAAACACCCCTTAGCAAGTAAGATGCTAGTAAGGAAGCAATTGCTGTAATAAGTACTTTAGTTAAAAATCTTGATAGCATTAAGGAGTTTTGAGTACTAATGGGTGTTACTTTAATAAAACTATAATAAGTTTTGGCGGATGGGTATGAATCTAAATTAAGTAAGAACACAAGAGCACCAATCTACAAGTTGACTTTTCCAAAATAAAAAAGAATTTTTAACATACTTTAACTTTTTTCTGTATCATTGGTGTCTAAACAATTAGAGGGTCAAGCATACCCATAGACTTGCGAAGATTGCGGCTTCTCCCTCGACAAGATTCCTAAATTATCTCTTTTAAAAGTCCAAAAGACATTGTCGTATCTTATATATCACTTTTAATCGATGCCTTTTATTCTGTTTACTTTTTTTATTACCTGATTATCTAATCATTAAAACATCCTCTTTTACTTGTATTAAAATGAAGTATTCCGCCTTGTCTGCACTTATCTCTAGCAGAGTTCTAAAAACACCAATTATAACTTGACCATTAAATCAACGACCAAAACATGAGAAAAGCACGTGAACTCCGAAGAATGGCAATAACTATTAAAGGGTTGCTGGTTCTTAAACTAACCGCTGTTTTATTATTTAGCACTTATAACGACATAAGTGCGAGGGAAAAAGGAAAAGAGAAAGTAGTAGCTTCTCCCCTGGCTGTAATTCCGGTAAAAGGAAACGTAAAAGATGACAAAGGTATTCCCCTTGCAGGTGTATCTGTTTCAATAGTCGGTCAAAAAGGTGGCGTTAGTACAGATAATAATGGTAACTATTCCCTCTCCGTTTCAGAAACTGCCGAAGTAACTTTTAGCTTTGTAGGATTTAAGACAATTACTGTTCCTGTTCAGGGTAAGACAAGGATTGATATTACATTAAGCGCAGAAGCCTCGTCGCTTGATGACGTAGTTGTTGTAGGTTTTGGTACACAGAAAAAAGTGACAGTAACCGGAGCAATCTCCACAATAACTACCAAAGAGCTAAGACAAAGTCCTACTACTAACTTGTCTAACGCTCTTGCCGGAAGAATGCCTGGATTAATGGCAAATCAGTTTAGCGGCGGAGAGCCGGGCGTTGATCAAAGTGAAATCTTTATTCGTGGCGCCTCCACTTATAACACAGGTAATAGCGCACAAAGACCTATTGTAATGGTTGATGGTATAGAGCGGGATTTCCAATATTTGAACCCGGAAGAGGTGGAGTCATTATCTATTTTAAAGGATGCTTCTGCAACTGCAGTCTATGGAGTTAGAGGAGCTAATGGCGTAATCTTAGTTACTACGCGAAGAGGAAGAAACATGGAAAAAGCGAATGTTACGTTTAAAGCCGCAAGCGGTATTTCTTCGCCTGTAAGGTTTCCGCAATACCTTGGATCTGCAGACTACGCAACACTGTACAATGAAGCGAGGCTGAATGACAATCCAAATACCTCCTCAGCACTTTTCACACCTGGACAGATAGAGAATTATAGAAAAGCAGTAGGAGACAACTCAGACGGACTTGGTTACAACACCAACCTTTTTGATTATGCCTTCAAACCTAGCATGCAGCAAGATTATAGCTTAACTATTCAGGGTGGTACAAAAACCGCCAAGTACTTTATTTTAGGCGGTTATATGAATCAAAACGGAAACTATAAACACACTGATGTTGGGCCTAACAATACGAATGCAGTCTTTAAGAGGTATAACTTCAGATCCAATATAGATATCAACATTACAGATAATTTTTATGCAAGAATGAGTCTTGGCGGTCGAATTCAGAATAGGATTGCCCCTGGAACTACTGCTGCCAGAATTGTAAACATTGCGAATACTCAGCCCTCTATCTATCCTGTTATTAACGAAAACAATGATAATGTTGCAAACAGGTCTCATATAGCCAAACATCCTGAAGGGCTACTTTTCGGAACACAATTATACAGATATAATATTCTTGGTGAGTTGGCTTACTCAGGCTTTATTAATGAATACAAGACCTTTATGGATGGAAGTTTTGCATTGGGTCACAAGCTTGATTTTATAACCAAGGGATTAGTATTTGATTTGCAATTTTCGTATGACAACCAAGCTGGAAATACGGTGGATAGAACCATACCTCATGAATCTGAGGGTTACCGGGAATATGGTGGCTATGCTACTTTTTACCCCCAGGTCGGAGTTGATGTTTACATGAACGGAGGGCACTACAATGGTGCTTATGCTTCACCTCGTCGTATTGCAAATAACACGATGAATAATGGCTTTGATGCACGTACTCCACAACCTCAACGTAAAAACAATATTCAGGGTTCCTTAAACTATGCCCGCTCTTTCGGAGTTCATAACGTTACCGCATTGGTATTAGGTACTCAAACAAAGCGCATATTTCAAAACGATGTTCCTTTTGCAAGCCAGGGATTGGCCTTTAGAACAACTTATAACTACGCCGAGAAATACTTGTTTGAAATAAATGCAGCTTATAATGGTTCTGAGAATTTTGCCAAAGGCCGTAGATATGGTCTTTTTCCAGCGGTGGCGGTTGGCTGGGTCGCCACTAATGAGGATTTCATGAAAAAGTATAAGTTTATCGATTATTTAAAAGTAAGAGGATCTTACGGGCTTGTAGGAAGCGATCAATTACCGGGAAACAGATTCGGATATCTCCAGTTTTTTAATACCAATGGTGATTCCTATAATTTCGGTATGGATTTGAATTCGGGCGTTCCCGCAAACGTGCTCGAGGGTAATCTTGCCAATCCAAACTTAACCTGGGAGAAAGCAAGAAAATCAAATTTGGGTTTCGAGATAAGAACACTAAAAAACAAGTTTAGTATCACGGCGGATATTTTCTACGAGCATCGTTACGACATTCTAACCCAACCTGGAACCAATGGAACGAGAAACTTGTCGGCTGTTGTTGGCCAAAGCTCTCCGCAGCTAAATCTTGGGATAGTAAACAATAAAGGCTTCGAGCTTGAGGTTGGCTGGACTGATAAAATAGGAAGGAACTTCGGTTATTACATCAGACCCAACTTCTCATTTGCAAGAAATAAGATTATGTTTATTGATGAGGTACAACGTGTGGCACCAGATGGAAAATCTGTTGCTTATGCAAACCGTACGGGTAAACGTATAGGACAACAGTTTGTTTATGAATTCGATCACTTTGTTAGAGACCAGGCAGAAGCTGACAAATTAAATGCACAGGTTTATCAAAAATGGGGTAAAGTAATTCCGGGAGACGTGGTTTACAAAGATCAAAACGGAGATGGCCAGATTACAGACCAGGAAGACAGAATAGCAAAGGGAAATCCCCGCAATCCTGAGATCCAGTTTGGTGTACCAATGGGAGTTTCCTACAAAGGATTTGATATGAGCCTGTTATTTCAGGGCGCTACAAACACCAGCGTTCTGTTAATAGATGCCGCTTCCTATGACTTTCCAACATATGGCCAGGATATTATCGGAAGGGTAAAACCTTTTCATCTGGATCGTTGGACACCTGCCACAGCTGCGACAGCCACTTACCCGGCTTTACACTACGGGACTTATGTAAATAACAAAAATCCCAATAGTTCACTATTTCTTTCTGATGCCTCTTACATACGTCTAAAAAGCTTAGAGGTTGGATACTCTCTACCAAACAGCTTATTGAAAAGGGTTGGATTTTCAAAGACTCGCTTTTACGTGCAAGGGCTGAACCTTTTAACCTGGGACAAATTGAAAAAGTACGATGTTGACCCCGAAACTAATACAGGCGGAGACTGGTATCCTATACAGCGAGTAATAAACTTTGGTATGTACGTAACATTTTAATTAGAAAATTATGAAAATCACTAAATATCTTTCTTTAATAATCCTTCCGGCCGCTATCTTATTATTTAACTCCTGCTCGAAGTTTCTGGACAGGCAGCCCGACAATCAAATTAATGAACAGACGGCTTTTAGCAACTGGGACCAGGTAAATGGTGCAGCTAACCGGCTGTATAGAGACATGCGCGACCGCGACCGTGGAATTGTAGGACTTCAGGACTTTTCAATATCAGGAATAACCGATGAATGTAAAGGAACGCAGGTAGAACAAGCGATCCCCGACCAGTTCAACTTCGGAAGTTTTGGCCCTTCTATCGGAATGCCCAGTAAAGCAAACGGAATGTATTGGAACGATTTCTATACTTCCATCCGCAGAGCGAATGTATTTATTGCAGGGGTAGAAAAATATAAATCTCCAGACAACCCTCTTCAACCAGGCGACTTAAAAAATCGTGTTGCAGAAGTCCGTTTCATACGTGCATACCTTCACTTCCTCGCAACCCGGTGGTATGGCGATATTGTTTACATGGATCGTGTAGCAGATTTAGCCGGAGATGTTGCATTTGTTCGTGAACCATGGCCGAGCTTTCTTAAAAAAATTCTGGCAGACCTTGACTTTGCCATCGCAGAATTACCTGTGCGCCACTTGGATATAGAGTACGGAAGAGTTGATAAAGGTGCAGCAATGGCATTAAAGGCAATCATTCTTTACATGAATGCTAGCCCAATGTACAACGGTGGAAAGTTACCCGGTAATGACAGTCGTGCTGGCAAAGAAACATATAGTGCTTACGACGAAAATAAATGGAAACTAGCTGCTGATGCTGCGAAAGCTGTTATGGATCTTAAGAATAATGCAGCACCTCGTTACAGTCTTTACACGGGTAAAGGTTCTGACTTCCAGGCGGAAAGTAATAATAAGGTATATGCAAGAATTAAGCAGATTTACATTGACGGAGCTTCTTTGCAGAATGAGTACATTCTCATTATTACCAACAACAAGAACGAAGCTTGGCAAGGTGACCATATACCGCCATCATACGGAGGAGGTTCGCGTTTACAACCTTTACAAGAACAGGTTGACGAATATGAATTTGTTGGAAATGACGGTTTTGGATATGCAACATATGATCCACAGGCGAAAGCAAAGGGTTTTGATGAAAACCTGCCCTACGAAAAGCGCGACCCTCGTTTTTATTCTGATATAATGTATCATGGCGCAATGTATCAAAACAAAATTATTAATACGGCTACTGGTGCCGACAGAATTGGTGCCAGTAATGCTACTTCAACCGGCTATTACCTGCGCAAGTTTTATCACGAAGATTGGAAGCGTAGCGGTGGTTGGCAGTTACATTTTCCTGCTATTCGCTTACCGGAAATTCAATTAATATATGCTGAGGCAATAAACAAATTGAATGGAGGAAGCCCTGAGGCATATACTGTACTAAATAATTTACGTGCGCGTTCTTTCATGGCACCGGTTCCTCCAGGATTAAACCAGGCTGCACTTCATAAATACATTCAAAGGGAGCGCCGGGTAGAACACTTCTATGAGAACAAGCGATACTTCTATGCCCGTTGGAATTTAGAGCCAGATTCTCCTGAGGAACTTGCAAGGGAAGCGGCATACAAGTCGTCAACAATTCCGCCTTCGGTATGGCCTTACCCTAAAACACAAAGATATGCACATGGCATGCGGCCTGTTGCTGACCCTACAGGAACGTTCGACGTTCAGGGGGTAAAGTATAAAATGCAGCGCTTCAAATTAGAGGACAGAGTTTTTACTTCTAAAAATTACTATTTCCCCTTGGTTACAAGCGAAATAACAAATGCTCCAACTTTGTTACAGAGTCCAAATTGGTAAAAGATCTTGATGAAAATAAAGAAGCCCTCGTTGTAGTTGCAACGGGGGCTTCTCTATTTAATAGTATTCTGATCCATAACGGGTTTTACCTAAGCTCTAACTTCCAACTATATAAATCATCTCTTCTTTTCAATGTTCCTTTTCGAAGCAACAAATTAAACTTTATTGGGATCAGGGTGCTGCCAGCCCTTTCGGTAAGGCCGTTTTAAAAGTGCAGTCATTTCCGGATCTCCAACAACTATACGTTTTTTGGGATCGTACACTGCTGGTCTGCCTGTCTTCATAGATAAGTTAGCGAGAATACAACTAGCCGTTGAGATGTGTCCTTCTTCAATATCTGCTACCGGCCGGCCTTTTGTTTCAATAGCATGTAAGAAGTTAAGCATATGGCCTCTTGTTGCAGGTGCTGTATGAATTTCAATACCTGGCTCTGTGAGATCTTCGGGATATTTTTCTTTTTCGTACACCACATCTTTATGAATTTTCTCTCCTTTGCCGTCAGGAATGAAATTGTACTTATGAACATCGGCCTGCAGTGTTCCTTTGTCTCCATAAATCTTAAACGCCCATGGAAATTCAGGATCTGAAGCAGTGCCCCAGGTGCGGTGCTGCCAAATACAATTAAGGTCATCATATTCGAATAATACGGACTGAGTATCTGAAATATTCGACCTTGTTCCTTTATTTACATAAATACCCCCGGTCGAACTGACTCGTTTTGGCCACCCCAACCCAAGCATCCATCGTGTAGCATCAAACATGTGAATACACATATCCCCTACTATTCCGTTGCTATATTCCATGCGCGAACGCCATCCTCCCCTGTGAGGCAGACCAACATAAGGAAGCAATGGCGCTGGTCCGGCATACATTTCATAATCAAGAAAATCAGGAACAGGCTGTGTAGCAGGATTACCGTTGTTTCGCATGTGATAATAACAGCACATTTCTACATGAGACACTTTGCCTAACAGCCCCGCATCCACTATGTTTTTCTTTGCATCTATTAGGTGAGGCGTGCTTCTGCGTTGTGTACCTACCTGTACAACCCGGTTGTACTTGCGGGCTGCAGCCACCATTGCCTCTCCTTCAATCACATCTACACTGATTGGTTTTTGAACATATACGTGTGCTCCTGCTTTCATGGAGTCGATGGCGGTGAGCGCATGCCAATGGTCAGGCGTTCCAATCAATACAATATCTAATTGGTTTTCTGCAAGCATTTTTCGATAGTCGCTATACAAGCCCGGAACTTTGCCCGACTTCTGGCGCTGGCTTACCATTTTACCAGCCTCTGAAAGCTGGTTCTTGTCTACATCGCAAAGCGCCACAACATCTACCGGCGCAACCTGAATTAATTTAAACAAATCGCTTTTGCCATACCAGCCTGTTCCAATTAATGCTACCCGGTAAGTTTTACCAGGTGCATAAATGAAACCCATACCGCTGGAGGCAAGGGTGGTTAAGGCAATTGATGCAGCAGCACCTTTAAGAAATTGCCGCCTATGGTTATTAAAATTATTCATATGGTTCACTTTAGTATTACCGGAAAATTTTATTTCTAAAAGCTTTTAATTTATTGTTCTTGCTAACCCTAATAAATTGCGAATTTTGGCCCAATGACCAGCTAAAGACACTATCGATAATTCTGTAGCAAGATATTATTTCTTTCAATAGAAAAATTAGTCAAAAAAGGGCGGGTAGTATAAGTACCTAGCTTAGATACAGGAAACAATTATGCTTCTCTTTCGACAGGAAATAAAAAGCCACAAATACGTGAAAGTAAAAAGTAGAAGAGAGTGACTAAAGTACAAGAGTGCGACGCAACAAAGTTTAATAGTTAAAAGAATGCCAGGTCAAAAACAACTGCCTTTATTTCTTTAGCAGCTTTTTACTTCTTGTTTTAAATAAGCCGATACTTATGCAAGCGCTACTTGAAAATTTCGCCAGGCAATGTGCTGAGTCTTTAACGAATTGGTTAATCTTTTAAAAAAACGATTATCATCTTATGCAAATCATTCGCCACTTTTTGCATATTGCTGCTACTTTTGGAGAAGTCTATTCTATAATTTTTATCAATAACAATGTAATGAGGAATTTACTTGTACTTCTTACTTCTACTCTGATTAGCATTCACGTGTATTCTCAAGCCGGTATTGAAATACAACGCATCGATCCGGCGAACTGGTGGGTTGGAATGAAAAATCAAAACCTGCAGCTATTGGTGTACGGGCAAAACGTGGCCAACCTTTCTTACTCCATCAGTTATCCGGGGGTTAGGCTTATAAAGACAAGTAAAGCCGAAAACCCCAATTATATATTTCTTGATATTTCCATTGCTGCATCAGCAAAGCCAGGAACATGTAACATTGTTGGAAAGTCAGGAACAAGAACGCTCAGCCGGCCTTATGTGCTGAAAGCACGGGAGAACAAAGCCAGGGGAACGGGAGTTACATCAGCAGATTTTATTTACCTGCTGATGCCCGATCGTTTTGCAAATGGTGATACCACTAATGACAAGTTCGTTGATATGGCTGATACCAGCGCCGACGCGAACAACCCGGTTTTACGACATGGTGGCGATTTAAAAGGCATTTCGGATCATCTTGATTATTTGCAGGAATTAGGGGTTACCGCCGTTTGGCCAACCCCGGTGGTTGAAAACGACGAGCAACTTAAACAGGAAGCGCCCGACCGAATGCAGGCAGGTTACCACGGGTATCATTTTACAGACCATTATAAAGTTGATCGTCGCTTTGGTGGAAATGATGGTTACATACAGTTTTCGAAATCATTGCATCAACGAGGTATGAAGCTGGTACAGGATGCAGTATACAACCACGTTAGCGACGATCATTGGATGTATAAAGATCCTCCGTCAAAAGACTGGTTTAATAACTGGCCCGTGTACACGGGCACCACTCACAAAGAACAAGCGCTGGCTGATCCACATGGGGCAGAGGCAGATCGAAAATTGCTGGTAGATGGCTGGTTTACATCCTTCCTTCCAGATTTAAACCTTCGAAATCCTTACCTCGCAAATTATTTAATTCAACACGCTATCTGGTCTACTGAAATGTTTGATGTAGATGCGTGGCGAATTGATACCTACAAGTACAATGATCCTGCTTTTATGAATCGTTGCAACCAGGCGTTACTGACCGAGTATCCGAACATGCACATCTTTGGCGAAACGGTTGCTTCTAATCCTTATGCGCTATCGTATTTTGTAAAAAGCAATGTCAACTTTCCATTTAAGAGTAATCTTCCCGGCACTCTCGATTTTCCGTTAAACTATGCAATTGTAGACGCGTTGAAGCAAAAGTTTGGTTGGGATGAAGGGGTGAGTAAATTATACCAGACATTGGCGCAAGACCGCCTTTATGCAGATCCGATGAAACTCGTTACATCACTTGATAATCACGATATGGATCGTTTTTTATCAATGATCGGGGAGGATTTTGAAAAGTATAAAATAGGGGTGACCTGGCTTTTAACCGTACGTGGCATTCCATCGTGGTATTATGGTACCGAAATTTTGATGAAGAATACAAGAAACCCAAGTGATGCGGAAGTACGCAGAAATTTTCCGGGTGGATTTCCGGGAGATAAGGATAATAAATTTACCAGCAGGGGTAGAAGTAAAAAGGAAAATGAAGCCTTTGATTACGTTAAAAAACTGGCTAATTACCGAAAAAATACGCCGGCCTTACACTCAGGAAAGCTAATGCAATATGTGCCAAACGAAGGAGTGTATGTGTATTTTAGATACGATAACAATAAAACCATTATGGTTGCCACTAATACAAACGATAAAGAAACCAGGTTAGAAACAGCCAGGTTCAGCGAGCGAATAAAAGGCTACAATGGGGCTCGTAATGCGATAACCGGAGAAACAATTCTTAATTTATCTCTACTTAACCTGCCCGGTAAAACAGCACTCGTGCTCGAACTAACAAAGTAAATTTATAGTGATTGCTAAAAAAAGAGAAATTAGTTTACAAGCAGTACACCCTTTTTAAGCATCGTTGTGTCACACTCTTGTACACTATATTTTATGGCAGCGTTCTCAAAGACCCTCAGAATTATAGTGTAACGCCTTTTGCAAAAAAAGTTTTGAATTTCCCAAATACAGCACTAATTGCATTAAAAATTAAGAACCCCTATAATTTTAAATAATATAGTTTTGCACTCCTTTTTATAAGTAGTATGATACAATACGATCGCTTTGTTTTAGACAATGGTTTAAGGGTAATTGTGCATGAAGATCACAGTACGCCAATGGCAGTAGTAGATGTTATGTACGATGTAGGCGCAAGAGACGAGAACCCCGAAAAAACGGGCTTTGCTCATTTGTTCGAACACCTCATGTTTGGCGGCAGCATTAATATAAAAGATTATGACGAGCCGTTGCAAATGGCAGGCGGAGAAAATAATGCTTATACAACCAACGACCTCACAAACTATTATATACAAGTACCGGCCCAAAATCTGGAAACTGCTTTTTGGCTTGAGAGTGATAGAATGCTAAGCCTTGCCTTTAGCGAAAAAAGTCTTAACGTGCAACGAAAAGTAGTGTGCGAAGAATTTAAGGAACATTATATTAACAAACCTTACGGCGATGTATGGCATAAACTCAGAGAATTGTCATACAAAAAACATCCTTACCGGTGGATGACTATTGGTCAAAATCTCAGTCATGTTGAAAATGCAAGACTGGTAGATGTAAAAGAATTCTTCTTCAAACATTATCGTCCTGTTAATGCCATCCTGGTTGTTTCAGGACACGTAACGCTGGATGAAGTAAAACGGCTGTCAGAAAAATGGTTTGGACCAATCCCAATGGGAGATAAGTATCTGCGCAACTTACCACAGGAACCTACACAATCTGAAGCTCGTTTTTTGGATGTGGAAGCCGATGTTCCGTTAGATGCTTTTTTCAAAACATGGCACATGGCATCAAGGTTAGAAAAAGGGTATTACGCAGCCGATCTTTTAAGCGATATATTAAGCGGGGGAGGTTCTTCAAGATTGTACCAGGCTTTAGTGAAAGAAAAGCAAGTCTTTAGCAATATTGACTGCCACCACATGGGCAGCGTTGACACAGGCTTGCTGGTAATAGAAGGAAAGCTGGTTAAAGGAATAAAAATGGAAGACGCAGAAAAAGCTGTGCAGGAAGAAGTGGAGAAAATAAAAGGTGAACTGGTAGATGAAAGTGAGCTAGAGAAGGTTAAGAACAAAACAGAAAGTATGATAGCGTTTGAAGATATGTCTGTCATGAACCGTGCAAACAGCCTTGCCACTTACGAATTGTTAGGTGATGCAGAAATGATGAATACAGAACTTGAACGCTACAGAGAAATAACGGTTGAAGATATAAAAGAGGTGGCTAACCAAGTATTTGAAGAAAGCAATAGCAATACGATGCGTTACTTCAGTAAGAATTAATTGGTAAGTTTTAAAAAAACACCTTCTATGCTTACATAAGAACAGGTTATAGAAAGCATCCAAAAATAAGCCCGAGGACAGCTTTGAAGATATAGAGGTTTTATTAGAAAGGCTGGTAATACCTGATAAAATTAATAAAGGCATTTAACAAGCGGATAAAGGAGAACTAGTCTCGATGGAAGAAATTATGAAAGAATGGTAGTTTCTTTTGCCTGTCAAGCAAAAGCAGACATTCAAGAAATTAAAAAATATATTTTTTTCAACTCCCCGTTACAAGCCAAAAGAGTTACTAAAAAATCATTGTTAAATACAAAAAATATCGAAATACCCTGAAGTAGGAAAACCTGTTATAATCACTAAAAAGGTTATCGTAAGACAAATACTGGTTTTTAAATACACGATTTTTTATCGGGTACCAGAGGATGAAATAGAAATTCTATCCATCTATCATAGTTCCCGCCTCATAGAAAACAATCCGGGATTACAGAGGTTTTTTTGAAGAAGAATAAATATGTTAAATAGAAAAAAAGCTCCCGAAATAAAAGATGCTGTAGAATTCAATCTTCAGCTTAAGCCAAGTGAACAATTTACACTGGATAACGGAGTACCTGTGTACAGCATAAATGCAGGAGCACAGGATGTTACAATGATCGAACTGGTTTTTTATGCAGGCAATTGGTACGAAGACCAAAACATTGTGGCCGGCACTACCAACTTTTTATTAAAAAACGGTACATCAAAAAGGTCTGCTTTTGAGATAAACGATCATTTCGAATATTATGGGGCATACTTAAATCGCAACTGTTACAACGAAACTTCCAACATTACGCTTCATTGCTTAAACAAACATTTAAAGCAGGTTTTGCCGGTTGTGGAAGAACTAATTACAGATTCAATCTTTCCCGAAGAAGAATTGGCAATTTACAAACAAAATCAAATTCAGCGATTGAAGGTAAGTTTGCAGAAATGCGATTTTGTTGCCAACCGCTTTATTGATGAATACTTATTTGGGTTTGATCATCCTTACGGCCGTTACACTTCTATTCCGGATTTTAATGCGCTTACACGCGAGCAGATCGTCAAATTCTATAGCGACCATTATGTAAATGGTCAATGCATAATTTTTGTTGCCGGCAATTTGTCGTCCGATATATTCCAGCAGTTAAACGCTGTTTTTGGTCATTTACCCTTAAATAAAAAATTTCCAGCCCAAAAGTCCTTCATAGTTCATTCGGCAAGTCAAAAAAAGCATCGTGTAACCAACGACGAAAATGGGGTGCAGGGAGCTATTCGTATTGCACGTCCCTTTCCTAACCGTCGACATCCTGACTTTATGAAAGCCCAGGTTTTAAATAATGTTTTTGGAGGTTTCTTTGGATCGAGGTTGATGGGCAATATTCGCGAAGACAAAGGATATACTTACGGAATTCATAGTTATTTTCAGAACCATGTAGCAGATAGCGCCTGGATGGTTAGCACTGAGGCTGGCAGGGATGTATGCGAAGCAACTATCACAGAAGTGTACAAGGAAATGCAGTTGCTGCGTGATGAACCTGTAAATGAAGAGGAATTGTTACTTGTCAGGAATTATATGATCGGAAGTATTTTAGGCGACCTTGATGGTCCGTTTCAAATTATTAACCGTTGGAAAAACTACGTGCTGAATGGTTTAGATGAAACCTACTTTTATGACTCAATCAATACCATCAAAGCAATTACAGCCGAAGAAATCCAGGAACTTGCTCAAAAGTACCTGGTTCCAGAGGAGTTTTATGAGCTGGTTGTTATCTAATTCCTGAAAATATTATTAGTTATATTTAAAGCGGCTCGATGCCGCTTTTTTATTAAAAGCTTTTTAAAAATACATACCTTACTAGTCACGCTTTCCCTTAGAAATTATATGACCGCATGAACTTTAAAGAACCTAATTTTTAAAAACGCTTTATTTAAAAACATGAAATTTTCAATTGCAAAATCGCTGTCTCTCTTAATGCCCGCAGCATTTATTTTAACCTTCGCTACATCGTACACTCCTAAACCAGCGCATTTTGAAACAGGGACCAAAGAAAAGCCTGCAGCAGTAAAGAGATATTTATACGTGGCAACGCCCGGTGTTCGCAATTACCTAGGTTATGGCGGTCATGGCATACAGGTTTTTGATATGGATAACAACCATCGTTTTCTAAAATTCATTCCGACGGCAGGATTAAATAAAGATGGAAAGCCCTCGAATGTAAAAGGTATTGCTGTTAGCCTCGCTACCAATTGCATTTATATCACCACGCTTGAAGCAATGCAATGCATTGATATTACTACAGAAAAACTGTTGTGGGAAAAACCGTACGAAGGGGGCGCCGACCGATTGTCAATGTCTCCCGACGGAAAGCTGATCTATCTCCCTTCCCTAGAAAAAGAGTTCTGGACTGTTGTAGATGCAAAAACAGGAAATATCATTAAAAAAATAGTTACTAACTCGGGGGCTCATAATACGATTTATGGTCCTTCAGGAAATCATGTTTATTTAGGCGGATTAAAGTCGACTTATATGAATGTTGCCAATACAAAGACACATACAGTTGACAAGCAGGTTGGCCCTTTTGCAGCCGACATTCGCCCTTTTACAATAAATGCTACCGAAAGCCTGGTATATGTAAACGTAAACGGTTTGCTTGGCTTCGAGGTAGGAGATTTAAACAGTGGCAAAAAACTACATCGGGTTGAAGTGCAAGGTTTCAATATTGGTGAAGTGAAGCGCCATGGTTGTCCTGCGCATGGCATTGGACTAACGCCTGATGAAAAGGAATTATGGCTTTGTGATGGGGCCAACAACCGTGTTCACGTATTTGACAATACTGTTATGCCACCCCGGCAAGTAACAACTATTCAAGTGCGTGATATGCCGGGATGGATCACCTTTAGTCTTGATGGCAAATATGCTTATCCTTCAACCGGCGACGTTATTGATGTAAAAACCCGTAAGATTGTTGCTACGCTTGAAGACCAGAACTATAACAGCGTGCAAAGTGAAAAAATGGTTGAGATACAATTTTCGGGAAACAAGGCAGTTCGTGCGGGGGATCAGTTTGGGATAGGCCGGGCGGCGAAGAGTAGGTAAGAAGTGCACGTTGTCTACTAGCTCAAACACTCTTACCCTAAAAAAATCTCCTTGCCGGTACCTAACTCTAAATCACTCCCCCATAGGTTTCGAAAAATTAAAAAATGGGGTGTAAACCCCAATAACGCCGGTTTGATTTAAGAAAAGAGTCACCTTTACAATATAAAAAAAGAAGCCAAAAAATAGGTAGTATAAGTGTGCGACGCAACCGGAGTGGAAGGCTGGTCTAACGTTGGCTACCTAACCAATTCTAACCCAAATGGAATTGTATTACTGAAATTAAAAGAGTCAAGGTGCAAAAAAATAATCTGATAAAGAAGGAAGCATATGTCAACGGCAAATGGGTGAGTGCGCGTTCAGGCAAAACCTTTGAGGTGAATAATCCTGCTACAGGAGCATTAATTGCAAGCATTCCGGATATGAACCGCGAAGATGTGCGGGCGGCAATCGATGCTGCAAACGAGTCGTGGCATTCGTACCGCGACCTGACAGCAAACGAACGTGCAGGTTTATTGAAAAAATGGTATGCACTGATACTTGAAAATAAGGAAGAGCTGGCAAACTTAATGACCATTGAATCCGGTAAAGTGTTGCAGGAAAGTATTGGAGAGGTTGAGTACGGCGCATCGTTCGTAGAGTGGTTTGCAGAAGAAGCTAAGCGTACGTATGGAGATGTTATTCCAGCCCCAACAAACGACAAACGTATTGTGGTAATCAAACAATCTATTGGGGTGGTGGCTGCACTAACTCCATGGAATTTTCCGCTTGCAATGATTACCCGTAAGGTAGCACCTGCACTGGCGGCAGGAAGCCCGGTGGTAGTAAAACCGCCGTCAGAAACACCGTTGACTGCATTAGCCCTGGCCCACCTGGCAGAAAAAGCAGGCTTTCCTCCCGGTGTTTATAATACAGTTACAACAACCGAAAGCAGCGAAGTAGGTAAAGAACTGTGCGAGAACCGAAAGGTTAGGAAACTGTCGTTTACCGGATCTACACAGGTAGGTAAAATATTAATGAGCCAGTGTTCCTCAACCTTAAAGAAATTATCACTTGAGCTTGGTGGCAATGCTCCGTTTATTGTTTTCGACGATGCTGATGTAGATGCTGCAGTAAAAGGAGCGATTGCTGCAAAGTTTCGTAATAGTGGCCAGACGTGTGTTTGTGTAAACCGCTTTTTTGCCCAGGATAAAATCTATGAGGAATTTGTTGCAAAGCTTACCAGCGCTGTAGCCGGCTTAAAGGTTGGAAACGGTTTAGACAGCGATGTGCAGATTGGGCCGCTAATAAGTGCAAAAGGACTAAATAAAGTAAAGCAACATGTGGAAGACGCAGTTGCAAAAGGTGCTGTGTTAAGGGAAGGTGGAAAAGAAATGAGTGGCCTATTTTACCAACCTACCGTTTTAGCTGATGCCACTGCTGATATGATAATAGCGCAGGAAGAAGTTTTTGGGCCGGTCGCACCGGTTTTTAGGTTTAGTACAGAAGAAGAAGTGATCAAAATGGCCAACGATACCGAATACGGACTTGCTGCTTATTTTTATACCAAAGACGTTTCCCGTTGCTGGCGGGTAGCGGAAGCGCTCGAAAGTGGAATGGTTGGAATTAATGAAGGTTTGATATCTAATGCAGTAGCACCGTTTGGTGGCGTAAAACAATCAGGAATTGGACGCGAAGGTTCTAAATACGGGATGGACTATTTTATGGAAATAAAATATTTGTGTTTCGGAGGGATTAAATAAGAGATGGTTTTTTAAATCAACTCTGAATCTTTTCCAAACATTGTTGCGTCGCACACTTGTACCGAAAATGCTGGTTGAGCTTATTCTTTTTCCTGGCTTGTAAGTTCTTCGGCTGCTCTTAATAAAGCATTGTCTCTTTCCATGTCAATAATCCAATCTTTACGCCGCAGTTCAAAGTTAGTTCCCAGGTAAAGGTTTCTTACTTGTTCATCGCCTGCTAACTCTTCAGCAGTTCCGTGCTTAAATATTTTACCTTCTATCAGCAGGTAAGCCCGGTCACAAATGGAGAGTGTTTCATTTACGTTGTGGTCCGTGATCAGAATACCGATGTTGCGGTATTTTAGTTTCGCTACAACTGACTGAATATCTTCAACGGCAATAGGATCCACGCCGGCAAACGGTTCATCTAATAAAATAAATTTTGGATCAACAGCAAGGGCACGGGCAATTTCTGTTCTTCGTCTTTCACCTCCGCTCAAGCTGTCCCCGTTATTTTTTCGTACCTGGTGAAGGTTGAACTCATCTAACAGCGCCTCAAGCTTTTGTTTCTGGTCGTGCTTTGTTAGTTTAGTCATCTCCAACACCGCCTTTATATTGTCTTCAACAGACAGCTTTCTGAAAACACTGGCTTCTTGCGGAAGATAACCAATGCCCATCTGCGCTCTTTTGTACATGGGAAGCTTGGTAATGTCCTTTTCCCCCAAAAACACTCTTCCTTCGTCTGGCTTAATCAAACCCACAACCATGTAAAACGTAGTTGTCTTACCCGCTCCGTTAGGACCAAGTAAACCCACTATCTCACCTTGCTTCACGTTTACTGATACATGGTTTACTACCGTGCGGTTACGATAACTTTTTATAAGTTCTTCGGTATGAATGATAAGGCTCAATGACTAATATTTAAACAAAAATACAGTATACAGTTGTTTAATATAAATAGTAGCTGGCTCTTAACAGTTTGTTGGATCGCTTTAATATTCACCGGTAGTAACCCCGTAATGGATGTTATTGGAAAGATAGAATCATGTACAAATGCACGATTAGCAAAGTATAGCTCAGGGCCGTCTTGAGGTATGCAAGCTTTAGTGTTGATTTACAAAAAGCAACACCAGTAAAAAGCAAAATAGAATTGTCGCAGATGAACGAAATGCGACGCAACGATTGTTACATACGGGTTATAAAGCTGGTATCAGAATAGGTATAAAACGAACGAAAACCTGTTCGAAACGTGGTAATATCAACCGGGTAATAAAGAGTTTCTGAAGAACTACAGGCTACCCCTGCATCTTGTTTTTCACTGTTTCCATCTTATGTTTGCAACAATTTTAATATAAAGGATGAAAGTTATTGACCATCTCAATCAAGCTAAGGATACGCTTGTTTCTTTTGAAATACTGCCGCCATTAAAAGGTAAAAGCATCAGCTCAATTTATGATCACCTCGATCCTTTAATGGAGTTTAAGCCGTCGTGGATAAATGTGACCTACCACCGCAGCGAGACAATGTTTAAAAAGAAATCGGATGGAACATTTGAAAAAGTTGAAGTGAGGAAGCGGCCGGGAACGGTGGGCATTTGTGCTTCTATAATGAACCATTATAAGATAGATGCGGTTCCTCATTTTATATGTGGTGGCTTTAATAAGAGGGAAACGGAAGATGCACTGATTGACCTTAACTTTCTTAACGTAGAGAACGTATTGGTTTTGCGTGGCGATGCAGCTAAGAATGAGGCTTCTTTTGAACCAGAGCCAGGCGGCCACAGCTACGCAATAGATTTACTAAAGCAGGTGCTTGATTTGAATAACGGCATTTACATGGACGAAGACATACGAAATGGTGGTAAAACTAATTTTTGTATTGGTGTTGCCGGCTATCCCGAAAAGCATTTTGAATCTCCCAATCCGGAAATTGACTTACAAAGGCTAAAGGAAAAAGTAGATGCTGGTGCCAGTTATATAATGACACAGATGTTTTTTGATAATCAAAAATTTTACGACTTTCAAAAGGCGTGTCGGGCCATAGGGATCGATGCGCCTATCATCCCCGGTCTTAAACCCATTACCAGTAAAAAACAGTTGTCAATATTGCCAAGAATTTTTCATGTTGATATACCTACAGAGCTTTCTAATGCCATTATGCGTTGTAAGAACGACCAGGAATGCGAGATCGTTGGGCAAGAATGGCTGACACAACAAAGTAAAGAATTGAAAAAGTTCGGAGTACCGGTGTTGCATTACTATACCCTGGGAAAACCAAAAGTAATCTGGAACGTGGTAAAGGATATACTATAGAAAATAACGGTTTTATAAATGAAATAAAAAAAGAGGGACGGTCCCTCTTTTTTTATTGTTGCAAGCCCACCTTTGGCCCTGCTTTCTTTGCATCAGGTAATTATTATAACGTCTGCATATTAAAAGCCAATACAACTACTTTCTTCATTTAGCCAATTGTTTTTTTGGTTTTTTTTTTAAAAAAGACGTCTTCAAAAAACCTATTAGCAGGTCATCATTTATTTATCTCCTCCCTTTAGGGCTGCGGCTTTCGTTTTCGCGGTAAGCACGTCGTCAAATTGTTCGAGGCTCAACATTTTTCCTATAATTCGTTTTTGAGCGTCTAGCAAATACAACGTGGGGGTTTTATATACGTCGTACAATTGCCTGAAATTGGCAGCGCCTTTTTTAGTCTCTTCATCCCTGGCCGCTTTTGTCTGGTAGATATGAGCCCATCCTTCCAGCTTGTGTTCGTTAACAAACTTTTTCCATGCGGGATTAGCGCCTTCGTCTACGTTTACACCAACTAATTTTACTCCCAGCGCTTTCCACTTTGCCCGGTAAATAGAATCAACTCGTGGAACCGTTTCTTTACAGTGTCCGCAATTTGGATCCCAAAAAGTAACAAACGTGTAAGGTGCATTTATACCGTATAAAGTAACTGGTTTACCAGTGGTGTCTACCATTTTAAGGTCCGCTGCCGGTTCGCCTAATTGGTTTGCCATTAAGCTGTAAGCACGATCGAAAATGAATTTTGTTTGTTTTGCATTGAGCCAGGCCGTATCACCTTTACTGTAGTATTTATCAAAAAGAAACAAAAACACCTTTTCCTGTCCCATGTATTCGGGGTTAATGTACTTATCGGTAAACTTGCCCAACAGGTACTTAAACATTTCGCGGCTTTCGCGCGATACCAATAGCATGTAGTTCACCTCACTAATAATTGAATCTGCTTCAGGAGCCACATAGTACTTAAAATATTCCTCCAGCTTTGGTTCAAAAAAAGGGGTGCGTACCAGGCTCTCATCGTCAAACGCAACGCCTTGCCACCAATTGTCTTTTACATATCGGTAAGGATAGGTTGAGTCTGCTTTACCATTTTTACCTATAGGTATTGCCGGTATCTCAGGCCGTTTCATGCCATAAAAAAAGCTGGCAAGCATAGAGGTGGGATGGGCTTTTGTAAAACTTTCTCTATAATCCTGCAATTCCTTATTGGCCTTAGCCATCGTGGTTTTAATGACACCAGAGTCGCGGGCAGTCTTTGCTTCGGCCAGTTGTTTTTGCAAGGCTGTAAGCATAGGAGTTTTTTGTGCAAGAAAACGTGTGTATTCCTGGAACATCTGGTTATCGGCAGAACCTGTGATTGCAACATTTGCAAGGTTGGTTGTATCTGCTTTTATTGAAAAGTTTTGCTCCTTATCCATTAAAAATTCAAACAGAAGGTATTTCTGCGGAGACACTGCAAAGTAAATTCCCTGCGGCAGCTTTTCCTTGCCTTTAAAAACGCCTTGGCCTTTTTCATTTAAAAAGGCGGAGTCTGAAAGGTTTTTGTATTTACCAAAATAACATCCAAGATAAACCCAGGTGTTTTTATAGGGAGTGAGCGTAATAGGAATATGATAGCCTCCTGTAGTTTTAACTGCCGGAGCAGCCGTCTTTTTTATAGCTTTATTTTGTGCTGTCGAAACCAGGCTTATTATTACAACCGCCAGGCTTGTTAGTAAGTAATGCCTCATACTGTTTCTATAAATAGGATTAACTGTAAAAATATCTTTAAAACTGTCAGATCGCTTTTTCAATTTGTTAATTACTGCTGCTGCTGTATACGAAGAATTTGGGCAACCTACCTCCCCCATGGATCTGCTGCTCGCTTAACAAATGCAAAAAAAGTTGCATAAGCATTCCATTGTAGAAGGGAGTGACACAACGATGTTGACAGAAGTTACTTTGCTCACTACTAAGATAGAATCCTCCTCGCAATCACTTCTTAAAATTGACAGCTGGTGATTGCTTTTTTAGCCGGCATTTCGTTCTTCTTCAGCTTTGGTTGCGACGCTCCGTTTAGGCTTTTGAATGACTATGGTACGTACGATAACGTTTTTATTGTGCTGTTATTCTTTAGGAAATACTAAAGTATTGGAATAACTACTTTTGCCAAATGAGAAGGAAAAAAGTGGTATTGCATAACGTGTTGATGGAAAATTACGCGGCCGAAGGCAAATCATTGGCGCGGGTGGAAGGAAAAGTAATTTTTGTTGAAAACACTATTCCGGGTGATGAAGTAGATGTGCTATTGCAGAAAAATAAAAAAGACTGGGGCGAAGGAATTGCCATCCATTATCATAAATATAGTGACTTAAGGGTTGAACCTTTTTGCCAGCATTTTGGTGTTTGCGGTGGATGCCAGTGGCAAATGCTTCCTTATGCGCAACAGCTACAATACAAGCAGCAGCAGGTTACCGACAACCTTCAGCGAATTGGCAAAGTTGCCTTGCCCGATATAATGCCTATTATTGGCGCGGAGCAAACAACGCGGTATCGCAACAAAATGGAATACACTTTTTCTAATAAGAGGTTTCTTTTAGCAGAAGAACTAAACAACCCTGATGTTACTCCCGACGAAAATGTGGCCGGTTTTCATGCCCGGGGCTTTTTTGATAAAGTTGTTCCGATTTATGAATGCCACTTACAGGAAGAGCCTACAAATTTTATTCGGTTAGCCGTTTGGGATTATGCTAAACAACACGGGCTAAGCCATTATGATATTCGAAACCATACCGGTTACCTGCGCAACCTGCTCATCCGGATTGCCACTACCGGCGAAATAATGGTAAACCTTGTGGTAGGTTACGAAGACAAAAACACCCAGGCTTCATTGCTGGAATTCATTCAAAATAAATTCCCGCAGATAACTACCCTGTTATATACAATTAACACTAAACGAAATGACAGCCTGTACGATCTTCAGCCAATCGCTTTCTGCGGTAAAGGTTATATTATAGAAAGGCTCGAAGACTTTGAATTTAAGATCTCGCCTAAATCCTTTTTTCAAACCAATACGAAGCAGGGGGAAAAATTATACCAGGTAACACGCCAGTTTGCTGAACTAAACGGAACACAAACGGTGTACGATTTGTATTGTGGTACCGGTAGTATTGGCATTTTTGTAAGTAAACTGGCTAAAAAGATTGTAGGTGTTGAGGTAGTTGAAGAGGCTATAGCCGACGCAAAAGAAAATGCACTTTTAAACCATCTTGAAAACGCGGCTTTTTTTGCTGGCGATGTAATAGACATTTGTGATGATGCATTTTTTGAAAGCAACGGCCGGCCCGATGTTATTATTACTGACCCGCCCCGGGCTGGTATGCACGAAAAACTGGTGAGAAAGTTGCTTCATATAGCAGCACCAATAGTTGTTTACGTTAGTTGCAACCCTGCTACACAAGCACGTGATTTGAGCCTTTTGAACGAAAAATATGATGTAACTAAAATCCAGCCGGTAGACATGTTTCCTCATACGCTACATATTGAAAACGTAGTTCAATTAAAACTTCGATAACTTTTAGCAGCATACCTTTGACAGACTTTTTAATAACATGAATCAATACAGTCCCACCAGCTACAGGAATCTTCCCACAATTATTAAGAACTTGCTTATAATAAATGTCCTGGTGTTTTTGGCACAGAGTACTATTGGCAAAGGCGGGTTTATAGATATGGAGGATTTGTTTGGCTTGCATCATGTAAAGTCGCCTCTTTTTCAACCGTGGCAAATTATCACCCACATGTTTCTACATGGTAATTTCATGCACCTGCTGTACAACATGTTTGCCCTTTGGATGTTTGGTTCGGAGCTCGAAGATATGTGGGGGCCAAAAAGGTTTCTTACTTTCTATTTTTTATGTGGTATTGGTGCAGCTTTAATTCAGTTGCTCTGGCTGTGGTTTCAGTGGCACGACCTGGTAAATCAGTTTTATGCTGTAAGGGTGCACCCAAATGCTGATACTTTTATGGCATTTTATAATCAGTTTGGACTTGATCAGCGCCCCCAGGCAGTATCGGTTCTACAAAACTATTTATCCGATCCCGGCAATAGTGGTAGTGCAAACGAGGTAGTTCAGTACATTTCAAACTTTACATATGCGGTCATAAGCGACCCTACGATAGGTGCCAGCGGTGCTGTTTTTGGCGTTTTAGCTGCATATATTTATTTATTTCCTAACAGGAAATTATATTTATACTTTGTTATTGGGATACAAGCTAAATGGATTGGCCTGGCTTATTTTGGCTACGAGATTTTTTCAGCTTTCCAAAATAATCCAAATGACAATATCGCTCACTGGGCCCACATTGGTGGCGGTTTGGTTGGTTTTTTGTTAGTACTTACGTGGAACAGAAAGGATCGAAAAAATTTTTATTAACTTAAAGAGTTCGCTTTAACATTAAATGAAATGAGTTTATTGCAGCAAAACAGCAGGAAAAGAATTTTGCTTGGACAGGATGGAAACTCCCTTGTCCTGCTGATCATTTTCAATATCATTGTTTACATTTTGCTCAACTTTACAAAACTTGTTTACTCTATAAATAATGGGGCTGAGGGCGTTTTCGAATCCCAGGTTTTGAATTATATTTCGGTCCCGGCTCAACCATCGGTTTTTGCTTCCCGTCCCTGGACATTACTGATATACATGTTTTCTCATTACAAACTGCTTGAACTCATCAGTAGCATGTTGTGGCTTTGGGGCTTTGGTTATATTTTCCAGAATCTTGCAGGCAACCGTAAACTTATCCCCGTCTATTTATATGGCGGTTTAGCTGGTTCTGTTTTCTTTTTACTCATTATTAATTTAATTCCATCTTTAAGGGAAAACGGAAACAACACATATCCGCTGTTAGGGTCTGGGCCGGCACTAATGGCTCTGGCAGTAGCCACTACTGCTACTGCGCCGCAATACAAACTAAGACTTCTTCCAAAATTCAATGTTCCTTTATGGGGATTGGCGGCGGTCTTTGTTATTATCCGCGTAGGAACAGTAGGAGGAAACCCTGGTCATATAGGCGCCCTCGTTGCCGGTGGCTTAATGGGTTATATATTTATTTGGCAACTTGAAAGAGGCAACGACTGGAGCCGGTGGATGGTGGACCTGGTGCATTGGGCAGACGACTTATTCCGCCCGGAAAAAAAACACATTAAAAATCCTACTAAAAATCAATTGTTTTATAAATCGAACCAGAAGCCGTTCGAAAAAACCCCTCATGTAACCCAACAAAGGGTTGACGATTTGCTGGACAAAATTCATCACAAAGGCTACAGTTCTTTAACAGAAGATGAGAAAGATTTTCTGAAAAAAGCAAGCACAGAAGAGTTGTAGTTAATGAAGAAATTCTTTTTTACGGTACTTGCCGTTATTACTCTTATATCGGCTCTTGCTTATTTTGCCAGTTGTTTTACACCCTATATTAGCCCTGTACATTTTTGGCCAATGGCTTTTTTGGCTTTAGGGTTTCCATACCTTGCAGCTGTCATACTTATACTTGCCTTCCTTTGGCTGTTTATTAGAAGGCAAGCTGCATTATTTTTAATCCTGCTGTTTTTCGTTGGTTTTCAAAACCTTTCTTCCACTTTCGCCCTTAACCCTTTCGTTAAGTCAACCATCGCTAAAGACACAGGGTCACTACGTATCTTAACCTGGAACGTTAAAGGCTTCGACAATCCTTCTATTGGTATGGATACGATACATTCAATCAGAAAACGAATGTTTGATTATATCGCCATGGTTAATCCTGATGTGTTGTGTGTACAAGAGTTTGCAGAACACTATGTAAAGGGAACATTTTCAAACACAGAAGATTTAAAAAAAATGGGATACTTGTATGTCAATAGAACTGATGAGATAAATCTGATAGCCAACTACGGAACTATTGCAACTGGTTCAGCCATCTTTTCTAAAACTCCCATTATCGCTTCATCAAAAGTGCTGTTAGGAGATCCCTCATATACAGAATACTTAACTTCAGCAGATATCTCTTTTCAGAACAAAACAATCCGAATTTTCTCGACTCATTTCAAATCACTTAATTTATTTGCAAATCCCTCCGAAACCGGAAACCGCGTCAGGTTTTACGGCGATTCAAATTTTGTTTATTTAGACTCGAAATTCAGTAAATTAAAATCGTTTGCACAGGCTCACTCAAAAGAAGCCTTAATTGCAAAAAGTGCCATCAACAAAAGTCCTTTCCCCGTAATTATAGGAACTGACATGAATTCGGTTCCAACCTCTTATCCTTACCGCACAATGTCTGCTAATCTACAAGATGCTTTTAAATTAAAAGGATGCGGTTTAGGAGCTACAATGGACAGTCTTCCCAAAACGCTTCGGATTGATTTTTTATTCATTGATAAAAAACTTTCTATAAAAAGTTTTGGTAGAGACGAAGTGCATTTATCTGATCACTTTCCGCAGTTTGTTGACGTAAAATGGAAGGAATAATGCAAGTTTTTCATCTAACTTGCTGCTAATTAATTGCTTTATATTTACACTATGGCAGGTGGAAAGGTTCGAAAAGTTTTTAGTCGCTTTTTTCTTGTAATCAACTGTATTATAGCGGGTATCTTTCTTATCGCCTGTCTTGTACCCTATTTAAATCCTTCAACCTGGTGGTTTATGGGTATTATGGGTCTTTCGGTTCCCTACATGGCCTTGCTGCTGGTATTTTTTATCTTTTTTTGGTGGGTCGCAAAACCGTCCTGGTCACTCATTCCTATCATCGCGTTACTAATAGGTTGGAAACAATTGAGCGTGTTATTTGCTACGAATAAATACGAAACTTTTACTGAAAAAAAAGACAGCACTTACCTTCGCATTGTTGATTGGAATACAAGAAGCTTCGAGGGTTTAAGCAACAAAGCCGATAAAAAGAGAATAGACCGCGCCACAATTCCTGAAGCCATTATGGCACAAAAACCCGATATTATTTGTTTGCAGGAATTCAACAACTCTGCTGCTCAAAACAACCTTCGCAGGTTTAAAGAATTCTATCCCTACCACTATTTCTCAAAAGACTTTGAACGACGTAAACAAGGTTACCAGGCCGGCTGCATTATCTTCTCAAAATACCCCATCGTCGATTCAGGTAAAATCCGTTTTCCTGGAAACTCCAGTGAAAGTCTTATATATGCTGACATAGCTACGCCTAAAAAAATTGTCAGAATATTTACCACCCACCTACAGTCCTTTAAGTTTAAACAAGAAGATTATGAGGGTATAGAAATCATAAAAAATACAGAGAATAAAACACTGCCGGCGTCAAAAAGCCTTTTGCAAAAAATGAAGCTTGCTTATACTAAAAGAGGCGAACAGGCAGACATTGTAAGAAAGGCTTTAGACCACTCTCCTTATCCAACTATTATTTGTGGAGACTTTAATGACGTTCCTAACAGTTATACTTATTTTCATATACGAAAAGACTGGCAAGACGTTTTTCTTACAACCTCGTTAGGTATTGGCCGCACTTACATTGCACTTGCACCCACTCTTAGAATCGACTATATATTGCCCGACAATAATTTTTACGTACAGCAATTCGACCTGGTGGATGAAGACCTGAGCGACCACCTGATGTTGGTGGCCGACCTTGGTATTAAGTAACCTTTTTGTAACCGACTTTATCTCTTTTCTCATCAGTCGTTGCGTCGCACACTTATACGTTATAACCTGTATAAGCCTCTTTAATGTATGGTTAAAAAAACACAACCCATTATTTGCCCTCTAGGAGACTCGGCAGTCATTATTAATTACGAACCTGCGATTGCTGAAGCCGTTAATCGACGAGTATTAGCTACATCACACGCTATAAAAGAAGCTTGTTTTGTTGGAGTAAAAGATATTGTTCCTGCATACAGTTCTATAACGGTTCATTATGATGTTGTCGCCGTTCGTAAAAAATATCGGCACCAACCAGCGTTCGTTACAATAAAAGAACAACTTGAAACTTTGTTATTTCAATCAATAAAAGATCTCCCACAAACTATCC
>NZ_JAOQAH010000009.1 GCF_025963695.1 Segetibacter sp. | reverse complement strand
GATTTCATTTTACCTGACCGTCTTTTGCATCGGAAAAAAACATTTGATGAAAAATAAATTTACCAAAGCTTTCTGCTTATTACTTTGTTTTGGCTGCTTTAGTGCAAATGCGCAAATAGCTATGGTTGCGGTTGAGGTAATAGACGAAATACCGGTTGCTGAAACCGGCACAATAAAAGGACACGTGTCGACAACCGATAACAAACCGGCTACGGAAGTAAACGTTACGATCAAGGGCTTAAACAGGTTTGCCGTTACAGATGGAAACGGAAATTTTGTGTTGAAAAACGTACGAACCGGAACTCATATCATCTCGGTGTCTATGGTTGGTTTGCAGCCAATAGAAAAGGACGTGACAGTGACTTTGGGGCAAACAATTGAACTATCGTACACACTGCAGGAAACTTCAAAACAACTCGATGAGGTGATTGTAACTGCACGTAAAAGCCTGAATGAGAAAACAGTTTCATTAGGTAAAATTGAAATTAACCCAATGGATCTTCCTCAAAGTATAGCTGTTGTTGGACAAGGTCTCATTCGCGATCAGCAGGCATTGCGGTTGAGCGATGTTATTAGAAATGTGAACGGTGTTTACCTGGCAACGACTCGCGGTAACAGCCAGGAAGCTTTTTCCGCTCGCGGCTATGGCTTTTCGAGCAGCAATATGTTTAAGAATGGTGCAAGGGTAAATGCAGGAGCAATGCCTGAAATGAGTTCTTTGGAAAAAGTGGAAGTACTGAAAGGAAGCGCCGCCATCTTATACGGTAATGTGGCTCCCGGTGGAATTGTAAACATGGTAACCAAACAACCGAAATTTAATTTTGGCGGCGAAGTTTCTATGAGAGCAGGAAGCTACGATTTGTATAAGCCTTCGTTTGATGTGTACGGACCCATGACTGCAGGAATTGCTTATCGCGTAAACGGAACCTTTGAATCTGCCAACAGCTTTAGAAACTCCGTTCATTCAAAGCGATATTATATCAACCCTTCCCTATTGTTTAAGTTAGGAAAGCGTACAGAACTGCTGGTGCAGGCCGATTATCTTAATCATGAATTCACACCCGATTTCGGAATAGGCTCTATAAACAATACAACCATCGCTCCTTTACCAAGAGGCACATTTCTTGGCACTGCATGGTCTTATGCTAAAACGAAACAAACCACCGCATCAACAGCTTTGAAACACGAGTTCAATGACTCATGGAAATTGAACTTCACCGGCTCTTATCAAAATTATTCAAGAGATTATTATTCTACCGAACGTGTGCAGGCTGATGCAACAGGCAAGTGGGCAAGGCCTTTGAACAGGACTTTTACCAACGAAGATTATTACATAGCCCAACTTGATCTGAACGGCAAATTCAAAACCGGCTCAATTGCTCACACACTACTTGCAGGTATTGATGCCGATCGTTATTACACCACCAACTACACCTACAACCAACCTACTATTTACGATACCATCAATATTCTAGATCCATCAAAGTTTGCCCGACGCACCGATATTCCGGTTGCTAACAGGGTACGAATGATAAATACCCCAACCAACCGCGTTGGTGCTTATGTACAAGATTTGATTAGCCTTACCAGTAAACTTAAATTATTGGCTGGGGTCCGTTTTTCTTATCAAAAAGCGCTTCCGGCAGATTCTACAAATTTAATTACCGGGGCCAATGCAAAAGGTGTTTCTAAATCTGACCAGGCATTTTCTCCACGTCTCGGCCTGGTTTATCGTCCTGTTGAAACCACTTCTTTTTTTGCCAGTTACTCCAATTCGTTTTCTGTAAATACCGGCACCGATATTCATTTCAATGCCCTTTCACCATCTATTATCGATCAGTTCGAAATAGGTGTAAAAAATGACTTTTTCAAAGGCCGTCTTTCAGCCAATGTAACAGCCTATCGTATAAAAAATAACAACCTGGCACAAACCGCACAGTTTGCTGCTAGCGGCCAGCCAAACAACAACACAGCTATAAAAGAACTGACAGGCGAAACAACAAGCGATGGTATTGAGTTTGACCTGACAGGTCACCCGGTTGCCGGACTTGATATAATAGCCGGCTACAGTTACAACTACATGCGTTACACTAAAACACCTGACGCAAAGGGAAACTATGTTGAAGGCGAACGCCTTGTAAACACTCCCGCTCATACCGCTAATTGGAGTGCATTTTATGTATTTAAGAACAAAAGGCTAAAGGGTTTAAAAATTGGCGCAACTGCTTTTTACACCGGCAATCGTTTTGGCGGATGGAACAACACCATCGGGCAGGCTCAAAACTATTCACGGCTGATCCCTGTAAAAGGATTTACTACCATTGATATTTCTGCCGGTTACAACATCAACAGGATTTCTTTGCTGGCAAAAGTTTCAAACCTTGCCAACACTTTCAATTATTACGTTCACGAAAATTATAGCATCAATCCTATTGCGCCAAGACAAGTTGTTGGAACCATTGCGTACAGATTTTAGGAGTTTTTTTTGGACCCAGCTAAGGAATAGATATTAAACATCGTTGCGTCGCACTCTTGTACTTTTCGACATTCTTTTCATCACACATAAACACACATCCCCAGGTACTTCGAGCTGACAAAATCTCTCTACTCCCTTCAGGGCTGGGGCTTCAAAATATGAAAGCGTTTTTTAGAAACATCCACTTATATCTTAGTCTTGCAGCCGGGTTGGTTATTATGACCTGTTGCTTTACCGGTGCCATTCTTGTCTTTGAAAAAGAATTGCAGGAAGCTTCTCATCACGACCGTTATTTTGTACGGCAGGAAAATCTTCACCTGCCGATCGAGCAGTTAATCAGCAACGTAAGACAGAAGTACCCGGCCGCAAAAGTAGCATCAGTAAAAATTTATCCCAGTCCTGAAAGAAGTGTTGAGGTAGGCGTTTCGATACCTGAAAAAGGAAAGCAGGAAGAAGGCAAATTAACAGTAAAAACTGAACAAAATGCCAGCAAGGAAAAGGAAGCGGGAGCAGGCAGCAAGCCTGCGGCAGTACAAAAAGGAAAACCGGCAGCACCGGCAGGTGGCGAAGGAAGACAAACACACATCGCATTTGTAAATCCTTACACGGGAGAAATACTTGAACTATACAATTACCGAGAAACCTTTTTTTACACCATATTCTCTCTGCACCGCTGGCTACTCGGTGGCAACGACAGCATCGGTAAAACAATAACCGGAGTTTCTACTTTTATCTTCCTGTTTATTCTTACAACAGGAATAATATTATGGTGGCCAAAAAACAAAGCGATATTAAAACAGCGACTTAAAATAAAAACCGATGCAAGCTGGAAAAGGGTTAACCATGACCTGCATTTAGTGCTGGGATTTTACTCGGCCATATTCCTGTTCATTTTTGCTTTTACCGCCTTAGCGTGGTCATTCAAATGGTTCAATAACGGAATCTACACTGTTACCAATTCTTCTATGAAACCTGTTGAACCACCAAATTCAACATACCAGGCAGATAAGCAAAGAATTGGTTACGACTCAGCTTTTGTTGCTATTCAAAAAGCAGCTCCTGATGTTCAGTTCTATATACTCCGGGCTCCAAATGATTCTACCGGTATATTTTCAGCAACAGTCCTTCAAATTGGCGCACACGAATCAGCTGCCGACAATTATTACATCGACCAATATTCAGGCAAGGTGATTGGTAATTTAAAGTTTCAGGACAAGAACCTGGGCCAAAGGGTAAGGTCCACTTTTAAACCTGTTCACGTCGGTTCCATCTATGGACTGCCATCAAAAATTATCGCTTTCCTGGTTTGTATTTTTGGTGTTACGTTTCCCATCACCGGCACCATCATGTGGCTTAACAGGTTGAAGAAGAAGAAAACAAAACAGCTATCGTCAACAAAGACACAAGCAGTTGCTGTTGGAGAAGATGATGAGGAATATTAAAAAGTAATGGTGAGTTCAGAATCCTAGTCAAGCTTTAATACGGTTAGAGTGGATTAGACTTTTTTGAGCAATATTGTCAGAATTCTTGGAAGCTCGTTTCTATCGTTATTATCAAAATACTCATCTATATCTGCCACTGCAAGTCCGTGCCTTTTTGCAGCATTGGTAAAATCAGACATGTGGTGATTAAAAGATTCTACCACCTGTGTTCCATCTTCGGTATCAAATCTTGCTTTACTTCCGGCATATTGTTTAAAGGGATGAAGCTCTCCTATATAAACATGTCCACCCGGAACTAATGCTTGTGAGACTTCTTCGAAAATTGGATCTAAGTTTTCTACATGTTCAAGCACTAAACTAAAAGTTACCAGGTCATACAATGCTGTTCGAAAAGTCCACTCAGAAAGAATGTTTGCCTGTGTGAATTGTACTTTATTAGAAGATACTTTTTCTTTGGCCTTTACAAGCATTTCGACTGATAGATCTACTGCCAATACTTTCTGCGCCTTTTCCACCAGCCATACTGTATTTTTTCCGGTTCCGCAACCGATCTCCAAACAACTATTAAATGAAATTGCCGACAAAACCTTTCTTAAAGCCTTAGCTTCAAGATCTCTCGTTTTGTTGTTGTTTGTGTCGTATTGTTCAGCCCACATATTGTAGGCTTTCTTTACGTCGATCATATAGTTATACTTTGTCTGAATTAATTATGACAAAAGAAACTGTTTGAAAGAATTATAATCCGGCGTCAATTTCACGCTTTCCTTTTTCTTATTTAATATGCCCTTAATGGTTTCAGGTGTTTCAACCTTTTGTCCCGTTATAGGTTCCACCACATCGTAAAACTTTACCGGGTGCGCCGTTTCAAGAATCATCCCTTTGTCGTGTGCATGTTTTTCAAGGTATTTTGCTAATCCCGCGAAAGCTACTGCACCGTGTGGATCGAGTAAGTAATCGTACTTATTATAAACGTCTTTAAGCGTTGTCCTGGTTTCTTCGTCAGTGATGCTAAAGCTGCTGACGACGTTTTTTACTTCGGGATATTCGTGCTTAAACAATTCGAGTATTCTAATAAAATTACTGGGGTTGCCGACGTCCATCGCATTCGAGATGGTAGCTACTGCCTGCTGACTTTTGTAACTTCCGGTTTCAAGGTATTTGTACACGGAGTCATTAGCGTTAACGGCAGCAACAAAATGCTTAACAGGCAAGCCTGTAAGGTGAGCCACCATGCCTGCACAGATGTTTCCAAAATTGCCACTCGGTACGCAAATAACCGGGGGCTCGTCCTTATCAGCCCATTGTTGGTAGCCGAAGAAATAATAGAATTGCTGGGGCAGCCACCTTGCCACGTTGATAGAGTTTGCTGATGTAAGAAATAATTCCTCATTCAATTTTTCATCTGCAAAAGCCTGTTTTACGAGTTGCTGGCAGTCATCAAAGTTTCCGTCAATTTCGATGGCTGTAATGTTTTTACCTAATGTGGTTAGTTGCAATTCCTGTACGCTGCTTACTTTGCCTGACGGATATAAGATAACAACGTTTACACCTTCGATTTCATAGAAGCCACTTGCTACTGCACCGCCGGTATCTCCTGAAGTTGCCACAAGCACCGTTACAGGTTTATTGATGTCTTTTACAAAATAACCTAAACAACGACTCATAAACCTTGCACCTACATCTTTAAAAGCAAGGGTAGGCCCATGAAATAGCTCAAGAGAAAAAATGTTGTCTGTTATTTTAGCGAGGGGAAAATCGAAATTGATCGTTTCAGCAACAATCTTTTGTAAGAGGTCAGTTGGAATGGTATCACCAACAAAAGGTTGAATAGCACGAAAGGCAATTTCCTCTTGAGAATAAAGGTCAATATTCTTAATAAAGTCTTTAGGCAGCTCAGGAATTCGCTCAGGAAAATACAAACCCTTATCAGGAGCCTGGCCTTTTATGGTAGCTTCTTTAAAACTTACTTTTGGCGATTGTTGGTTGGTACTATAGTAAAGCATGATTTGTTTAGAGGAAAGCTATTAGCTGTTAGCTACTAGCTTCCGTGTTTTTTTAGAAAGCCGCTGGCGATTAGTTCGTACCCGCTTGCTTCCACCTTATGTTTTAATTGTGTATTTCATCGTACTTAAAAGCTATAGCTAACAGCTATAGGCTAGCAGCTTACTACCTGCACTCCCGCTGCATTGATAGTTGTTACATAAGTATGATAGGCTATTCCTATTCTTTCATACACATTTTTCATGACAGCCTCTACTACTTTTGCTGTTGTCTCGCTTGTGCTGAGCATAAAAATAGATGGGCCGGAACCTGAGATGCCGCCGCCTAGTGCGCCAGCTTCTTTACATCCTTTTTTTACTTCATCGAAGCCGGGGATAAGAATGCTTCTGACAGGTTCTATGATTACATCTTCAAGCGAACGACCTACCAGTGCTGCATCTTTTTTTAATAACCCGGCAACTAATCCAGCAATGTTTCCCCACTGCTTTATAGCATCTTTTAGCAAGACTTCTTTTCTTAAGATTTGTCTCGCATCAGACGTTCTTACTTCTATTTGAGGGTGAACAACGGTGACAAAAAAATCAGGTGCAGGCAGCGCGATAATATCTAAAGGAAATATTGAACGGATGAGGGTAACGCCACCATAAATACAGGGAGCAATGTTATCAGCGTGTTTTACGCCTGTCGCTACTTTTTCCCCAAACATGGCAAAACGAACCAGGTCTTCATTTGAAAAAATATTTCCCAGTAAGTGGTTGGCTGCTACAACAGCGCCCGCAGCACTTGCAGCGCTTGAACCTATTCCGCTACCTGGTTTAATTAGTTTCTCAATGGTTACTTCAAAACCAATGTTTGCATCTATCTCTTCCAGCATCTCGATCAACGGAGCGCCGGCCGTATTTTGTGCAGGATCAGTTGGAAGCTTGTATCCGTCTTTGCTAATAATCGTTATCTTTTTTTCTTCCAGCAGCCTTACTTCCATAATGTCATAAGGAGCGTTGAGGCACATCCCCAACACATCAAATCCGCAAACCAAATTTGCTACTGTACCCGGCGCATGTACCGTTACCTGTTTTTGTAACGACCCCGGGTCAATGTGCTTCATTTCAAATTCCATGGCTCAAATATAAATACACTTGCCTTTGAAGCTCAAAATTGATTTTTGTGTACAAGTGAGTGACACAACGATGTTGAAGAAAGTGATAGAGCTGGCGCCCAAAAGAATCGGGATATTAGCACCTGAAGAAACCAAAAAGTGGTTGGTAATTAACCTTCCCCGTGTATGGCAAATATAAAGGCTCTTAGAAACCTCCATAGCCATCGAAACGGGGGTTGACGAAATTGTTTAGGATACTTCCGAACCGGAAGTTGACACCAAATGATGTATAGTAATTAAAGTTAGATGCAATCTGCCGCTTTCTTGTTAGAATTTCCTGTTCCGTTCCACCTCCTTTTACCAGGTTTACCTGGTCATGTACAATACTGGCATTTGTGTTTATATAAAACGAAAGAGCGCCGGTAACTCTTACATCCACATGCGAGCTAATGCCCATGCTGTTGAGCTTTCGGTCGTTTAAAAAATTTCGGTAATGCATACCTGTATTAATTGAACCCCATTTTTTGTTTAGCGAGAGTGTTAAAGATAACTGGTGGCCTACAAGCGTCTCCTCAATTTTATTGAAAAGCGTTGTGTCGTAATAATTGAAATGATTTATGTCGACACCGTAACGAAGAACCAGGTATCGGTTGTTTACATCTTTAAAATTGTAGATGTTGTATTCTAAGGAAGGCTTGAAGTAGAGCTTGCGCCGAATATTGCTGAAAGTATTATTTGATAAACTGCCGCGGGAACCGATACTCCAATGCGCTGTAATTGACTTTATTGCGTGAACGTTAAAGCCGTAGTCGCTATTTTTAACAACGTAAGTAGTTGTAGTGTCGCCGCTGGGATAACTATATCTGGTATGATACAAGGCTCCATGCCCGTCAAAATGAACTTTTAATTTGTCGGTAACCCTGTTAGCAGAAATGCTTGAATTAAAGATCCTGGTCCTATACACCTGGTCAGCACTCAACTGGCCATTAACGCCTACGTTGTATACCCAATAATTCCATTTATCTTTTGTGTTTTCCGCATTTTCATTTGCACTGTTTTTACCTTTCATTGCGATCTTTATGTCGTTTCCATAAGCCGTTTTAGCTACGAGCGGTGTAAAGCCGAACATCAGGTAACGAACCATCTGTTCGCGCACGGTTGCAGACGAAGCATTTGGCCTGGTAGTAAAATAGAGGGTGTCGATATAGTCCTCATAATTGTTTTGACCATAAAAATTTAGCTGAAACTGGCTGCCACCACTTCCAAGCCTCTGTGCGGTTATAAGAACGTGCACATCTGCAGCATCCCTGTCAATTACAAAATCGAGAATGTTGATCTCAGTTTTAAAAAAACGCATATCGCAGCCAACACGGCAATCTATATAAACCTTTAGTTTGGCAGTGGTTGTGTCTTGGGCAATAATAAAGGTTGTAGTAAACAGGGCAAAAAAAAGGAATGGCGCTTTAAGCATCTCGTTGTATATAAATTTCTATCTATGTCTACAAACGATACTCCACGCGTCGTATCCTTATGGTTACTACTTGTACATCATTCGTTATTAAGACCTTGGGGGCGGCGCAGCCGCTGTAAGGATATTCCAGGAGTTATGGGTTAATAAGGCATGCTGATAACTTGAGTAAAATCAGCCGCATAATGATGACAAAAAACAAAAGAGGGTATTGGGAGCTTTGCTATTAACTGCGCTGGTTGCGGGGCTTAACAGCCTATAAAAAGTACACGTGAGTGACACAACAATGCTACATAGCAGGCCAAAAGCTAAGTACAAAAAAGCTAAGAGAACATGCGTTGAAGGCTTTTAAAAAGCGGGCTTTTGTATAAATAATAAAGTTCCTGCAAAGAGGAACTTTATTATTTATACTTATCTATCAACGATTGCTAAACCAGGGCTTATTGTCCGCCACTTTTTACCCTGTTTTGCTCATCATTGGCGCCGCCTGTTTTCCTGCGCTCCGAGGGAATGTTTGATTTGCCAAAACGGTAAGTGAAAGTAAGGTTATACTGGCGGCTATCTCTTGTATTTTTTACAAGTACATCTACATCACTGTACTTGGCATACCCACTGAATTGCTGTGTGTTAAGCATGTCTCTAACCCCAAATTTCAGCGTGCCTTTTTTCTTAATTAATTGCTTGGAAATAGCGGAGTTAACAGCACCCATTGGGTTAGCAAGTATTAAACCCTCAACACCTTTGCTGCGATACCAGCCACTTACCTCGGCATTCCAACCCTTACCTAGCGTGAAGCTGTTGGTAATATTCGACATTACACTTGTAGTTGAGATGTTTACAGCATCGCTTTGATAAGTACCGGCATAACGATTATTGAACACATTCGTATAAATGTTAGCATTCCACCATTTTTTGATTGGAATGTTTGCCATAACGGCTACACCAAATTGTTTCATACTACTGAAATTCTCTCTTGTCTGGTAAGTAGTTTTCTTTTCGGTATCCTGTTTAAGCAACTGGGTTATAATATCGTTTGTTTGTGTATAGTTGATGGTGGTGGTTAAAAACTTATTGTACGTATGACTTAGCTCGAAATTATTTGTGAACTGCGGTTGCAGGTAGGGGTTGCCCTGCGAATAAGTAAGCGAGTCGATAAAGTATACGAAAGGGTTAAGGGCATCGTAATCAGGACGTGCAATTCTACGGCTATAGCTTAGGTTAACCTGGTTTTTTATGCCTGCGGCATATCCAACTCCAACATTAGGAAACAGGTTGGTATAGTTACGATTGAATGTTGAGTCATTCTTAATCTGCCGACCCTTAGATGCAGTGTTCTCTAATCTTAACCCTGCTGTTAAATCCCATTTCTTTAGTTTTTTAGAAACAATTGCATAAGCAGCGTTAATATTTTCTTTATAGATAAAATGATTGCTTCTGTTATCGAGGCTCCATCCGTTGCCGCTGTTTCGAAGGTATTCGACCTGGTTATCCGTATTTACAAAACTTGTTTTAATCCCGCTTTCAAGCCTGATGCCACTGGTGAAGGGATGTATGTAATCGGCTTTAGCACTATAAATTTTTATTAATGAGGGAATGGTACCTGCTAAACTTACAGTTTCACCGTTCTTGACATTTTCTGCATTAAAGCTTTGGGTGTTTAAATTGTTAGTACTACGGTTGTTATAATATGCATAATCAGCATCAATACTTAGTTCACGGCCGGTTGAGTCAAAGGTGTGTTTGTAATTGGTATTAGCCGATAGGTTTTGAGAGTTTGACTTATTGTACACATCTGACCTTAGCTTGTAAAGTACCGATCCCCTTTCGTCAGTCACATTTGAATTACTGTTGGGGTCTTGCTGGTGCACATTAAAATTGCCGTTTACTACAAATCCTGCAACATCTTTCTTAGAAAAATAATAGTCAACACCTGCCTTCACACTTTGGTATTCGCCTTTAAAGTGTGTCATTGAAATTTGATCGCCCATGCCGGCGAGTGTTTTATGGTCAACTCCGTAAAACTTGCGCACAATGTTTAGCCTGTTATAACCCTCGTAAGTTCCGGCGTTTACTCCCCCAAATACATTGAGTTTGTTGTTGCGGTAATTAAGATTGGTACCTGCGTTAAACCTGCTATAATAGCCTTGAGTATAGCCTGCGTTAGCGCTGCCATTCATGCCTTTTATGTTACCCTTTTTTGTTTTGATATTAATGATCCCGGAATTACCTGCTGCATCATATTTCGCAGGAGGATTGGTGATGATCTCTATCTGGTCGAGGTTGCTGCTTTGCATATTCTTTAAAAAAGCAGCGAGGTCTGTAGGGCTCATGTATGTTGGCTTGCCGTCAAGAAGTACCAATACGCCTTGCTTACCTTTCAAACTGATATTACCGTCGTTATCGATAGACACACCCGGAGATTTTTCCAGCAACTCAAGTGCGTTTTGACCAGCGTTTGTAGGAGAAGCATCTACGTTTAGTACCGTCATTCCAGGCCTTTGTTCTATCATCGGCCTTTTAACCGATACTGTAACTGCACTTAAAGTTTTAGACTTTGCAAGAAGCCTGGTAGCAGGTAACGTAATCAAAGTGTTGGATGCGCTTAACTCCACTACATTCGAAAAAGCAACCTGGTGGGCCACAGCAGAGATCGAAACCAGGTATTTTCCCTCATTTATGTTTTCGAAACTAAAATTTCCGGCTTTGTCTGAAGCGCTGATTTTTACGAGCGAAGAGTCTTTAGCTCTCAATAAGGTAATGTTAGCCGATTCAATTGTTTTCGTATTTACGTCTGTTACGGAACCATTTATTTTACCCTTTACTTGTTGGGCGAAACCTGTTGTCGACATCGCTGTTAAGACGAATATCAGGATGGGTATTATTTTTTTCATACTACTGCTTTTATTATTGTTAGTACTTGTTATTAAAGATTACAGGACAAAGATGAGTACTATGCAATATACAGTAGCTGGCTATAGGATGGACGGCCCTATTTTTCTATAAGTGGTAATGGTAATAAAGAAAAAGCAGGGAGAAAAGGAGGAGGAGGTAAAGCTTGAAAAGAAAAAAAACAAGGTCTTTTTGTACTTAGCTGTACAACTTTTTTCAACATCGTTGTGTCACTCACTTCCACGGTTCAATAAGGTTGGGCAAACCGGCGCGCGGCCGTTGCTAAGGAACAACCACACCATTCGCTTTTAGAATTTTATAAAAAAATGCAACATGATAGGGTAAAGCGTTCTCCCAATAATCCCATGTGTGCCCGCCTGGTCTCTCCGTATAATCATGAGGAGTCCGGTTGTAAACAAGCCGGCGATGAAGCTCCCGGTTCGGTTCGATAAGAAAGTCATCAACGCCAATGTCTATGATCAGCGGTAAATTATTCGTCTTCATTTTATCAGCCATGTTTACAACAGAGTTATCAAAATAGAGCGTCGTCAATGTATCACGACCTAAAAGTTTTTCAAAACCCGTACTTACCCTGGTAATAAATTCTGCGGGAATTTTCCAATTTGCTATTTTCAAATCCAGGGCACCGCTCATACTGCCGGCAGCCGCAAACAAGTTTGGATGACGGGTAGATAAATATAAAGAACCATGTCCTCCCATCGACAAACCTGTTATAACCCTTCCTTTGTTGTTTTTTACGGTGCGATAAGTATTGTCAATTTTAGAAATTACCTCTTCTGAAATGTACGTTTCAAATTGGTTTGTTTTATCCAACCGACTATTTAAATACCAACCAAACGTTTCACCCTCGGGCATAACAATGATCAGGTTGTACTGGTCAGCCAGGTTTTTAACCAACATTTTATCAGGGGTTGAAGTAAGCCAATCTCTGAAGTGACCAACACCTCCATGTAAAAGATAGAGAACAGGATAAGCCGCCTTATTTTTAACATACGAAGCGGGAAGGACTACCGCTGCTTTGTAAGTCTTACCCATTGCACCACTTGCAATGTCAATAGAGTCTACGGTTGCTGCAATGGATGAAAAGCTTTGAGCTATAAGTAGAATACAAAGAAATAATAGGGCTTTTTTCATGTTACTTTAATTGTTAGGGAACGGATTTTACGCCGCATGTAATATATTAAATTTTTAATTCCTGAGTGCGGATACATTCTTTCTTTTACCGGCCCTGGCAAACTGCTTTTTAAAATATTGGTCATCTGCTTTCCCGAAATGCTTTTTACTTAGCTTTAGCCTTCTTTTTTTAACCTTCTCCAAAACATGTAATTCGTTCAGGTATGAAGAAATTTTTATGGTTATTGGGTATCCTATGCATTCAACAATTGGCAGTTGCCCAGGAAACCTTTCCCGAAAATGGTGTAGCTGACCGGCGTGAAGGATGCTATGCTTTTACTAACGCAACTATTGTGAAAGATGCTCAAAACACTTTAAAGAATGCAATCCTTGTTATCCGCAATGGAAAAATTGTATCAGTAGGCAATGGGGTAAGCATACCAAAAGATGCAGTAGTTGTTGATTGCAAGGACAAGTATTTGTATCCTTCTTTTATTGACATTTTTAGTGATTATGGAACAACTCCGGCAGGTCCGGCAACAGGTGCGACAAGGCAAGTAGGAGGTTTTGGCCAACAAACCCAATTAACATCTAACACTAAAGGTGCTTATGGTTGGAACCAGGCTATAAAAAGTGAAGCAGATGCTTTTAAAATATTTGCAGCAGATGAGGCGAAAGCAAAAACACTAAGAGAAACTGGTTTTGGTGCCGTACTTACTCATGTAAAAGATGGTATTGCTCGTGGTACAGGAGCGTTGGTTACACTAGCAAGTGATAAAGAAAATCTTGTTCTTATAAAAGAAAGGGCTTCTGCTCATTATTCTTTTACAAAAGGAACTTCAACACAAAGTTATCCGAACTCAATGATGGGAACCATTGCACTATTAAGGCAGTCTTATCTTGATGCACAATGGTATAAAAACAAGCCGTCAAGAGAAGGGTTGAATTTAAGCCTGCAAGCCTGGAACGACAACCAGCACCTACCACAAATTTTCGATGCAAGTGATAAGTGGAACGACGTAAGAGCCGACCGTATTGGAGATGAGTTTGGTGTACAATACATAATTAAAGGTGGTGGAAATGAATACCAGCGTATAAAAGAAATTACTGCAACAAAAGCCACTTATATTCTTCCATTAAATTACCCGCAGGCCCAGGATGTTGAAGATCCTAATGATGCACGCTTTGTTTCGCTTACCGATCTTAAGCATTGGGAAATGGCGCCAACAAACCCGGGAGCACTTGAAAAGGCAGGCGTTACTTTTTGTTTTACCTCTGCTGAACTTAGGGATGTAAAACAATTGATGGCTAACATCAGAACTGCTTTTGCTTACGGCCTAACTGAAACAACCGCATTAAATGCTTTAACTAAAACACCTGCTACCGCGTTAGGTGTGTATGATAAAGTAGGTAGCATAGAGACTGGAAAGTGGGCTAACTTCCTCATCACTTCTGGTCCGATTTTCAACGAGAAGACTAACATTTTTCAAAATTGGGTTCAGGGTAAAAAGTATAGTATTAAAGATGATAGCTGGAAGGATTTAAGAGGTACTTATAAAATGGTCTTCAATACATCTTCAGGCCCGGTTAATTATGTTCTTGATTTTAAAAGTAATAATGCAGCAAGCATTATCGGACAAGATACTGTTACATCTAAATTTTATTATGATGGTCGCCAGGTACGCATAAATGTTGCTCCTGAAAGAAGAGGTGGCGGAGGACAGAACTTCAACCTGAGTGGAATTGTAAATAACGATGTGTGGACAGGGTATGGTGAAGACAGCACCGGTAATCGCTTTACATGGACTGCTACTTATGACCAGCCTACTTCTCAAAAAGCTGATAGTGCAAAAAAAAGACCTACCGGACCTATTGGCAAAGTGTTGTATCCATTTGAGCCATTTGGATGGGAAGAAGGCCAGGCTCCAAAACAAGAAACAATCCTTTTTAAAAATGCAACAGTATGGACCGGTGAAAAAGACGGCGTAATAGAAGGGGCCGATGTATTGCTGAAAGATGGCAAAATTGCCGCAATAGGTAAAAACCTGTCAGCTGCCGGTGCCCGTACTATTGATGGTACAGGTAAACATTTAACTGCCGGTATTATTGATGAACACTCTCATATTGCCGCAGGTTCTATAAACGAAGGCGGGCAAAGTGTAACATCTGAAGTGCGTATCGCTGATAACTTAAACCCTGACGATATTAATATTTACCGACAGCTAAGTGGCGGTGTTACAAGTTCACACATCTTACACGGGTCGGCCAATACTATTGGCGGACAAACACAATTAATAAAGTTGCGTTGGGGAGCAAATGATGAAGATCTTAAGTTTAAAGGTGCTGATCCTTTTATAAAATTTGCTTTAGGTGAAAACGTAAAACGTACAACATCTACACAAGGAAATGTAAGATTTCCTGATACAAGAATGGGTGTTGAACAAGTATTAGTAGATGCGTTTACACGTGCCCATGATTATGAAAATAGATGGAAGTTGTATAGCAAAGACAAAAGAGGAAATGCGCCAAGAAGAGACCTTGAACTGGACGCGTTGGTCGAAATTTTAAACAACAAACGTTTTATTACCTGCCATTCCTATATACAAAGTGAGATTAACGGTGCAATGAAGGTTGCAGAACAATTAGGCTACAAATACAACACGTTCACCCACATCTTAGAGGGCTATAAAGTAGCAGATAAAATGAAGGCTCATGGAGCAAGTGCTTCAACTTTTTCTGACTGGTGGAACTATAAAATGGAAGTTGTTGATGCCATTCCCTACAATGCTGCTTTAATGAGCCAGGTTGGACTAAACGTAGCTATTAATTCTGATGATGCCGAGATGGCTCGTCGTTTAAATCATGAAGCTGCAAAAAGTATAAAGTTTGGTGGAATGAGCGAGCAGGATGCGCTTAAAATGGTTACACTAAATCCTGCTAAAATGATGCATATTGATAATAAAGTTGGCAGCATTAAAGTTGGTAAAGATGCTGACGTTGTTTTATGGACAGACAATCCATTAAGCATTTACTCTAAATCTTTATATACTGTTGTTGATGGTATTATATATTTCGACAGGGAAAAAGATGCGCAAATGCGTAAAATGGTAACTGCAGAAAGAAACCGCATCATCAGGAAAATGAATAGTGAAAAACGTTCGGGTGCGCCGGTTACCCCGGCTCAACCAAGTTATCAAATAATGCATACTTGTGGTGAACATGCTCATAACCATGGAATGCTAACTATTGACGCAAGCGAATTAGACTGATTGTTATAGTTACAGGTTTGAAGTTTAAAGTTATGGCGAGTGTAAAGTGTTTTGAAGATATTGAAGCATGGAAAATAGCCAGGACAATATGTAATAAGATGGGGGCCTTGATTGATGATGATCGTTTTCAAAAAAAATTACAGAATTATAGATCAGCTTAACGGCTCTTCAGGATCAATAATGGATAATATAGCTGAAGGTTTTGAAAGAGGGACAAGAAAAGAGTTCATACAATTTCCAGGTTATGCTAAAGGATCTTGCGGAGAAGTTAGGTCACAATTATGCAGAGCTTTATATAGAACTTATATTGACAGAAAGGAGTTCGAAGAACTGTATGAACTAGCAACAACAATCAGTAGTATGATACAAAAACTTATCAGTTATCTTCTAAAATCGAGTATTGAAGGTTCAAGGAAAAACACAACATGAAAACCTTAAACCTTAAACTCGAAACCCCATTCCACAAAAACAAAAATCACATGAAAAAAATAATTGTAAGTATAGCTTTTGCCAGCATAATAATAGCAGGTAAAGCACAGGAAACTATTTATCCTTCTGCTAAACAAACACAACCAATTCTTATCACCAATGGTTTGGTACATGTCGGAAATGGACAAGTGTTAGATAAAACTTCCATCCTCATCCACGATGGAAAAATTACACAAGTCGGTACAAGTGTAACGGCTCCCGCAGGTGCTCAAACAATAGATGCTGGGGGCAAACATATCTACCCGGGATTGATACTTACGAATTCAAACCTTGGTTTAGTTGAAGTCAACAGTGTTAGGGCAACAAATGATGTGCAGGAAATAGGAACACTTAATCCAGGCATTCGTTCATTAGTTGCCTATAATACCGATTCGAAAGTGACTAACACATTACGATCACAAGGAATATTGTTAGCGAATATTGTTCCTGAAGGCGGTGCTGTTAGTGGTTCATCTTCTGTAGTGCAGTTAGATGCATGGAACTGGGAGGATGCCGCCTATAAAATAGATAACGGTATTCACATAAACATGCCCTCTTTTCTTCGTCGCCCTGCCGGAGGAAGATTTGCCAGGCTTGGTGGCGACCAGCCGCAAGTAGATCCTGTAAAACTTGCTTTAGAGCAGGTCGATCAAATCAAAAGTTTTTTACAGGAAGCAAAAGCTTATGCCGCTGAAACTAATCATGCCGAAACCAATTTGAAGTTTGCTGTGGTAAAAGGTTTATTTAATAAAAGTCAGAAGCTGTTTGTTCATGCAAACACAGTAAAACAGATGCTGGTTGCCCTTGATTTTGTAAAAACTTTTGGCGTCGACATGGTAATTGTTGGCGGAACAGATAGCTGGCAAATTGCTGATCTTTTAAAGCAAAATAATGTAGCAGTTATTGTTAGCCAGCCGCACAACTTACCAACCCTTGAAGATGATGATGTTGACCAGCCTTATAAAACACCTGCAATGCTTCAGAAAGCAGGAGTGCTGTATGCAATAAATGATGAGGATGGTCAAACACGTGGAAGAAACCTTGGTTACAATGCAGGTACTGCAGCTACATATGGCTTAACAAAGGAGCAGGCTTTGCAGGCTATCACTTTAAACGCTGCAAAAATTTTGGGCATTGCCGATAAAACAGGCAGTATTGAAGCAGGTAAAGATGCAAACCTTGTTATTTCTACCGGAGACATTTTAGATATGAGAACAAGTATAGTAACAGATGCATTTATTCAAGGTCGCAAGATTGTGCTGGATAATAAACAAAAGCAATTATACGAGAGGTATAAGTATAAATACAACTTGAAGTAAAGGGTTTTATGTACTAAACCTTGTATTGCTATCAATCTTTTCTACCAATAAACACAGTTTTTTTAGAATTGATCCTCATTTGCCTTTAGATACCAGCTTCTTTTACTACAAGCATCATCGTTGCGTCGCAATCCTTTCATCGGCATTACGTATTGCAGCATTCACGAACGAAACCTTGCAAAGACATTCCCGGCTGGGCTATAACTCTTGCGAGATCGAAGTTCATTTTTCATTGTTATGGGCCCGTGGCCATGGTTTCTTGCGTAAACTACTCTTGTACATTTTAGGGTTATTCAAATAAGGCCTTATCTCTGTTGCGTTGCCAATTAATTTTTAAGTCTCGTTTCGTCTTTAATAGTTCATTGTTATTAACTGTAATAGTTAAAGGATGGCTTTCTGTTGTTTGCTGGGCATTGTATTTATTCTCTTTGCCTACAGCTTATCAGGGATATAAATTTGAATGGAGCGTCGCAAGTGAAGCCAGACAGAGGTGACTTAGTTGGTACAATAAAGGAATTATTGAAGTTTGTCGCTGTTATCCAATTTAGATAAAAACCATCAATTTGCGGCTGTTCTAATTTATTGGCTACTGCCCATTTTCGCAGCTATAAAATCGAGCGCAGGGGCGTCGGGGATAGTGACAGCTTTTTGGGTAATGCCTAAATCCATTATTTTTTTATCCTTAGTTGTATATGCCAGCCAATTGGGAAGACCACTGCCATTAGGGTTGCCTGTAATTATAAAATTGGTCCAAAAGGAGGACATCACTTCTGCCAGCTTGTGATCTTCGGGTTGCCAGGGACGGTTTACAAATTTTAAATTGTTATAGGCATAAGGAACTTCGCCGGTGTGAAAGGCGCCATACTTTACATATTCACCTGTTGCGGGAACCTTTCTCGTAAAACGATACACATATACCTTTTTGCCTTGCTGGCTGGCAATATTGGCCCAGGTGTAGTTTTGAGCACCGAAAATCATGTCCCGCGAAAGGTTGAGTTGAGAAGTAGCGGCCTCCGCATCAGTCGACGCAGGATAATGTTTGAGGAAATTTGTAGAGTCTGCACCGTATCGTTCTGCAACCTGTTTACGGAAATCAGTGGCATTTTTAATAGGGCCCGAAAGCAAACCTTCGTCCTGGTTCCATCCGGTTAGCAGCGCTACATCGTTTTGCTTACGCGCTGCAAAAATTTCAGCTATGGTTTCAGGCAATACGTAACCATCAATAATCACTCCTCGTTGGCCTTGTGCCTTTTTAAACAGGTCGTCGGCCGGCATACTTCTTAACCCTGCAATGGTTGGAGCATTTAACTTTTCGGCCAGCTTTATACCGTCTTTTTCAGCCTGTTGTATTGTAGCAGACCCTCTCGAGAAGTTTGCACCACTTTCTGCGATCGCCTTGGTAAAAAGCCCTTTTGCTAGCGGTGTTGCTACAAGACAGTTAACGCTCATTGATCCGGCTGATTGCCCTGCAATAGTTACATTAGCAGGGTCGCCACCAAAAGCAGCGATGTTTTTTTGAACCCACTTTAATGCCGCCACCTGGTCAAGTAGACCATAATTGCCAGATGCATGGTATGGAGATTCTTTGGTAAGTTCAGGATGGGCGAAAAAACCAAACACACCTACACGATAATTGAAGCTTACAAATACAATCCCTTTTTTAGCCAAAGCTTCACCGTCATAAATGGGCACTCCGGCCCCGCCGCTGTTAAACCCACCACCATAAACCCAAACAAGTACAGGTCTTTTTTCCTTATTTGTCTTAGCGCCTGTCCAGAGGTTAAGGTATAAACAATCTTCGCTTATTGGCTCCCCGGGAATTAAAAATTCTTCTGACCACATGCTAAATGCTGCCGGCTTCGACTGCATTGGACTTGGGCCAAATGCATCGCATTTTTTTACGCCTTGCCACGGTTGTACAGGTTGCGGTGCTTTCCATCGCAAATCTCCAACTGGTGGCGCTGCAAACGGAATTCCTTTAAAAATGGAAATACTATGATCAGGGCTTTTAGTTCCCGATACCAGCCCTGTTTCTATTTTAACCAAATCTGCTAATGCACCTGTTTCATCATTTGTTTGTGTTGCGTTGAAAGCAACAATTAATAAACAAGTTATTATGGCGGTAAAAAAAGAGGTCAGCTTTTTAAGATTAGTCATGGCAAAATGGTAAGCGTTTTATTCTACTAATTGCTGTAAGTTTTCTATGCTTGTTTGAATACTCCTGAAGGGATCGGCCGGCATATCGTGTTCGACAAAAATATAATTCAGACCCACTGTAGAGGCTGCCTTAAAGATTGGTTTAACATCAATGAAACCTTCGCGAAGAGGTAAAATAACATTTCTTTCTTTAACCAGGTCTTTCACATGCAAAAAATATACAGAAGCAAATAGCTAACGATGGTCGAACGCTTTTAAATGCTTTTTAAGACGGTACCAAAACAACTTTGGGATAAATTTTTTTTATTAGTTCTCTTGTAATTTTAGCCGCGGCCGCTTTTGAGAGAGTTATTTTGGAGCAGTTGGGGCAGCTTTTACAACTACTGGCCAAACTCCGGCTTTGGGTACACTTACTCCTTTGTTCAGTCCTCGTTTCATGCTGTCAGGACCAAAGTAATACATGGGCCAACCTTTATAGGTAAGTTGAGCTTTCCCCCAAACACCTGTGGAACCAAACAGGGTCTGGTCGAGATTAGAAGGCACGACCGCTTTATTGGTTTCATAGATAGGCCACATAGCATTGTTGGAAAAGTCAGGCTTTGTATATTTATTAATATTAAAACTATCAGGCGCGAAGGCATATAAAGTAATGCCGTTCATATCGGAGAAATAGAGCGTTTTACCTGTTCCTTCTGTATAGTCGCTTTTATAATTTTTACCATCATTACCAACTAACTGCGCATTCACCTCCATAATTGTATAGTCCGGTTTGGCTACAAACCAAATATTATTAACTCCCTCACCTTTGGTTTCACCCGCACTTTCCCGAATATTGGTTCCGGCTACTACAGGTGCATAATAATATAAAGGCCAGGTTTTATAAGTAGTCTGCCTTACTCCTGTGGCTGTTGTTATTGTACCAAAATCGGCTATATCAAGGCTGGAAGGTAACTTAGCCTGGGTCAGGTTCTCTCCTGCATAATAGATGGGCCATATACTTAAACAGCCACCCGTGCAATTGCTTTTACCATCAAAATCGTTTGAAAAATAATACAGGGTGTTATTAAGGCTATCGGCCAAATAAAATCCAAGTGTTGGGCTACTATTTAGCATGATGGCAGGTGTAGGCGATGGAGTAATAGTGTTCTGGGAACAAGAGGAGCTTAGTAGCATACAAATAAGGGCTGTTACAGCCATTGTAGGGTTGTTTAAATATTTCATTTAATTTTTTTTTAGAATATAAAATGTAATGTTTTAAACAGATGCATACTGTTCAACTTCCGCGGAGTAAGAAAAACTTTGCTGTTTTTTTAAATGAATACGAAACGCATAAAATAAGGTTGCTTCACTTTTGTAAAAAATAAAAGGATATTTTTTACGAGGGGCATTATTTTTTTGTGAAGCAGCATACACTCTTTCAAATAATTTAAATGGCCAATCGTCCTGGTATTTTTCCCACCTTTTTTATCTCAGGTTTTGAATGTTCTACTTTCTTATGGAAAGATAAAAAGCGGCGAAACCTGATTGATGAAACACAGCACAACAAGTATGTAGCGCAGGATTACGAAATTTTGCATTCGCTAGGTATTGCAGTATCTCGTGAAGGAATTCCATGGCCTATGGTTGAAAAGAATGGTGTCTTTGATTTTTCTTGTATCGATCCTATGATTGAAGCAATGCGACATAATAAAATATGGCCTGTATGGGACCTCTGTCACTATGGTTATCCTGATGGTCTTGATCCTTATTCAGAAGAATTTTGTTTAAGATTTTCTGCTTATTGTAAGGCTGCGGCTGAATATGTAATTCCTAAGTTAAAGGGGCCATACTTTTTTACACCTATCAATGAAATAACTTTTTTTTCATTCTGTGGTGGAGAATGGGGATGGGTTGCACCTTACAACAACACCCGGGACGAGCGATATAAATTGCGCTATAACTTATGCAAGGCTGCGATTTGTGGTGTAAAGGCCATACGCGAAGTAGAACCAGGTGCAAGAATGGTTCATATCGATCCTTTGGTACAGGTAGTGGCACCGAAAGATAAACCTTATCAGCAACCCCTTGCAGAACATGAAACCTATGTAGACACTTTTTTAGGGTGGGATATTATTTCAGGTAAAGCGCATCCTGAACTAGGGGGCTCTCCTGAAATTCTGGACATCGTTGGCGCGAATAATTACTCTTTTGGTCAAATGGAATATCGTGAGAGCGGGCCACACGCTGCACTGCCACCTGATGATGATAGAGTAAAACCGTTATGCGATTTAATAAAAAGGGTTTGGGATAGATATCAGCGGCCAATTATTATTGCTGAAACGAGCGGTATGAATGAAGGTCGAACTGCCTGGCTTAAAGATGTAATGGAAGAGGCGTTGGCTGCAGTGGATGCCGGAATTGATCTGCACGGAATTTGTCTTTTTCCGGCCGTTACCATGCCTGACTGGCATACTGGAGAATGGTTACAAAACGGTCTGTATGACGTTGAAAAAACAGGTGAAGATTTACGCAGAGTGCCCTGCCGGGAATATATTGATGAATTGAGGCGTTGGCAAAAAGAATTAAACCGTACCACAGAACTGGATGAAGATCCATTTAGTGATCCGGTAGAATTACAGGATGTAATTGATGCTGCAAAAAGGCTGAAACATAAACCAGATAAAAATTGGAGTTAAGGAGTTGATTTGAAGGTTCGAAGAAACGCGTTGAGTTTATTTGGAATCGGTTTATAGCAAATTAATTAATTGACTAAGTTCTATTTTTACATTGAATGTTTGAGGCTACTCTTGTGTCAGAATGCCTTTTTCTGTAAGTTCAGCGTTTAGACGTATTCCTATAAACCATAAATTTCGGGAGTTAAGCCTTCTTTTTAAATTTCATTCATGAACTATTATCTTGGTATTGATATAGGCACTACCTCTTCTAAAGCCGTAGCTTTTTCTGACTCGGGCGAAGCTATTGCCAATTATTCTTTTCCTTATCCAATGCACCATCCTCAACCAGGCTGGAGTGAACAAGACCCGGAGGAAATTTTTCAGGCCGTAATAAGTGCTATTAATAAAGTTCTTCAAACACTCACCCCCAATCTTCCCTTATTTATTTCTTTCAGTGCCGCAATGCACAGCGTGATAGCGATAGACGAAAAAGGCAATTCGCTTACACCTTGTATTATTTGGGCAGATAACCGGTCGGATTTGATTGCTCAAAAGTTGCGGGATGGCGAAGAAGGCAAACGCTTTTATCGCTCGACCGGAGTGCCGATCCACTCGATGTCGCCGCTTTGCAAGCTATTGTGGTTAAGAATAAATGCACCACAAATATTTGAAGCTGCTTTCAAGTTCATAGGTATCAAAGAGTACATTTTTTATAAGCTGTTTGGAAAGTTTGTTGTTGATACCTCAATTGCTTCGGCTACCGGCTTGCTAAATAGTAGGTCTCTTAAGTGGGATGAGGATATATTGAATTACGCAGGAATTACCGCGGATCGTCTGTCCAGCGTTGTCTCTACAAAAGCTATTTTTCACAACAATACTTTCGACGGTCTTGCTATTTTAAAAAAAGTACCTTTTGTAGTTGGAGCAAGTGATGGTGCGCTATCAAATCTTGGAACGGGTGCAATGGGTAAAGCAATGGCTATTACAATTGGTACCAGTGGTGCGGCGAGAATGATAATTGAAAACCCGATAACGGATGGTCGAATGAGGACGTTTTGCTATCACCTTAAAGACAATCTATACATAGCTGGAGGTGCTAATAATAATGGAGCGGTTGTTTTGCAATGGTTAAAAGAAAGCTTATTAGAAGCTAATGAAGATTATGATGAGCTTTTTGAAAAGGCGAAACTGGTTGCACCAGGGAGTGATGGCTTATTATTTCTTCCTTACATTTTGGGTGAACGCGCACCCATTTGGAATGCTAATGCAAAGGGCGTTTTTTTTGGCTTGAGCATTCAGCATACTAAAGCACATATGGTACGTTCTGCTCTTGAAGGCGTTATTTTCAGTATGTACAGTATTATTAAAATATTGGCAGAGCAGCACGAGGTAACCGAACTACATGCTTCAGGTGGTTTTGCAAAAAGCGATTTATGGGTTCAAATGTTGGCTGATATTTCAAACATTAAAGTCGTTGTTTCCGATACTATTGAAAGCGCTGCTTTAGGTGCGGTTATCTTAGGAGCAGAGGCCGTAGGAATAGAGACTAATTTTCAAAATAGCATTTTGTCTACTTATCAGCCAAATTACAAGAACCAAGCAATCTATCTAAAACAATTTATCAGGTTCGAGCGACTGTATGAGTTGTTGAAAGGAGAAATGGTGAATGAAGGGGATGGTGATAAAGAATAAGAGTGAGTGGCAGATGTACGAACAGCATGTTGAGCAAGGCAATGTAGAGCTTGTACAACATGCAGAAAGGCTGGTAATAGGAAATCTTCCTCCAGCTTCCTCAATTTCAATGACCACAAACACAGAAGGGACAATTGGAGTTTTTAAAGCTTTTTCCCTTAAATAGTTCTTACCGGCCTGACTGGTTTTATACCAATCGGTCTTACTGGTAAACCATTCTTATCTTTTTTAGGTTTGCCGAGATTGAATGGAAGGGAAACTGATGCTGCAATTCTAGGATTGCCAAAAATCAGATCTGTAATCTCAACGGTAAATAAAAAGGGTATTTTTTGAAAAGGAATGGAAGAAATTCCTGCGGTAATATCATACCCGTTCCACTCCGTAAGAATATTTGTTCCTTTAAAGACAGGGGTTGCTATACTAAAAAAAGGATCAAAGGAGCCACTTTTAACCGTAGTATAATTTTCATCGCGTCTGAACGAGCCGTTACCAATACCCGCAGTAATACTTAAGTATCCAAAAGGCTTTTGTAAGTTTTCAGGTTTAGAATACAGGAGATAATTTCCCGAAAAATAAAGGCTACGTTGATATGAAATATATGACTGGTTATTACCTCCCCAATAAATGGCGTTTTCCCAACCCGCATCCAGCAGGAACTTATTCTGTAGAAATAATCTGTTTATATGAAAGCTTAAACTTCCTTGCCCCAAATTCTGTTGTTCACCAACTTTATTAGAAAGTCCATAAATGTTTAAAGTAGCCCCTGCTCCAACGAATCTTTCAGGCGCTCCTAATCCTACATATATACCAGCGTTTGCGTCTGGTTCATTTGCGATTCGGGTTTTATTTTCTATTGTAGCTCCTAAAACGATTAACCCGAATCTTCCTGAATTTAAGGGATTCTCTAAAGTCATAGAAGGATAAAAAGTAAGGGGAGCAACTCTCCCTGGTAGCATAGAATCTTTCTGCTGACTAAAAATAGTAGTATGTAAACAAAATAAGCTCAGAAAAAAAAACGCTTCCTTAAATAGACCTGATTTTTGAAACATCTTGGTAAGTTGGTTAAATACCTTTTTTCCGAAAATTGTTTTAAGACACTAAATTCAGCTCATGCAGTAGGAAGGATAGGGTGTAGTTTTCGTTTTTGAAAACATTAAAAATTGTGCACTTACTGTAGTTCTTTACCTTCCTTATTTCTTCCTGTATGAACAATCGCCCCTCTCAATAGACTTCCAGTTAACGCAGCAAAGCCACTAACCGTTGCTCCAACTATAGCTGTGACTATTATTATAAGGATGTAGGATTTTTTATGAAATAATAAGTCGGCGACTTTCGTAGCCAGGATATGATCGTTTTTCTGATCGATGAGGTAGGACTGCGCGCCCCATAAAAGAAATATTGCAATAGAAGCCGCCAGGAAAGCCAATAAAGGTTTCTGAGGTATTACTGCTGCTACAATAAAAGCAACCAGGGCAATGATCCACCACGGGAAAAATAATGCCATTGCAAAACTTAGTAAAGCAGTGAGAATGGTGGCAATTAAAAATTTCATGAATAAAAATTAAGCTTTAGAAAATGTCATCGTCCATTTTATTTTGTCGTTATTTTCCACTTCCTGTTTTTTTAAAAACAAAAGTTTAAAATATTTTCCTTTCACCCAGTCATCAACAAAATTATCATAGTACCTGCTACCGGGATTTCCGCTTTGACCGCCCGGGTATACTCCATATGCTTCAGTATCCTTAGTTAATTGTACAATCATTCTCCAGCTTGGGCCGTTATTTCTAAAGTTGGCGTTTATGCTATTAAGACTGCCTCCCATTTCTAATTGAAGACTACTGAAAGAAGGGATGTTCAATAAGTGTTTTAGCCCTGTATTCTTATACTTTCCCCAAATTAGATAATCATTTCTTTTGGCGGTATCTAAATCTTTAGCAGCTTTTTTGAAAGAAGCTGAAACAATTTCACGCAAGTTTTCTACCTGTGGAGTAGATATATTGTCAACGAACTTAAAGGTGCTGTCACGAAGTAAACCTTCGAGCAATGTACTGTTATCGGGCGGGCGCAGGGGTAAGTTTGTTTTTGCAAATTCATCGCTGAACACTTCTTTTTGTAGCCGCCTCCACCATTTATCTAATATTGTCGAACCTACCTCATTGTAGTCGGTTCTTAAATTCCATTCCTTTAATTTATCTATATAGCTTAACTCGTCTTTCGAAAGGTCTTGCTGGTTTAAGAACTTCAAAAGAAGAGGTCTCGCCACCTCGCCAAATACATCATAGTTGTCAGTTTGCATTTGCTGCATATCCTCCACCGTAATGTTAGACAACCGATTTAGCCAGCGATTAATGATAATTCCACGATAGATAAAAGGTCTTCCCGCAAGGTAATAAGGGTAACTTTTATCAGCAGCTAGTTGATTAGCGCTACTTACGAATCCTCTTGGGGGATTAAACATTGCGGGATTTTCTGTATTGGGAATAAAGCTTTGCCAGGCGTAGCTGCTATCAATGCCTGGCATCAAATAATCGCCCTGCCTTTCCCATTTCGCCGGAAACTTTCCTTCTTGTTTTATTGCTATATCTCCCGCTTTAGATGCAAAGGCAAAATTTTGACCAGGGCATTGATAATTTGAAATTGCATCTAAGAAATCTGCATAATTATTTGCGTGGTTCAATTTATTAAATGCAAGTAGTTCGTTGCTTGCATCTTGTGCTAACCATCTTAAAGCATAATATTTACCGTCTTTTAGTACGTTGGGGAATTTCTTATCGTAAATAACAGGGCCTAATAAAGTAACTGCTATCGTTTCGGTCACATCCGGTTCACCTTTTATTTTGATGATTTCGTTTCTAAATGTCGATTTTGCCCACCCTCCGTTGAACTTGTATTCTTGCATTGAACTATCTCTAAACTCGATCTCATAATAATCTTTAACATCACGGCTTGCATTCGTTACACCCCATGCGCAACTATCGTTGAAGCCAATGATAACTGATGGAGAACCAGGAAAGGTAGCACCATATGTATTGAGAGTTGGCGTAGATATTTGCATTTCATACCAAAGGGAAGGGAGACTTAAACCAAGGTGTGGATCATTGCAAAGCATTGGGGCACCGCTTTTTGTTTTACTTCCGGCAACTGCCCAGTTATTACTTCCATTATTTTTATCAGGTTGTGGAATAAGGGTACTATCTGAGACCGCGGGGGAATGAAAGTAGGTCGAGTCAGCGTTAACAGGTTTTTTGGGCAAGTGACTAGCATCTTGAAATATCGTTCCCTTAGCAACAACAGGATCTAAACTATCCGGAGCGATAGGATAGAGTTGCTCAATATCCGCAGGAGAAAAAATGTTTCTTGCATTTGTCATTTCAAAATCTGAATCAAAACCTGCCAGTTCATATGACATGTACTTGAAGAACAACTGCGTTTTCAAATTTGTCCATTTCTCAGGTTTGTAGTCAAGAAGTTTGTATTCCAATGGATATTCAGCAGGGTCTAAAGTTTCTATATACGCATTAACGCCGTTCGTGTAAGCATCCAGTTCATTTTTTGTAACACTATTTGCTTCAAGTGTTTTTAATGATTGCTCAGCACTATACACCATACCGAGCCTTCTGAAAAATCTATCCTTTTCTAAAAAAGCTTTTCCCTTACCCATTATTTCGCTTAGCCTTCCACCAGCTGCATATGTTTGAAATTCCATCTGCCAAAGCCTGAACTTCGCATGCAAGTATCCTTGTACAAAATAAGCATCATTTTCTTTCTCCGCGTACACATGGGGTACCAGGCGTTCATCAAAATAAACATCCACTTTTCCACCTAAATGAGGGGAGGTGAACTTTTTATTAAAATCAACGTTTGAAGCTTCGGCATTTTGCCAAAAACCATTCTGAGGACTAAGAAAAGCTCCAAAACGAGGAGTTTTACTTCCTGAAATAGCAATTGAAGTATTTAATAAGAAGATTAAAAAGGTGGTAATTGTAGCCGATACGATTAATAAAACGATCCTCATATTAGTAAAGTAATCAGGTGTTTGATTGATTTTTCGAAATCAGGTCAAAATAAAATAAATAAAGCCATTTATATTCTATTTTATTGCCGTTATCCGCAATATGCTTAAATCTAAGTGTTTATTCTGCTTTATTTACGGTCGTAAAATTACTTGAAGTGCTTAACGCAATACTTAAAATACCAGATCGTTTATAATAATATTAAAACCTCCGTTTAAGCAGAAGCAGATGAAAGAGCACGTAATACTGGGAGTTGGGTTAATAAAAGGAAAGAATATACCTGCGGAAGTATGAACGCCAATATAAAGAAGAAATGCAGTATTGAGTAAACAGTGGGAAGAATAACTTTGCCTTTTCGCACCGCGAAATGTGGTGTCACTCGGGCTAAACGGTGTATCATATGTAAAATTGAAATAATAATATTGCTTATTGCAGCTAATTCGGTGTTATTTTAATCTTATATAGAGCAAAATAAAAACTGAAATAACAGCAAAGCAAAAAAGTTTACGATAGTAATAAACACGTTTTTGTTGTTTATATAATTATTATTGTATTTTAAAGTGGGAATTTTGAGGTAACATAGTACAGAAAATTATCAAGAAAGATTATAATATATGGAAAACAAACAAATGTATCTAAAGCCTAACGTTGTTCTTGAACCGTTAGTAGATAAATGGTACGCGTGGAGTCATCTCATTTCTCCTGCAACTGCAGCGATGAATATTGTTTCAAGACATTTAACAATAATTGATTCTTATTTGTCGGCTCCTTCAATACACGCAGAGGCAGTTTTAAATCCTAAAATGCGTGGCGGTCCTTTTATGGATTTTCAAGGCGGAAGGATTGAAGAAGTGGAGGCGCTACAAAAGAATACTGTAGAAAAGCAGGAAAAAGTAATACAATTTGCTAAAGCGATAAAAGAGCTTGATAGAATGTTGGCGACCGAGGCGAAAGGTTACGGGCTGGAAACAGTCTACGAGAAGGTGCCTAATATTTTAAAGGGGTATGTAGAATTGTATTACGATCGAAATAATAACCCCGGGTTTAGGTTTTTTGAGTCGCTTTTATATAATAGTGAATATTATAACAAAAGTTCTCAAAGTATTGCGATGTGGATTACAAATAATGATGAAAGACCATTTTGTTTAAGTACTCCACGCTTGGAAGAGAAAGACGTTCTTAACCTTGATATTCCATTTGACCATCCTGGCATCGACGAATTAGCGAAGATGAAGAGGGTGCCTCAATCGTTGGGTTACGTTAAAGCTATGCTAGGCATAACCGGTTCAAAAGAAGATCTTTTCGATTCTTTCTTCACTGAAACACCTCCGCCTCCCTATCAGAAATATACAGGTGACAAGATAAGAATGAGATACTTTGGCCATGCATGTATTTTGGTAGAAACAAAGGACATTAGCATACTTGTAGACCCATTGATCAGTTATTACGGTTACCACTCAAGTGTTGACCATTTCTCTGATGTTGATCTTCCTGACATGATTGATTACGTGCTGATTACACACAATCACCAGGATCATATTCTATTTGAAACACTTCTCCCATTAAGACATAAGATTAAAAACCTGATCGTTCCCCGAACAAATAGCGGAAAGTTGGAAGACCCCGATTTGAAGTTGATGTTCAATAACGTCGGTTTCAACAACGTTTTTGCAATGGATGAAATGGAAACAATCAAGTTTAGTGATGCAATCATTACCGCATTGCCATTTATTGGGGAGCATAGCGATCTAAACATTCTTACAAAATCTTGTTTCCTTGTTAAGATTGGAAGTTTCAAATTATTATTTTTAGCCGACTCCAGAATTGTTGAGCCTAAGCTTTATGATCATATTCATAAGCAGATTGGTGATGTAGATGTAATGTTTATAGGTATGGAGTGCGATGGTGCTCCTCTCACCTGGTTATATGGCCCGTTATTAACTAAGAAATTAGCAAGGGACATGGATGGAAGTAGGAGATTGGCAGGTTCAGATTGTGAAAAAGGTTTGTCGCTCGTTAATATTTTCAATCCCAAAGAACTGTATGTATATGCAATGGGACAAGAGCCGTGGTGTGAGTTTATCAGCAGTATTAAATATACAGACGAGTCTAATCCAATAGTGCAATCTGACAAACTGGTCAAAATTTGCAGAAACAGGGGAATGGTAGCCGAGCGTTTATTTGGTGAGAAGGAACTGTTGTATGATAAGGAAGTTGCCAGCCTCAATATGTAATTAGAGGCATTCCTAAATAAATAGTTTGGAGTAATAGTAACCATTTTAGTAGTATTAACTAATCCAATAGCCGAAAGCTTTTTGAAAAAATAGCGAACGAGGTTTAGCATGAAAAAAAAGCCCTTCCCTTTACATCCATCACAAAAGGAAGTTTATATAGATCAACTTCTTAATGTTGAAAGTCCTCATTATAATATTGGGGGGTATATTAAACTTGTAGGAAGTTTTGATAAAGAAAAGTTCCTGCACATTGTTCACGCAGCACCCAAAGTATTCGATACTTATAAGATGAGGTTTGATCCGGACCTCTCTGTTCCTTCATTTATTATAGATGAAGACTATGAGCATGTGGAAGTGGACGAGCTTGATTTTTCTGGGAAGGACAATGCAAGAGGTATAGGGCAGGATTGGATGCAGGAGAGGTTTAATACTCCTTTTGCTATTAAAAAAGACAACTTACTATTCGAGCATGTACTAATAAAAATAGAAGATAAGGAGTACTGGTTCTTTTGCCGGTACCACCATTTGATAACCGATGGTTATGGCTTTACAGTTTGGGTACAATATCTCGCAACACAATACCGGTCGTTAATAGCAGGGGATAACTTACCAGTAAGTTATCCTTCTTATGTGCAGGAAGCTGTAAAAGCTACGGAGTTCTATAATTCGCCCGATTATGAGTTGGAGGGCGAATATTGGAAAGAAAAAATTAAGACGAAGCCCAAAAAACTACTATCAAAAAAATACTTCGGACATGACGCCGGAAGCAAAAGCGCTACATTCATTCTAGAACTTACGGGCGATCAAAAAAAACTATTTGAAGATCTACAGTTACTAACTAAAGTGGGAATGCAGCAATTAACTATTGCTGCCCTTATCATTTACTTCGCTAAAACTACCAATGAAAAAGAATTTGTTTTTGGTATACCGCTTCACAAAAGAGGTTCGAAAAAGCTAAGAAGTATCATCGGAATGTTTTCCGGCATTCAGCCTTTTAAAGGAGATTATAACGAGGAGGAAATATTACTTGATCTTCTTAAAGAGATCTCGCAAATTCAAAGAAAAGACTATCGTTATCAAAATTATTTGATAGGCGACCTAAGCAGGCATTTTGCCACTTCTGATTTTGAAGAAGGATACTTGACTCAAATTGTAGTCAACTATGAGCCATTAAATTTTGAAAATGATTTTGGTCCTGATGTAAATGCAACAGTACTAAGATTGGCTAATGAGTATGAAGTAACACCCTTACAACTTGTCTGGCGCGATTACGGAAAAAACAGGGCTTTACAACTTCACATACATTACAAGAATGAATACTTCAGCGCTAAAGAAATTGAACTATTAGCGCATCGGTTGCTTTATATTCTTGAACAGTTTCCACAGGAACTAAGTTCGAAGACAAGTTCCATCAATATTATTCCCACTGCAGAGTATCAGCTTCTTGAATCTTTTAATAATACATCTTCAGCTTACCCTTCTCAGAAAACTATCGTCGAGTTATTCGAAGAACAGGCTCTAAAAGCACCTGAAGCTAATGCGGTTATCTTCGGAGACCAGAAGTTATCATACCTGGAACTTAACGAAAGAGCAAACCAACTAGCTTCTTACCTGAAAAATAAGGGAGTAAAGGAAGGAACCTGCATGCCGATATGTATTGACCGAAGCCCTGAGCTGATGGTTGGCATTTTGGGAATCTTAAAGGCAGGCGGAGCTTACGTTCCTATAGATGTGGATTATCCGGCCGAGCGAATTAAGTTCATGTTGAATGATGTGGCTGCCAGGTTTATTTTAACTAGCGAGGAGAGCCGCAAAAAGCTTCAAATAGTACAGGATGTTGAATTTATAGAACTAGACAAAGAGTGGTCAGTTGTTGCAAAGCAATCAAAAGATAATGTACAAGCTGCCATAAACCCTTTTAGCCTGGCTTACATAATTTATACATCCGGTTCTACGGGTACGCCAAAAGGTGTTATGGTAGAGCACGGTAATGTAGTAAGCCTTGTTAAGGGAGTGGAATACGTCTCGTTAACAGACAAAGACATTTTGCTGTCAACGGGTTCACCATCCTTTGACGCTACCACTTTTGAGTATTGGGGTATGCTGTTGAATGGCGGTCAATTAGTACTATGTACTGAAAATACCTTATTAGACAGCCAGTTACTTAAAGCGGAAATATCGGAAAGGAAAGTGACAAAAATGTGGTTCACCTCCAGTTGGTTCAATCAATTGGTTGAAACTGACATTACGGTGTTTTCAGGATTGCAAACAGTACTTGTCGGTGGTGAAAAGCTTTCTGAAAAACATATTGAGAAATTAAGACAAGCTGATCCTTCTATTGAAATTATTAATGGTTACGGTCCTACCGAAAATACCACCTTCTCAATAACTTATACTATTCAGGAAAAGGAGGTAAATAGCTCCATACCTATCGGTCGTCCGTTGACGAATCGCTCTGCTTACATCACCAATTACGCAAATCAGTTAGTACCAATTGGTGTACCCGGGGAGATATTGTTGGGCGGAGCAGGATTATCAAAAGGCTACTTAAACAGGCCAGAGTTAACAGAAGAAAGATTTGTTACAAATCCTTTTGATGATAACACTCAAAGGTTATACAAAACAGGAGATTTAGGTAGATGGCGCTCTGACGGAAACATAGAATACCTGGGAAGGATAGACGACCAGGTAAAGATCAGGGGTTATAGAATAGAGCTTGGAGAGATAGAAAGCGTGCTTTTGCAAAGCGAACAGGTGAGCCAGGCTGTAGTGCTGGCGAAAGAAGATAGCAATGGCACCAAACGTTTGGTTGGTTATGTTGTCGCTGAGACTGCTTTTGATAAGCATGCAATTAGTGCTTTCCTGCTTGAACGGTTACCTGAATACATGGTTCCTGCATTATGGGTAGAACTGCATAGTTTACCGTTAACAAGCAATGGTAAGGTTGACAAGCAAGCCTTGCCGGAACCGGACGCTACTAAACTTACCGTTAATGGGTATGTAGCTCCTGCAACCGAATTTCAAAGAGCGTTGGCAGAAATATGGCAACAACTTTTAGGTGTAGAAAGAGTAGGGATTGAGGATAATTTCTTCGAATTGGGCGGGGATAGCATTTTGACTATACAAGTAGTTAGCCGCACAAATCGTTTAGGTTATCACCTTCAGCCTAAAGATATTTTTGTTCATCAAACCATCGCGAGAATAACAAGGGCGATAGCAGATCGCAGCGCTATAGCAGTTAAGTCTGAACAAGGCGAGCTAACTGGTTTCTCAGGCTTGCTGCCAATTCAGCAATGGTACCTGGAACAAGGAAGTTCCGACATCTCTCACTTTAATCAAAGTGTATTACTATCCATAGATAAATCAATTACGCAGAATGTTCTGCTGGAGGCAGTAAAGCAGCTTTCAATTTTTCACGACTCCCTGCGATTTAAATATTATAAGAAAGATGGCAAGTGGCGGCAGGAGTTCACTTCGAACCAGGCAGGCCTTATCAATGAAGACCTTTCTAAAGTTGAAGGACCGATTAATTCGATTATAGCTGAAGTTGCTAATAAATATCAGCTTGCACTAGACATAGAAGCCGGGAAATTATTTCTAGCGGTACTAATACAAACTCCAAATACTGAAGCTGACAACCGGTTGTTGATGGTAATACATCACCTGGCAGTTGATGGCGTGTCATGGAGAATCCTTTTGACAGATCTTGACCTGGTAATTTCTCAGCTATTAGATAACCAGAAAGTTGATCTGGGCAGCAAGACCACATCTTTACGCCAATGGTATAATGGTCTACAGCAATATGGACAAAACAAACAATTATTATCGCAAATAGGATACTGGCAAAATATTGTCAAAAGCTGTGAGCCAATTACGGTTGACAATAGTTTTGAGGGTGAAGTACTGGTAAAAGACGTAGCGCATTATCAGTTACGGCTGGCTCCAGAGCAAACCCGAAGTCTACTACAACAAGTACCGAAAGTCTACCATACAGAAATCAATGACCTTTTACTGGCTGCACTTGCCAAAACTTTGTGTACCTGGAGTGCAACAGATAAAATTGTAATTGGCCTCGAAGGGCATGGTAGAGAAGAGATAGAGGAAGACTTAGATATTAGTAGAACCGTGGGTTGGTTTACTAATCTTTACCCTGTTTTATTAGAGGTGGGTTCAGCAGCAAATAATGATGAACTTATTAAAACAGTAAAGGAACAACTAAGGAAGGTGCCGGGCAAAGGGCTAGGCTACGGAGTTCTCAAGTACATTAATAAAGAGGAGACATTTCAGAATAGAAAATCGTGGGACGTTGTATTTAATTACCTCGGTCAGTTAGATAATATTTCAAATGAAAGTAAGTGGTTTAAAGGCGCTGCAGAAGGAGCCGAAGCAAGTAGAAGTGAAAATTTAAAGGTTGATGAAAAGCTGGCTATAGATAGTTCTGTTCAGGCAGGAGAATTAATCTTTAACTGGAGCTACAGTAAGAAGCATTTTAATGAGGATACAATTGATAGAATTGCTTCCTCTTATATCACTAACCTAACGGCACTTATTTCCCATTGTCTTACACAGGAAAAGTCAATCACTACTCCATCCGATTATGACCTAAGTGCAGAAGTTACTCATCAGGAGCTGGATAAGTTTTTAGAAGAAAATGTTCAAGGCAGGAAGAGAAAAGAACAAATCGACGGACTTTATAAGTTAAGTGGGATACAGCAGGGCATGTTGTTCCATAGCTTGTACAACAAAGAAGCAGGTGCTTACATAGAACAGCTTTCATGCGATCTTATTAATCCAAATATCGGGTTGGTTAAAGAGAGCTGGCAGTCGGTTGTAAAACGTCATAGCATTCTTCGAAGCGCATTTTATCATGATACTTTTAGTATCCCTGTTCAGTGTGTTTATAAGGAAGTTGAGATACCTATAACTGCGATCGACTACAGCTCGATGTCTTTGGAGGAACAGGTTGTTGCCATAAATAAATACAAAGCGGCAGATAGGAGCAAAGGGTTCGATTTTAAAGCTGCCCCAATAATGCGACTCGCATTGATACGGGTAAGTGAAGATCGTTACCTCATGCTGTGGACGTCTCACCATATTCTATTCGATGGCTGGTCGCTACCAATAATTATAGAAGAGTTTTTGCAGTCTTATGAATTGTTGTCTGATGGCAAAGAGGTAACTATACCCGAAGACGACAAGTTTGAAGATTATATCCGCTTTCTTGACCGCAAAGACAAATACCAGGAAGAAACATACTGGCGCAATTATCTACAGGACACTGTACAGAGCACAATGCTGCCTTTTATTTCAAGCACTGTAGACAGAAATAGGGGTGTTGGAGAATTTAAAACAGAGTATTTAAAGATAGATTCTGAAACGACTTCAAAAGTACAGGCGTTTGCAAAACGCAACCGGTTAACGGTTAGTACAATTATGCAAGGAGTTTGGTCTTATCTGCTGCATCAATACTCGGGTAGCAACAAGATCACTTTTGGTGTAACCGTCTCAGGACGTCCTGATAATTTAGCCAACATAGAGCAGCGCGTAGGAATGTATATCAATACATTGCCGCTAAAGTCGGAGTTGAAAGAAGATCAGAGCATAGTGGAGTGGCTGCAATCTCTTCAGCAAGACCAGGTATCATCACGGCAATATCAATACTCTTCACTTCATGATGTGCAGAACTGGACAAGTGTAGAAGGAGATTTATTTGATACGACAGTAACTTTTCAGAACTATCCGATAAACAAGGTTCTCACTGCTAATGATTGGAAACTCAAGATCGAGAACTTATCCATTCATGAGCAAAACAACTATCCTTTTAGTTTAACCATTTCTACCGGCGAAGAAATAAGTATAAGAGTTATTTACAACGCTACTTTATTACAGGAAACATATTTACGTGAAATAGAAAATCACTTTAGAAATGTTTTAATCCAGCTAGTTGAAAATTCGAATGCTACTGTTAGTGAAATCGAATTGCTTACGGCGGAAGAAAAACAACAATTGCTTGTAGCGTTTAATAATACTGCCACTGTTACCGCGACTAACAAAACAGTTGTTTCTTTAATTGAGGAGCAAGCAGTAGAAAACGCAAATGCAACAGCTTTAATTTTTGGCGAAGAACAAATAACCTATAAAGAACTTAACGAACGTTCAAATCAGCTGGCAACATATTTACGGAGCCAGGGTGTACAAACAAAAACGCTTGTTCCTATTTGTATAGAGCCTGGATTTGAAATGATGGTAGGTATTCTGGCAATTCTAAAAGCAGGAGCAGCGTATGTGCCGATTGATCCTGCCTATCCGCTGGAAAGAGTACAATTTATACTTGAAGATACGGGGGCAACAATAGTTGTTAGTAGCAAGCAAAGCAGCAATAAGATATTTGGCATACGAGGTTTAAGCATAATCAAAACAGATGCAGATGTTGAAGCGATAAGAGGTCAGTCAACTAGCAATCTTAATCTGGATATTGCTGCCAATCACCTTGCTTACATTATTTACACTTCCGGCTCAACAGGAAAACCCAAAGGTGTAATGATAGAGCATAGTTCTTTGCTCAATTACCTTCTAAATAATAAGGCCAATTATATAAATAAAGACAGTAACAATACAGGTACTTTCATTCATTTGTCTTACACTTTTGATGCATCTGTAACAGGCATATTTATGCCATTGTTAGCAGGTAAGTCAATTGTGATTGGCAGCGAACAACAGCATGAAGTATTTAAAGATGCTAATCTTTTAAAGTATGCTCCCTTTGACTTTTTAAAAATTACACCTGCACACATTGAATTGTTGAAAGCATCAATGGAAGATGAAGATTTAAGGCTGGTAACGAAGAAATTGGTGTTGGGTGGTGAAGCATTAGTTCCTGGTCATTTCGACTATTTTGTTGAGAACAATATTGAGGTAGAAATTATAAACGAATATGGTCCCACAGAAGCTACTGTTGGCTGTAGTACTTATCATTTTTATCCAATATCTGAAGCTGATAAAATTAAGAATGGAATATCTATAGGAAAGCCGTTAGATAATGTGCAACTATACATCTTAAATCAAAGCGATCAACTGTTGCCTGTCGGTGTAACGGGAGAAATTTGTATAGGAGGCGCCGGACTTTCAAGAGGTTATTTAAACAGGCCCGAGTTAACTGCAGAAAAGTTCGTTCAACATCCTTTCATTGAAGGGGCAAGAATTTATAAAACAGGAGATTTGGGTAGATGGCTTCCCGACGGAAGTATTGAGTACCAGGGAAGGGTGGATGACCAGGTTAAAATAAGAGGTTATAGAGTTGAATTAGGAGAAGTGGAAAGTGCGATACTTCAAAGCGGCCTGGTAAGACAGACAGTAGTAATTGCCAAACAAGATAAAGAAGGAAATAAAAGGTTAGTAGCGTATATAGTATCGGATAATCCAGGAAATAAGGAGCAGGTAAAGAACTTACTAAGTGAGAAGTTACCTGAATATATGGTTCCTTCCCTATGGATAGAGTTGGAGCATTTGCCATTAACATCTAATGGTAAAATAGATAAGAAGGCACTGCCGGAGGCAGGTGAACATGAAGAGCAGACGGATCAATTTATCGCACCAGCATCCGATATAGAATTGAAGCTTGCCGAAGTATGGCAAGACCTGCTTGAAGTAGAAGACATAGGAATTCATGATGACTTTTTTAAATTGGGTGGAGATTCATTACTTGCAATAAGAGTGATATCTGCTATCCGGAAGAAGCTTGGAATAGAAGTAGATATCAATTTGATATTTGAATATCCAACAATAGCTCAGCTGGCAAAGAATATTCAAGGTGGAAAGTCTGCTACCTTACTTCCAACAGTTGCTTCAGTTCAAACCCGTCCTTCGCTCATTCCTGTATCCTACAGCCAGGAGCGTTTATGGTTTATGGACCAGTTGGAAGGAAGTGTTGAGTACAATACTCCTGCTGCTTTACGTCTCATTGGCCAGTTAAACATATCTGCTTTAGAGCGATCTTTATCAGCGATAGTAGATCGCCATGAAGTATTGCGAACAGTTTTCAGGGAGCAGGGCGGACAACCCTATCAATTTATAAAAGAGA
>NZ_JAOQAH010000061.1 GCF_025963695.1 Segetibacter sp. | reverse complement strand
CTCCCTTAGTTCGCAAGAAATGTGCAACCTGGTTTACCCTTTTATTAAAAGAGCTGTAGTTTATCCTCTCTTCTTTGTAAACAATTGCCAGTTCGCGTGGCTTTTTTGCACATTGATCCTCAATTATGTTAATGACACAGCGTTCAGGGAAGTTCATAGTAACTGTTTTTTCAATCGTTAGTAACTGTTCCACTTGTAAGCATGCTGATCAATCTTGTTTACCTGGCCACCAGCACTGTTCGTTTTTCTGCTTAAACTATCTAACTTGTTCATTAATAATTCATCCGTTTAAAAATTGGACTATAGGTAGTGTTACAAATAATCAGACTATAAATTCCTTCCTGCTGTTTCAAAACCAGGTTAGTTCAATGATGTTAGTATAACTGTAATTCTTCAACTACCAATACCTGAAACGTTCCAGGTGTCATTTTAGGTCTTTCATTCTTTGCGTCATTTGGCGTAACTGCCTCAAATTCTGTTGTTGATCCATTTATATGAGGGGGGACTTTATCAGCGATAGCTATCATCCTTGCTATTGGCTTTGTGGTTACAATTTGAAGCACTGTAACATTGTTTTCGTCGACTTTATTAATGACAGCTACAGTTGTTCTCCATTAAAAGTGAAAATGTTTTTTGTGGAAGGGACCAGGGTTGCACCCTGCCGTCCTTCCCTTCAATAGTGCCTTTGGAAACAACTTTGCCTGTTAACACATCTACCGCTATTAAAAGTTTATTATCAAAGGCAGAAGATTGCCTCTTTGCACTTTAATCAATTACTTGCCCCGTATAAGCGGCTGCTGCTTTTCCACTTGGGTCGTTTTTGTATTGATTTAAATGATTTCACTTTTGTCCTCAATGTTCATATATCGTACACCTGCATCATTTAGAAACTGCTGTTTCCGGTCTTCCTCCCGCAGCAGGGGTAATGATTGGCCTAAGCTTCATCTTAATTTATTTGTTTATATGTACTATTTCAGGCTAAAACTATTGTTGAATTCTGAGTACATTCTGTAGTTGCCTTATAAATATTATAAAAACTGCAATTTCTCATCGTTCTTCTTTATCGGTTGTGCAAAACGATCGCGAACGCAGAGGATACACAGTTCAGGGGTTCAGCTAGTTATGGCTGTTTGTCTTAAAAGAAGTACGGCAATTCCGACTTTTACTTAAAGTTCTAAAATTATCAGCGACCATTGCTTCAGCACTGTTTCCGCTATGTCATTCTCATGCCATAACTCCAACCCTGCCTGCTGCATTTCATCCACAACTGCATTCGGTCATTCACTTCAAGCTCCACTACCATAAAATCTAAATCGTGCACATAAACCTCACCTACCTATGCCTCTTTTCGGTTTAAATTGTGTAAGTACTACAATTATCTTTTGTAAGAGGTGTTTAAAAGGACACCTCTTACAAAACAACTTTCATATCCTTCTTTATCAAAGCTTACTTTCCTGTCACTGCGTCTACTACTTTATCGATAATAGAACTGCCGCCCACCCCAATCATTTGTTCTGTCTGTGCGTGAGTTTCCTTATCAGGAACGCCAAGGTTTGGAACGTCATCAAAAGGTTTGGCCTGCGCGAATTTGAATGTGCCTTTACCGTCTATTGATGTGCCTGTCGTCCATCTTCCCTGGGCCTGACTGTCGTGGTTAAGGTTAGGGGAGAAAAAGGTATAGTTCACATCCTGGTTTTCTTTTGCCTGTGGAAAGCTGTTAGGTATTGGGTGAGAGGCTTCCATTCCGAGTTCTTCCAATACTGCCATCCACTGGTTTTGATGCATGGTATCCCTTGCTATCAGAAACGATAACATATCCTTCATGCCATCATCATCTGTCATTTCATAAAGTCTGGTAGCCAGCACTCTTCCGGTAGCTTCCGCCATTACATTGGCATGCATATCGGCTGCTATGTTACCACTGCTTATTATCCATGACCCGTTAAAAGGAACTCCGTTCGCATCTGTTGCCATAGCTCCCAAACCCGCAGACAGTATATGGCGCGGGTCTTTGCCACCAAGCACAGACTCTACCATCGGGTTACTGGTTGCCATTTTCTCTTTTAAAGCCATTGACGCTCCTTCCAGGTTCAGTGCAACCGCTGTTGCCAGCATTTCAATGTGTGCAATTTCTTCTGTACCTGTATCCAACAGCATGTCCCTGTATTTCACAGGCCCTCTTGAGTTCCATGCCTGGAAGAGATACTGCATGCAAACCCTCATCTCGCCCTCTATGCCACCGATGGCCTGTTGCAACAACTTCGCAAACTCAGGATTAGGCCTGCTCACCCTTACCTTGTACTGAAGCTTTCTGTCATGATAAAACATAGAATAAGTTTTTGTTATGTGAAAAGAACAACAGCAACAAATCTTTCGCCTAAATTGATGTCGCTACGCTTGCCCGTTAATTTTGAATAATAAAAATTAAAATGTGGAACCCCCTACTCAATAGAAATGACTCTTGAAGTACAGGATTTGCAAGAGCTGGATGGCCGGAGATTATTAAGGCGAAAAATTGAAAAAAAAACGTACTTGTTGGTATAAAAACTGTTTTGCACCTAACCAAATTCTTAGGTATTGCAAGCTGCGGAGACCACACGAAGACTGGTAAGGTTGAAACAGAGTACAACAAGGAGACACTCGAACAGTAGAAGTTTTTAGCCTGTTTTGTAAATCAAACGGGGCAAAATCGAAATCGAAAATTGGCCGCTGTTATTGTCGTTGTCACCTAAGGGTTGCTAAAAAAAACTGCGGGATAAACACAAAGCACATCATGGTGAACATTTCATTTGTCGAGCTTCTGGCAATGCAAAAGTTTAATACTAGAAACTAAGGGCTTAAACTATAAGTATTTCCATTGCCGTAGCTAAATGCTACCAGCCCCTTTTCAACTGTATAGTAGGCTTTTGAAAGTTCTTTAGGAGCAGTGGTAAAGTTATTTGCTTCAAGCACGTTATAATAAATCTTACCATTTAGTGTAACAGAACTTAAACACTTTTGACGAGGCAAATTAGGTGAACATAACGGCAGGGGAACTCCCTCAACGGTGGCAAAATCAAAACCACCACCGATTTGATAATTATCTTCCGGGGAATATATTGTCATGAATATAAAAGGACGGGTATCTATGCTCAACCTAACAAGGGTTTTAACACCAACGTAAAAAACATATCCAATTGTTTCCTCTCTTTCGTAAGGTTCGCATCCTACACAGGTAGATTTTTCTATGAAACCTCCCTCCTTCCCAATACGGACATTTAGAATTGAACCAGATGCATTAGCATATTGAATAACGTCTGCATCTCTGTAAGGAACCATCTGTTTCAGGGAATCAGGAACATACCGGGTAGGAAATTTCTCTTTATGGCAAGAGGAAAGAATTAAAGCAAGGCATATTGAAAGAGTTATAAACCTTCTCATTTTTACAACTGATTATTTGCAATTTTAAATTATTAAATGGCAAATGGGTCAAATTATTTTTACAAGTCTCAACAGTTTAATAAAGCCCTGGTTGCTACCGTCTCACAAAACGAATATCCCTCCGCCTCCCAAAATCATTAATGGGATTTATAAAAAAAGGATAGTCGTACACATTATATCCACAACTGATTTGTGATCATCAAAGCTGCACCTTTTATTTTATATTTACCCTACAACCAACACCTACATGCCCCTAAGCTGGAACGAGATCAAAAGCCGAGCCTTATTATTTACACAAGAATGGAAAGACGAAGTAAGCGAAGATGCCGAAGCTAAATCCTTCTGGGACGATTTCTTCAACGTCTTCGGCATCAGCCGCCGAAGAGTAGCCACCTTTGAACAAAAAGTAAAACTTGAACAGGCAACGGGCCGTAGCAGCTTAGCAGTTCCCCCTTCAGGGGGTCAGGGGGTTGCAGGGGTAGGCTACATCGACCTCCTCTGGAAAGGCCAGATACTCATCGAACACAAAAGCCGCGGCAAAGACCTCGAAAAAGCCTACAAACAAGCCAAAGACTACTTTCCCGGA
>NZ_JAOQAH010000059.1 GCF_025963695.1 Segetibacter sp. | reverse complement strand
TAACCTTTGCTGTAAACGTTAGCAGTCGTTTTTCAAATACCAGACATAGTCTGGCTTCTTCATTTACATGCCAAGTCGCCGACATACGGAGAGCTGGGGATAGTCTACGGAGAGTGGGGGGAGGATGTTTAATGATTTCTAAAAAAGTCATAGTTGTTAAGTTTGGGTGCTATTTAATGAAGGAGTATTTGAATTTGGTTTATTATTAGGTTCATTAAATTTCATGATTATCGGCATTGGAAAATCTACTCCCGTTAGTATAGCCTCACCTTCACCTAAAATTGGCAAGAAGTCCAAAGTATTTTTATTAGCAGAGCTGCAAGCATTTGTAATTGCTTCTTTATCATTAAAGTTTATAAGTCTATGGACTATAAAAGTTCCCATTTGGCTTAAAGTGCCGTGAGGAATATCTCTGGGCATCTGGGTAGCAATACAAAGAAATAACCCGTGTTTGCGGCATTCTTTCGCTATGGAATCAAATGCATCTAAAGGAGTGCTTTCAAAATATTCATCCTTAATAGATTTATTAATAAATTGATGGGCTTCATCTATTACGATTATCAAGGGTCTATTAGCTCTATTAGTTTTAGAGTTAAAATCTCCACTACGAGCCTTAGAAAGTAATCGTGAACCAATTGCATTTGCAACTATTTCCCGTAAATGAAACGAGAAGGGAACTTTATCAAAAGCAATTCTGCAAATAAAATCTTTACTGTCCGCTTGGAGAAATTTATCAATTTCTGTTATGATATCCTTCTTACTTTCATTATCAAACCCAAAAACCTTGCGGAAATCAGGATCACTTAGAACGTTATATATTCTAAGAATTAAACTTGAAGAATTTCCGAGATTTCTTTGGTCAACTGTATTAGCCCAATTATCACCAAAAATTTGATAACATTCATTATTAATCTGGGTTGGCAACTTTTGAATGTCAAAATCAGTACTGGAAAAATTGTTCAATTCTTTCGAATACTTAGCACAGAGGCGGTTGAATGGCCTTGTAGCTTTATTCTGTTTAACAATGCAGCCATTTTTAACCTCGATAGATAAAGATGTTGATGTCACCCCGTCCCGTTCTTTAACCGGAAAGGAATATACTATGGAGTCACTTCCTGTGATGGAAAAAGAAGCTTTATCTCTTTCCAATATAGTTGCAAGTTTTAAAGAATTAATTGCTTCTAAGAGTATTGGTTGCTGCACCTGACCAGAAGGACGAAAAATTACAAATAGATCAGAAACAGAAAGATGTCGATAATGAAAATTAACCGTTTCTCCTAATTGGAAGGATACACATTTAAGCGAACTGTTACTTAATGTTTCATATTCCCCGGTCGCATCAATCAAGATAGCTTTATTATTTGTTCGAGATATCGCTTCAACTAGTTTACTTACCGTGAAACTTTTACCACCCCCAGTTGTACCTACAACAGCGCAGTGTCGGCCAAAAATTGATTGTAAAGAGACGGAGACTTTTGTGGATGGATTGGAAATTAAACGGCCTAATTCAACAATTACCGGTTTATCTTCTTCTTCTTTCACACCGAACCTCGACATGTATTGCTGAACTAATGAACCAGAACTAACAAAAACTTTTGCACCAATATTGGGATAAGCACTTATTCCTTTTTTAACTTTAAAGGGATTATAAAGGTCAAATGATAATAGAATCTCAACATTGCCCGTGGGGTGGAAATCACTTGTTTGAAAAGCTTTTTCATTTAACGAAAGTCGTTCAGATTCGGGTAGCACAAGTTCAGTAATTCGCCCTAAAAATCCAACCTTATCTCCTTCAATAACAACAAAGCTTCCTACTAAACCCCCGTTAAAATCCTCTCCAAAATGAGTAAAGCCATTCAACAGGACAGAAGATGGAAAATGTACTTTTATAAATTGAGGCAAAACTTGATTGACATAACCTAAAAAATAATGATGATCAAAAGGATTGATTTTATTCATTTGCTACATGTTGATGGGTTCAGCCTCTGGCTCTTGGTAATAAGTCTGAATTTCAGGAAAATGATTTGCGAAGTCGGAAAACCGCTCATCTATCATGATGATCCTTTCCGAAACCTTTGCTTCCTTTAAAAGCTGTTGGAAATTTTTGTTCAAACCATCAAAGTCGGGATTTATAACTGCTAGTTGAAAACCTGGGTTTTGATTTAATGCTTCAAGGAGAATTGCATTTATATGTTTATCACCAAAGCTGTAACCAATGCAAAGAAGTACTGTATTATCAAGGCGTAAGTTTTGCTGGAACCTGGCAACCATTTCAAAGAAAGGTTGTTCATACGAGTTTTCATACTTCGATTCCCGGGGGTAGACCATTAACGGATCGCCACAACCATGTTGCATTATTATTTTGCCTTCCTGATTTTCATCTCTTGTCCAATTTAAAGAACCATGAAGTTTATAAAGATGAAATAACCTTGATATAAAGTTATCCTCCTCCTTCAATCTGCTCTTTTCTCGTTGTACTAAATCGTAATCAAAATACCTTCCACTGAATTCCCTAGGAGTAGTAAATGAAAAACCATCAAGTACAACTGCACCTACCTTGTTTGCTGCTTGTTCAAAAAGAAGATCGTAATTGAGTGTAAAAATTTTTATTCTCGGAAGAGTTGCTTTTCGTTGGGTAATCTTCCTTATAAAGGTGGCATGTGGAAAATCATTTTCTTCATCCGGTGCTACTAAGTCACACATGTCTTTAATAAGTTGAAGTAATTCCGATCTATTTTTAATAAGCTTCTCTACTTCTTTAGTATTTTCTCTACTAAATTTAATATGTCCTTCAATTAAAGAAAGTAAAACTTCTAAATTTGGCACAGCAGTAGAACAATTTACATAATTGCAAACTTTTGTGAAGTCTTCTCCGAGTTTAACTTCCGCCGCGTTCCATAAACCGGCCATCGACATTCCAACCTGCTTCTTTCCGATACCAATGGAGGACCCGGCTCCTGATAAAATAAGAAAGTTCTTAAATTGCTTCTTGAAAAACTCTTTATAGTAGCTTCTCTTTTGCTGAATTGCAATTTGTTCCAGACTTCTTGTTTCTCCTTCAATTGCTATTGGCTTCGACTCATTAATGTAAATTTCCTCAATCTCGCCAGTATCATTTTTTACAATTCTGACCCTGCGCGATGAATGAATAAAAATGTACTGATCTTTGCTAGTACTCATAATTGTTAGTTCGCTTTTATTTTTTTTCCTTTCTTTTCTGTGCTAAACATCCACCCATATACTTATCATCCCACTCAAACAAAAACTCAATTCGCTTGATTTCTTTTATGAAGGGTTGGGAGCGGTAGCAGAGTTAAGTTGGGTTGTCATTAATCCAGGATATTCTTTTATTATCCTTCCAAAGGCCCATAAAGCTTTATCAATTTCGAAATAATCATGTTCATCTGCCAAATCTTTCATATCGAGAAAGAAGGGCAAATATTCTTTGTAAAAAACTTTCAGCTTAGCAGTTCGGGTAAAAGGCAGAGACTTCTCATCCTGGTTTTGTATAAATCTAAAAGCTCTATAAACATGTTGATCAAATATTGGATATTTGGAAGGCTGGATAATATGCAACAGAAAAATTTGCCAAATTGCTGACATTCTTCCAAAAGTGTTCTCAAACTTTTCATTTTCAAATTCACCCTTAAGCTCATTAACCAATTCTTCATGCTGTAGTACCTGATTTAAGAAAGAAACTTCTTTTTTTGAGCTTAGGTTCATACCATTTTTCCATTCAAATAGTAATCGCAGATCCCCTGTCGATAGGGTCGGTTTTGTAACTATAGCTTGGTATTGTTCATAGTTTGAATAATTATATAACCTGCTCCAACATTTAACGAAAGAGTTAGCATTTTCAAATAAGTTCAATTCAATAGTTGGAAACATTTTGTTAGCATCAGCACTCATATTGTTTTATTTTTTTGATTTTTTGATTTATCACTCCCGAACATCCCACCCATATACTTATCATTCAACTCAAACAAAAACTCCATTCGCCTGGTTGCGTATAAAGGATTGGGAGAAATTAAACAGGTATATCGCGGCTCGATCCCTTCAATATAAAGACCTGCAGCAGATGGATAGATGGTTTATGTAGAGTATGCCCTAAAGCGGCCCGGAGGAGAGTTGCCTATGTATGGATGGGCAAGTTGCGGAGTGTGTTGTTTGAGGGTTAGCAATTAGTTAGGTGTTGGGAACTAAATATATAGAATTTATTGATAGCTCAAAAAATATAATATTATTGGATGCCACCACTACTTAATTACCAGGAAGTTCAAGGTGTTTCGCAGGGCACAGGTCTTCCTGCGGAAGCCGCCGGATAATCTCATCGCTGTTATTTAGCAGAGAACATTCTGGCAGAACGGGGAGTTCTGTAATGGAAGCTATCATTAGGGAACAATTATGTAGATCAGCAGTTGGTTTTCAAATACCAGACAAAGTCCGGCTTATCATTTTCCTCCGTAGTTGTCCTGCGGAACACTACGGAGAGCGGGAGAACGGGGAGTTCTATAATGGAAGCTATCATTAGGGAACAATTATGTAGATCGGCAGTTGGTTTTTCAAATACCATGCAGAGGTTGGCTGATCATTTTCCCGGGTATTTGTTTTAGGGAACTGTATAGATTGAAATGTTTCTAAATAATACTTTTTAAGTATATTCATTTCTCAACAATTAATTATCCCAAAACTAACTTCATGAAAAAAAAACTATGCTCCCTGCTGTTTGCAGGCATTGCTTTGTCTGTAATTTCCTGTAATAATAATTCTTTGGCCGAAGAAACAGCTACGACAGCAGTAAAAGATTCGTCCACCATCAGTGTACAATATCCCTACACCTTGCCGGAAGACAATAACTGGGATATGAATACAGACCCTAAGAATACACAGGTAGTGCTGGCCGTACTAAAAGGCTTTGAAAGCGGCGATACCACGGCAATAGCCCGAAATATTGGAGATAGTATGGAACTAAACGGAGACGGCTATAAATTTAAAGGAACGAGAGAAGAATTTATGCCGGTTATTGCTCAGGAGATGCAACGTCTCAAAAATGCAAAGGTAAAAATGCATGACTGGGAAACTGTTGTAAACAAGAAGAAAACAGAAGAATGGGTAACAGTTTGGTACACTCAATATTGGGAAACCCCACAAGGTAAAACCGATAGCCTGGCAATAGTAAATGACGCGAAGGTAAAAGATGGTAAGGTGGTAAAATGGAATGAATATATAAGGCATTTCCCAGCCAAATAAGATTTGTTACACAATTTAGGTGTTCAATATTCATATTATATCAAAGGCAGCATTACAATCGTAATGCTGCCTTTTGTTTGTACTGCAGTGCTGCTTACAGGACTGGGTAAAGTGCGGATAATAATTAATGGCGCACTAGTGAGTGACATAACAATGTGTCACGCTGTGCAAATCTGAACTAAGAGAATTGTTTAGTGCCGATGAAATTGCTTCTGTAAGTACGCCAGACAGAACCTGCAACGGCCTCGAGAAGCTGATAAAGCATACAATTGCAATTAATATCTGTAACGCAAAGCCAAATACCAATAATTCACTCTGAAGCTTCAAGATTTTGTGCTGCGAAAATGATTAAAAGAGTATTAATAAAAGGTCGATTATTTATAAAGTTGTTACCTTTTTGACATTATTACTCCCCCGAACTGAGCTGTCCATGAAACGTTTTGATACTAATACTTACCTGTAATATCTGCAGTATTATACCGGGTTTTAGGCAAGTCCTCTAAAGTTTCTTTAAGTACCTCCATTTTACCACTTGATAAATTATAAACAGCTCCGACTATAAGTAGATCTCCATTACTATATGCACGACTTAAAACTGATTCTAATCCTCGAAGTAATTTAACCTGGTTAATCACGTTGCGCCTTACAGCATTGTCCAGTGAATCCCCCGGCATATTTTTTATTTCTAATGCAGCAGGCTTTATAGCATTTATCAGGGTTACTATATGACCTGGTGGGTTTTCAGGTCTTTTAATTGCGGCACTTACTGCCCCGCACGAACTATGTCCTAAAACAACAACCAGCTTCGTTCCTAATTCAAGATAGGCATATTCGATTGTAGCATACGTTGCCTCCGCCATCACCTGTCCAGCCGTTCTGGCTATAAACAGGTCGCCAAATCCCTGGTCAAATAAAATCTCGCTTGATACCCGCGAGTCTGAACAACCAATAATAGTAGCGAAGGGAGATTGTCCTTTAGACAAGCGTTCAATCAGGGCAGGGTCTTGCCGTGGATAAATGCTTCGTGATTGCTGAAAACGTTTGTTTCCCCCCACTAATTTTTGCAATGCATAATAGGGGTTTGCAAAAGCAGAGTCCCTGTTAACTATGTAGTTTTCTACACGCCATTTTGCTGAATCAATCTTTACATTAGTAGTGTTAGTGGCTTTTGTTCGGGTTGCACCTCTCCGTTGAGCAGAAGCTTGGCTAAAGGAGAGCAAAAAAAACAAGCAATATGGAACGAATACTTTTATGTTCTTTGTCATAGTATTTATTTATAAGAACTGTTGTATAAGGTGTGTAAGCAATGCGCTACAATAGTCATACCCTTCTTTCTTACTTTTGAGAAAGCTTTTGCCAGGTCTGGTTTTTCTTTTTACAGATACATATGTGTTAAAACTTTAAAAGGTTGTAGCAATTAGTTATTGAAGTAAAAGCCATTAAAAGCATTCTTAAAGCAGACCGATGCCTGTAGTGTAATGCAACCGTTAAAGCAAGTGCAGGTTGTTTAATACAAAGTCCCGTGGTTGAGGGGCTTTCAACTGTGCGGAAGAAGTTTTTTTGATTTTGTTTATTAGAGGATCAGGTAATCGGGCGAGGATATCGATTAACCATCCCAGCGGTTGATGTTGTGTAATTAACACGTGCCAGGTAAGAATAGATTACAGCACTTTTCTGTGTTGCTTCATAGCTTCCTGCAAACAGGCAGTTTTCTCTTCGGGTTTTTATAATGCGGCGAAATTCGCCTGATGGAAAAATTTAAAAAAATTGAAAACTTGTCCTAAATGTCACGTTAATACGGAGGTAGGAAATATAAATAAATTAGATCGACCAAGCGGAAAGACTTAAAAAAGCTCGCGGTACAAAAGAACTTTACATTGTCTTTTGTACTAGTTACGAAAACATGGGAATTGTAAGACATAAATAACTTAAAGAGGCCGAAGCCTCTTTTTCGTTTAACCGTTTCCATTTTGGTTTCTATAAAGTGCCCAAGACTGGATTCGAACCAGCACATCCTTGCGAACGCTGCGACCTGAACACAGTGCGTCTACCAATTTCGCCACTTGGGCAGTCTATATGAAAGAAGTATAAAAAGAACTTTTATGAAAGATTCTGCTTAGGCAAATGTACATACTGCGGTCAAATTAGGGGTATTTTTATTGCTAGAAAGAATTTTAAGTGAAGATTTGTCCTGCTGTACGCCTAAACGTCAACCTTATTATTACTACATCCATATTAAATCTTCAATACCTAAAAGTCATAACGCCACTAATTTCGTCTACTCTTGTTCCACGGCTTCTTTCGGCTTATTATTATTCTTAAACCAAAAATACATGGGCACCCCAGTCAGCATCAATACTACGCCGATGGCAGCTTCGCGAGGCCGGGCGAAAATTGTATTGATAAAAAGCGCTGCGCAAAATAAAATAACAATTGCGGGAACAAAGGGATAGCCCCAAACTTTATACGGCCGGGGAGTATCAGGCATTTTTTTGCGAAGTATAAAAACACCTAAAGTCGTAGCGCCATAATAAATAAAAACTGCGAAAATAATCATGTCTGTCAGTTGGTCAAATGTTCCGGAAAGTATTAACAGGCACGCCCAAACACATTGGTAAAGCAAAGAATTGGCGGGAGCTTTAGCATTGTTTAACCTGGCTACTTTTTGAAAAAACAGTTGTTCTCTTGCCATCGCGAAGTAGGTTCTGCTACTTGACAGAATAGTAGCGTTTGTGCAACCTAAAGTAGTTACAAGAATAAGAACTGAAATAAATAAAGCTCCGTTTTGTCCCCAAAAAGTTCTCACTGCCTCTATTGCTGCAATCTGGTTACCCTCTTTGTAAATCTGCTCGAGCGCAGGTATCGAAAGCAATGAGAGGTACGTTGCATTTACAAGCATATACAGAGCGATAATAATAGAAACACCAATTGCAATTCCTTTCGGAATATTCCTTTTCGCATCTTTAATTTCACCTCCAACATAACCTACAGCCGCCCAACCCTGGTAGCCCCAAAAGGCGGCTAACATTGCAGTAAAAACAGCACTTAAGGTTACAGGAGTATCGTTGGTTGTTTTCAAGTTAAAGGCCTGGCTAATGTTCGAATGACCGGTTGAAAGTCCGGCACCCAGAATTAAAAATATTCCTGCAAACACCAACATTAATATTGCACTACTAACCCATGTGCCCGTTTTAATACCCCTTGTGTTAACAATTGTTAGCAAAATAATAAGAATGATTGCCGTAAGCTTTACATTGAAATCGGCAAAAGGGTAGAAGATATTAGCAATATTGAAATCAGCCATAGAAAGTAAAGGTTCCGACGGGAAGATGGTGTTAAAGGACTCGGCAAATACATAGGCTAACGACGAAATAGCAGCAGTTTGAATGACCGCGAATAACGACCACCCGAAAATGAATGCAAAGAACTTATTGTAGATCTTCTTGTAGTAAGCATACTCTCCGCCGGTGTCCGCAAGTAACCCTGCTACCTCTGCATTGCTAAGGGCTCCAAATAAAGTAATAATACCGCCCAGCATCCAACATATCAGCACCCACCCGGGAGAGCCTAATTCTGCCGCCATTGGTGCCACTTTTTTGTATACCCCTGACCCAATAATATTTCCAATAACAACTACAATTACCATCCTTATTCCAAGCGATCTGTTCAGTTGGGGTGCGTTCATAGTAACAGTTTGGTGGTCGTTTTTGATAAAAACCGATAAAAATAAAATGAAAGATTGAAAATCACCCGAAAGAAACTGCTACAAAGTAGATTAAAGGATTAATTATTATTAGCGTTACACCGTACGGGGAAAAAGCACCAATAAAAGGTAAAACAAACTTGGAAAATATGTTAGAACCTACTGATCGGGTAAAAGTATTTGCTATAATTTTAAAAAATTTGGTAAGGTTATTGGTAATAGTAAAGTATGTACTACTATGGACGTGATAAAAGGCGAAGAGCTAAAAAAAGACTAAAGCAGGGTTTAATTGCTTTTGCATTAATCGGCATTTTGGCTGTTTCTTACTTCCTGTTTGTTAACGATAGTTCTGACAACGTTGCTGCTGTTGACCCTGTAGAGAACAGCTTGCAAGCGCGTAAAATACTTGCCGGAGATGGACAAACCGGAGACGAAAAAGATGGTAATGCAACAAATTCAAGGTTCGCAAGCTCAAATAGAGATGGATACGAAGAGCCTGTAATTCCGAGAAATAGTAATACCCGGCCTGTTGCTGCCAGAAGTGGGGAACGTGAGAAACAATTTAGCGCTGGAAAGGTTGCAAAAAATTCACGTGAGTCATTTTACGAAGTCAAGTCTGTTGCTCATTTTTACAATGAGCCTAATGAAAGAGCGCGGAGAAAAGAGGTGATTGAATATTGGAACCATTCTAATGCTTCCATAAAGCCCATCACCCAAAAAAATGATTTTATATATATTGAATTTACATATCCCTCGGGAGAAACCACCAAAGGGTGGTTAAGAAAAAAAGATCTTAAAAAAGTTAACACAGTGTACGGGAACAACAAAGACTAGTAAGCTTACTGGTTGACTTTTTATATTCGCGTCAGCTTGCTTGCAGAAAATGTAGATGCCTGATATTAAAAGCTGGTTACGCATTACCTTTACATAATTGGAACCCGATAAAAGAACTTATTTTATTTTTAGAGCATAACAAAAGCTGCCATACCTTTTTAGTATGGCAGCTTTTGTTTGATTGATTTACTTGGTTTAAGATTTACTACCAGCCGTGCTATCGCCTCTGTACACAGGGGAGGAAAGTCTGGACAGCAAAGAGCGACTTACCGGTGAATAGCCGGCTGTTCCGCTAACGCGGGATAAGAGACAGTGCCACAGAAAATAACTATCCGTGTGATAACGGAAAAAGGTGAAAATGTGAGGTAAGAGCTCACAACACTATTAAGTAATTAATGGTGTGGGTAAACCTTAAGTGCTGAAATGCCATGTATAGGACTGGTTCGAGAACTGCTCGTTCGATCTCTTTAAGAGAGCCGTCCAGGGTAGGCAGAAACAGGTTTTCAGTAATGAACGCCGTAGATAAATGATAGCCTTGAACAAAATCCGGCTTATGAGCTGGTGGTAGTCTTAAACTTTTAAAGTACCGGGTTGAAATGTCATGAAAAGTGGTAATAACAAAAAGCCCTGTTGCAAAACAACAGGGCTTTTTGTTAAACGGTTTTTCCTAAACCTGCAGTTATTTATTTCCGTGGAAATTTACTGTAAGAGGAGCATTATTTTTAATGGCAACTTTAGTCGCTTCAACTTCAATTGTTTTTTCCTTGATTGTTTGAGTACGTGCATCAGCAGGACGTCGTGTTCCATGAATACTAGCCAGCGTAGGCGCAATTACAAGGGAAACAATAGACATTAGTTTAATCAGGATATTCATCGAAGGTCCGGAGGTATCTTTAAAAGGATCTCCAACTGTATCACCTGTTACTGATGCTTTGTGCGGGTCGGATTTTTTGTAATACATCACCCCGTTTATTTCAACTCCTTTTTCAAAGCTCTTTTTCGCATTATCCCATGCACCACCTGCATTGTTTTGAAACATACCCATTAATACTCCACTAACTGTTGCACCGGCAAGAAAACCACCTAAAGCCTCGGGGCCAAAAATGAAGCCGATAATTAACGGAGAAATAATTGCGATGGCACCTGGCAGCATCATTTTCTTAATTGAAGCTTCAGTCGATATCGCTACACATTTATCATATTCTGGTTTGCCTGTCCCTTCCATTATACCTGGAATAGTTTTGAATTGGCGACGAACTTCTTCAACCATTGCCATAGCGGCTTCACCTACGGCCCGTATTGCAAGGGATGAAAAAATGTACGGGATCATACCCCCTACAAATAAACAAGCTAAAACATCCGCTTTGTAAATATCAATTCCCCTAATACCGGCAATACCAACAAACGCTGCAAATAATGCAAGGGCAGTCAATGCAGCAGAAGCAATTGCAAATCCTTTGCCTGAAGCTGCAGTAGTGTTTCCAACTGCATCAAGAATATCTGTTTTTTCACGTACCTCCTTAGGCAATTCACTCATTTCTGCAATACCACCTGCGTTATCCGCAATAGGACCGAAGGCGTCGATCGCTAATTGCATTGCAGTTGTTGCCATCATACCGGCAGCGGCAATTGCTACACCATACAGCCCGGCAAAATGATAACTACCATAAATACCGCCGGCCAAAACCAAGATTGGCAAAAAGGTACTTTCCATACCTACAGCAAGTCCACCGATAACGTTGGTAGCATGTCCTGTAGCTGATTGACGAATAATACTCATTACCGGACGTTTGCCCATTGCGGTGTAATACTCAGTTATGATACTCATTAAAGTACCTACCAAAAGTCCAACAGCAATTGCGCCCATTACACCATTTTTTGTAAAATGGCTGATGCTTTGCAATTCTTCACCTGTTGGTCTTATATCACGGCTAAGATATAAGTCACCATCAGGTAGTATACCATTTACAAGAAAATAAGAAGCAATAGCAGTTAGCACAATTGAACCCCAATTACCCATGTTCAGGGCTCGTTGAACTACCGAAGTATTTAGTCCCGCCGTATCGCTGATGCGTACAAAAGCGGTAGCAACTATAGAAAATAATATGCCCACACCTGCAATAAGCATTGGCAGAAGAATAGGAGAGAAGCCCGAATATCCATCGGGCAACGCTGCTCCCGTACTGGTTGTTACCTCGTGCCCCAAAACAATGCTCGCTAAAACGGTCGCCACGTAAGAGCCAAAAAGATCAGCACCCATACCTGCCACGTCACCCACATTATCACCCACGTTATCAGCAATTGTGGCCGGATTTCTTGGATCATCTTCCGGAATACCTGCCTCCACTTTTCCCACCAGGTCAGCACCAACGTCAGCAGCTTTGGTATAAATACCTCCACCTACACGGGCAAACAAAGCAATACTTTCGGCACCCAAAGAAAATCCTGTTAATACTTCAATGGCCTTAGTAACATCCGTAGATGTGGACAGTGCTCCGGGAGCAAAATATTTGATTAAGATAATAAATAAGCCTCCCAAACCTAATACAGCAAGGCCGGCAACACCCATTCCCATTACCGCTCCACCTGTAAAAGAAACATTCAATGCTTTTGATAAAGAAGTGCGTGCAGCGTGGGCTGTACGGGTATTGGCTTGTGTGGCAACGCGCATACCTATATAACCAGCTAAAGCACTAAAGAAGGCACCAATAAGGAAAGCTATAGAAATAGTCCAATGCGACTCGTCGCTTCTGCTACCCATGTAGCCTAAAAGAATTGCTACAATAATTCCAAAATAGGCCATTATCTTATATTCAGCTCTTAAAAAGGCCATGGCTCCTTCTTGAATATAACGCGCTATTTCTTTCATCCGGTCGTTACCTGGATCTTGTTTAGATACCCAGTTGAATTTTACCAACGTATAAAGTAGCCCGATAATACCCATAGCTGGAACCGCGTAAATCAATTTGTCCATATCTGTTTGAGTCTTTTGTTTTTAAAGTGGTCAAAAATAGTATAAAAGTGGATATTAACACTTTATTAAATCATCCTTCTTTTATACTATATGATTCTAAAATACCACCTCAGATTGTCCTTAATAACGTGCAATAGAAAGAAATGCTTTACCCAGGTATTCGGCTATGTCACCTGCAATTAAAGCTTCTTCTGAAACAGCCTGAACAGCAATATCTGCCGATAGTCCATGTAAAAACATTCCCAGTAAACAGCTTTCTTTTGCCGAGTAACCTTGAGCAAGAAGCCCGGTTAGTATACCGGTAAGAACATCGCCGCTTCCCCCGGTGGCCATGCCCGAGTTGCCGGTTGAGTTGAAATATACTTCCCCGTCAGGACAAGCGACAAAACTATAATGGCCTTTTACTATAATGTACACAAACAGCTTTTGAGCCTGCAACCTTGCTGTCTGAATTCTTTCCAAATGGTTTTCTGTCTTACCAAATATGCGTTCAAATTCTTTCGGATGAGGGCTTAAAATACTTCCCGGCGGTAATTCTGATAGTAACTCTTCATTTGCTGCAATTATATTTAATCCGTCAGCATCTATCACCATTGGCTTGTTGTAGTTAATAAGCACCCTTTGTAACAATCTTGCGCTCTCTTCACTTGTACCCGTTCCGGGGCCAATACCAATTGTGGTATATTTTGAAAGATCAACGTCGTCTATTGTTTCCTGCGCTATTGCCATTGCTTCAGGAACTGCTGTCTGAATGACTCCAAACTGTTCTTCGGGAATCATAGCTGATACCAACCCCGCGCCCGATCGAAGGCAGCCTCTTGTACATAGAACAGCCGCTCCCATTTTACCTTTCTCACCTGCAATAATTAATGCATGACCATAAGTGCCTTTATGTGAAAAATGTTTGCGGGGTTTGTATATCTCTTTCATTATTTTCTGATCTGTCATTTCAAACATCGCGTTACCGGTAATCAAAAAACCAGGATGTAGGCCAATATCTAAAACGTGCACTTCACCGAAAAAATCCTCATTTTCCGGAAACAGGAAGCAGAATTTAAGTTGCTGAAAAGTGAGTGTCTCTTCAGCTTTTATTACGCTTTCCTTAATAGTAGGTTTGTCCGCAAACATTCCGCTTGGTAAATCGATAGAGATGATTTTTGAAGAGTATCTATTAATGTGTTGAACCAGGTCGGCAGACAGTCCATCCAAAGGCCTGTTAAGTCCTGATCCAAATAAGGCGTCAATAACAAGGTCACCTTTATCAATTATCGGGAAAAAATCAGGATGCTGAATAAAATGAATATTGACAGGGAAGGAGTGAAGCCTGCTAAGATTCGTTTGAAAATCATCGGTACCTAAAGAACCAAATTCCAGGATATAAACATCGGATATAATTTCTTTTTCGGCCAGTTGTCGTGCAATAGCCAAACCGTCGCCTCCATTATTTCCTTTGCCGCAAAAAATTTTAATTTTTTTATTTCCCGGGTTTCTATCTTCTATCCATTTGGTGCATTGTCGTGCAGCTCTCTCCATCAGGTCTATTGAACTTACCTGTTCGTTCAATATTGTAAACTCATCCCACTTACGCATTTGTTCCGCCGATAAAATTTTCATACTGGCTACATCTTATAATGCGTGAAGGTCACGATTCTTTGTAAGTGTAGGCAAAAAAAGGGAGGAAATTATGCAGCCGGCATTGTAGTAAAATGTAACATTATTGTGTCACACACTTTTACTTTTGTGGTTGTGGCAACGCCTTAGGCGAACGCCTTTGTGAATGATAGAAATGGCTGATATAGAAAGAAACGGTACAAGGGAGTGACACAACAATGCTGATATAGAAAACTGTGGCCGGCTTAGCGAAAACAAAAAATGTTATTCGTCTGTTTTTTCAACTTCGGTCTTTTTACTATTACTGAAGATTGTTCCGATTTTCATGCCGCCATAAATGCCTTTATTAAACTTGTTGCCGAGGATGATGATGGTTGCAGTGTCTGCAACAAGGCGGGTAAAACAAGTATTATTGCCATGCCACCAACCGTTATGGTAAACAATTTTTGTGGAGTTAGGCATAATCATCAACCTCCAGCCAAGCCCGTAATTGTGCATAGACGGTCTTTCGTTGCTGTTGGGTTGTGTTGCCTCTTCATAAGTGGCCTGTGATACTATCTTGTTACTGTATATTGCCTTATCCCACAAAAGCATATCGCGGGCGGTGCTGTATATATTTTTATCACCATACACGCAGTCCATCGACTCAAGATTAAATGGCCTGTTATTGTACTGGTAGCTTGGGCGATAATTAGCAGAGTCCTTTATCGAAAAAACAAAAGTGTTCTTCATTCCCAGCGGTGAAAAAATGGTATTGCTTAAATATTCGGGAAATGACTGGCCCGATACTTTTTCGACTATAAGCGCCAATAATGCATAATTGGTATTGCAATAGTGAAAGCCCCGGTTTGGATAACTATATAAAGCGGGCTTTTTATCTATCATAAATTGCAGCATATCGTTATTGGTAGCCAGCCTGTGCCTCCAGGCCGGGTCGGCCGGCATAAAGTAAACATAGTTAGGCAACCCACTTCTATGGCTTAACAACATTCTTACAGTTATACCCGAATAAGGAAACTGCGGGAAGAAAACCTGTAAAGAGTCATCAAGATTGAGTTTATCTTCTTCCTGCAATTTCATAATTGCCATTCCTGTAAAAGTCTTAGAGGTTGAGGCAAGATGAAATGGAGTGGTTGGAGTAATTGTATCTTTTGTGTGAAGGTTAGAGAAGCCGTGATAGTCCTCAAACAATACCTCACCGTTCTTTGCTACAAGTATGCTTCCATTAAAACCGTGTTTACCCAACATGGAGTCATACATCTTTTTGACCGCCGCTGCATATTGAGCTTTTTCCTGCGGCGACAATTGACGGTATTTAAAATCTTCTGCTTCGGTTGTCAATTGCCGCTTGTCACTGGTTTTCGAATGCTTGCACGAAACCAACAGCGATAAGAGAAATATGTATAATAGGATTTTCAAGAAAGTACGTTTTTTAAACACAACAAAAATAGGGTAAGCGGTAAACGTTTTTTCAACGATAAAATTTTACTTGATAAAATTTTTTTAATACTACAGTTATTAACAAAATGTGGAATACGAGGAGAAGACAAATACCGGACCTATTAGTGCGGAAGCCTAACACACTCAACCCAAAATTTTCCTATTTTATGCATTTTGTCGCACCACTCCTGAAAGTTATTAGGCTTGCTTATAAAACAGCTGGCACCTAAGTCATAAGCTTTTTCAACGTCTTGCTGCGCTTCTGATGTCGAGAAAATTACTACTGGTATTTTGCGTAATGTCTCACTGTTTTTAATTTCTTCGAGGGCTTCGAATCCACCTTTTCGAGGCATGTTTAAATCCAGCAATATTAGGTGAGGAAGATTTTTTGCATGTGCTTTCAGATGGTCCATCAATAGCTGCCCATCGTATACTTCATTTATCTGGATCGAAATTTTATTTTCAAGAAAACATTCTTTCGTCAACTGCACATCGTCAGTATCATCATCCGCAATTAAAATTTTAAATGGAGAGGTTGGAGTTTTTGTCATTATGAATTAAAGGTAGAAAATAATGAGACTGCTGCAGCAACTACGGACCAAAAATCCTATTTAAACGGTAGAATAAAAAAATGAATTAATTTGCCGCTTTTTAAACTGGCAAACATCTACTTCGTAATGGAATTGATGACTAAAAAAACCCAAACAGGTTTAATGAATAACCAAATAACAAGCTATCCAAAAGAGAAAATTCAAATTTTGCTGTTGGAAAATATCAGTCAAAATGCATCAATAGTTTTTAAAAATAACGGTTATAGCAATATAGAAATTATTGCAGGGGCCTTATCCGAAGAGGATTTAATAAAGGCTGTTAAAGATGTACACTTATTAGGAATAAGAAGCAAAACCAAGGTTACTGAAAAAGTACTGGCGTCAGCTAAAAAACTACAGGCTATTGGTTGTTTCTGCATCGGCGTTAACCAGGTGGATTTACAGGCCGCTACAAAATACGGTATTACAGTTTTTAATGCACCCTATAGCAATACACGAAGCGTAGCTGAACTTGTTATCGGCGCCGCCATTATGTTAATTCGCCGTATTCCAGACAAAAATGTCGCAGCACACAAGGGCATTTGGATGAAAGAGGCAAAAGGTAGCTACGAGCTCCGTGGAAAAACTTTGGGTATAATTGGTTATGGAAATATAGGAAGTCAGCTTAGCATTCTTGCAGAAGCTTTAGGCATGAAAGTGCTTTTTTACGATGTCGAAACAAAAATGCCGCTAGGAAACGCGTCCGCTGTAAAAACATTACCTGAACTCGTAGCGACGGCAGATGTAATATCGCTTCATGTTCCGGAAAATGCCGGAACTAAAAACCTGATCAATAAAGAGCTCTTGGCCGAATTTAAAAAAGGTTCCATTCTCATTAATTATGCCCGGGGAAAAGTGGTAGACTTAGATGCCCTCAGCGAAAGCCTTGCCGAAAAAAGGCTAGGAGGTGCAGCCATAGATGTTTTCCCTGTTGAACCTGAAAAAAATGGCGATCAATTTATAACTCCTTTGCAAAATCTCCCTAACGTTTTACTCACCCCTCATATTGGTGGAAGCACCGAAGAGGCTCAGCAGAATATTGGTGAAGATGTGAGCAACAAACTTTTTCAATTTTTAGAAAAAGGCATTACAAACGGCTCTCACACTGTTCCATCGCTCGCTCTTCCACCACAGGAGAATACCCACCGCATTTTGCACGTTCACAAAAATGTTCCCGGAGTGTTGAGTGCCATAAATACACAGCTCTCAACAAACGATATCAATATAATTGCACAATATTTAAAGACGAATGATGAGATCGGGTATGTAGTGCTTGATGTTGACAAAAAGCTTTCTGCACAGGCGGTCGAATTACTAAAAGATGTTAGGGAAACAATTAAGGTGAGATTGCTCTATTAGAATTTAAAGGTATCAGTCAACAATGACTTGTGGCTGAATTAACTGCTTTAATTTTAGTATTATACAAGCATTGGTTTTCATGTCGTCATCGTTGCGTCGCAATCACGTCATCTGCAGGCAGGTTTGCATCTGCAGTCTCTTGTGCTAACCTTCCCTAAATCTGTAACAGCCTTACGAATGAAACCAGTTTTACCCGTATTCTTATTACTAATCTTGCCGCTGCTTGGTATAAGCCAACTTCGGCTTTCGGGTACGGTTGTAAACGGAATAGACGGCAAACCCTTACAAGGCGCAAGCATATTTATAAATAATGGTTCAAACGGAACCGTAACAAATGCAGAGGGGAAATTTACGTTAACGGGTATAATGGCTAACAATTTCGAGTTGGTTATTTCTTTTGTAAATTATCAAACGATAGTAGTAAAGATAACTCCCGAAAATATTAGCAAAACGTTTCAAATTAAAATGGAACCCAAACCGCAGGAGCTACAGGAAGTCGTAATAGGTCCGGCGCTAAAAGATGGATGGCAGGTATGGGGCAAAACCTTTACCGACTATTTTATTGGAACTTCAAAAAATGCAAGTGAGTGCACTATTAAGAATCCGAAAGTTTTAAAGTTTAGGTACGACAGAAAAAATCAGATTTTAAAAGTAACCGCTCTGGATAAATTAATCATTTTAAATAATGCTTTAGGGTTACAGATAGATTATCAGCTGGAGGAATTTCGATACGAGGGTAAAGCCCGGATGATGAGCTTTTATGGATATTCATCGTTCAAAAAAATACCTGTCAAACGTAGCAGGAAACAACAGGAGTGGATTAACAAAAGGAGAGAGGCTTATAACGGCTCGATGATGCATTTTATCAGGTCGGTTTATACGAATACTACCGACCAGGAGGGCTTCGAATTAAGGCATTTAATAAGGCTGTATAAAAACGATACTTTAGTACGTCCTTATTACGATAGTATTATGGCTGGCTTACATACCATTTTCGACACAGGTCATTACTCCATGCAGTTAATGAAAGAAGGAACATTCTCAAGAGACCCGATTATCTACATCCTCGGTAAACAACCCCTGCCTTGCGCAACTATAAGAGTATACGATAGCACCAGCAAAGCGTTGTACTTACTATTTCAAAACAATTTACAGTTAGTTTATAAAAAGGAGTTTGAAAGAGAGGAGTATGCCCAGCAAATGGGACAGAAAGGCGTAAGTAGAAAGAGCCAGACATCTATATTGCATTTACCAAATGGGAGAGCGGTTCTTATCGAAAAAAACGGTTTATACTTTGACCCCCTGGATCTATTTTCGGAAGGCTACCTTGCATGGGAAAAAATGGCGGAAATGCTGCCGAACGATTATGAGCCCGGAGATTAATCTCAATAGAAGTTAGACACTCCCTTTTTCTACCCATTATTCGTATTTAAAAAAAATACTTACCTCTTTCTTCAATTATCGGTCTTATTATCCTCAAAGCCTTATTTTTAATTTCTAAAAATACATTTGCATGTCAATTAAATCTCGCCGACAATTTATCACACAACTGGCAGGCGTTGCCGCCCTCGGTATTGGTGCCACTTCCTGCGCTATGAGCAAAAAAACTTCTTCAGCCGGTAATAATTCTATGGCTGGCTTTTTCGAAATATCATTAGCAGAGTGGAGTTTTCATAAAGCGCTATTTGCTAATAAAATGACGAACCTCGATTTTCCTGTTATAGCTAAACAGCAATATGGAATAAGTGTTGTGGAATACGTGAGCCAGTTTTTTAAAGACAAAGCAAAAGACACAAGCTATTTAAATGAGTTAATAAAACGCGCTAAGGATAACGGCGTTAAAAATCACCTTATAATGATTGACGGCGAAGGAAACCTTGGTAACCTTGATAGCGCGAAAAGACTGCAGGCAGTAGAAAATCATTACAAATGGGTAGAGGCTGCAAAATACTTGGGTTGTCGTACCATAAGGGTTAATGCTGCCGGAGAAGGAAGTGCAGATGACGTTCAAAAGGCCGCTATTGAAGGCCTTGGCAGACTGGGAGAATTTGCGGCAAAAGAAAATATCAATGTAATTGTGGAGAACCATGGCGGCTATTCGTCGAACGCGGCATGGTTAAGCGGAGTAATGAAAAGCATCAACCGCCCCAATGTTGGCGTGCTACCTGACTTTAATAATTTCTGCATAAAAAGAGGAGCAGGCAAGTGTGTTGAAGAGTACGACAGGTATAAAGGAGTTACCGAACTGATGCCGTTTGCAAAAGGAGCCAGCGCCAAAGCATTAGACTTTGATGAAAATGGCAATTGTATTGAAACAGATTACACTAAAATGCTAAAGATTGTAAAGGACTCGGGATTTCACGGCTATATCGGTATCGAATACGAAGGCAACAAGTTAAGTGAAGAGGAAGGCGTGCGCAAAACAAAAGCGCTTCTTGAAAAAGTTGCGGCAAGTATGGCCTAGCAGAGAATAAGAGATTAACTATATAAGAAAGCCTGTACGGATTAACCCTACAGGCTTTTTTATAATTAATAACCATCAACGGAAGGATGAAAAGTATTCTTCACCCGCTCGCTGGCAGCTTTCCAGGCATTTATTCTAAACTAAATACTTTAATTTCAAACCTGCAGTAAACACTATTTTTAAAATGGCAAATGTAGGAACTGGTAAAATTATAAAGATTACGACACTTCCCTTTCACCTGATAATAATAACATGCTTGCTATTATTTTTTATAAATCAACTAAATAAAAACTTTAGCGTCGCAGCTATAAAGACTGTTGACGATACAACTTATACGAATTGGAATGAGTATAACGGTGATGGAAACCGAAGTCATTATTCAACAGTCGGGCAGGTAACAAAAGATAACATCAGCAAATTGAAAGTGGCTTGGGAATACTCATCGGGAGGAGGAGATGTTCAAGGCAATAGATCACAAATACAATGCAATCCTATTATCATAAACGGAATTCTTTACGGTGTTAGTGCCAATACGCAAGTGTTCGCTTTGGACGCTGTAAACGGAAGACAGTTATGGAGAACAAATATTAGCGATAACGGTGGCACAACGAGCCGCGGCGTAACTTATTTTTCGGACCATATTAGAAAAAGAATATTTTTTGGCGCGGGTAAATGGCTCTATGCTTTAGACGCAGAAACAGGTAAGGCTATTATAACTTTCGGGGATAGCGGCCGCCTTGATTTAAAGAAAGGATTAGAGCGACCCGGAAGCGATAACTATGTAGTTGCTAACACCCCAAACACTATTTTTAAAAACCTGATTATAACCGGGGTTAGAGTGGCAGAATCAGAAACGGCAATGTTAGGTGATATACGTGCCTTTGACGTTTATACCGGTAAACTAGTGTGGACATTCAGAACCATACCTGCAAAAGGAGATTTGGGTTACGACTCGTGGTCGCCAAACCCGCGTCAATCTATGGGAGGAGCCAATAGTTGGGCCGGTATGGCTATCGATCGCCCACGTGGTATTGTTTATATACCTACCGGCTCTGCAGCATTTGATTTTTATGGCGGCAATCGCATCGGCGATAATCTTTTTGCCAATTGCTTGTTGGCACTCGATGCAGCAACAGGTAAACGATTATGGCATTATCAACTTGTTCATCACGACATTTGGGATAGAGACCCGCCTGCTCCACCAAACCTCATAACAGTCACCGCCCAGGGAAGAAAAATTGACGCGGTGGCCCAGGTAACCAAACAAGGATACGTGTATGTATTTAACCGGGTAACGGGCAAGCCAATTTTTGAAATTGAAGAAAAAGCCTTTAGTACTAAAGCAATAGCCGGAGAGCATCCAAGTCTTACACAACCGATCCCTGTTAAGCCTGCACCATTTACCCGACAAACTTTTATTGAGAAAGATTTTAATTCTTTTGTTGCAGACAGAGACTCGTTAGTTCAAATATTGAAGCAAGCACATACCGGTAGTATTTATTTGCCTGTGGCAAAAGAAATGACTATCATTTATCCTGGTACTGACGGTGGCGCTCAGTGGGGAGGCGCAGCAGCCGATCCAGACGGAATGCTCTACGTTCCTGCCAAAGAGTTACCCTGCTATACTTCTTTAAAAGGTGTAGATAACCCTGCTGACAATGCATCTTTAACCGGCGTTAAATTATACAATACATATTGCTCATCATGTCACGGCAAAGATCGTACTGGTACGCACGACGGTTCTTACCCATCTTTAATAGGTATCGAAAAAAGACTTTCAGCAGCAGCAGTCCTCAACGTCTTATCAAAAGGAAAAGGGATGATGTCATCCTATTCTCATATTTCCCTCCAACAACGAAAAGCAATTACCGATTTCATACTTAATAAGAAAACAACGGCAAAACTCGAAAAAGGTAAAACCTTGCAGAAAAAGGTTCCATACCAGATGACCGGTTACAACCGGTGGTACGACAAAAACGGCTACCCTGTTAATACTCCACCCTGGGGAACGCTTACCGCTATTAACCTAAACACAGGCGAACACAAATGGCAGGTTCCGTTGGGCGAATACAAAGAGCTGATCGACAAAGGCATACCTGCAACCGGAACGGATAATTATGGAGGACCACTAGTCACAGCAAGCGGGTTAATATTTATTGCAGCCACAAGAGATGAAAAGTTTAGGGCCTTTGAAAAGCAGACCGGAAAACTACTTTGGCAAACAACACTTCCGGCAGCAGGGTATGCCTCGCCGAGTACGTATGCAATTAACGGCAAGCAGTATATAGTAATTGCATGTGGAGGCGGAAAGTTGAAAACCAAATCGGGCGATAAGTATGTAGCTTTTAGCCTGGAAGACTAGAATTAGAAAGCATTTGTTATACCGGCATTTTATTTCCAGGTCATCATTGTTGCGTCGCAATCACTTTAACGGCAAACCTTTGTGCAACTATAGTTTGCCGCACGTAATTGTAAAAGCAAACTCAGTTATTTTTAAGCAATGCTCCGATTTCTATCGCTGCTTTTACGCTCAAATAAGTAATAACCCTTTCTAACCTTTTTTTGTAGTCAGCTAAAACATCTACTTACTTCAATACGATTTCCATTCCCAACACTAATGTCTTCCTTATGAAAAAATATTGTTTAGCAGTTGATTTAGTTAATGACCCCACTTTTATTGCCGAATACGAGCGCCTCCATCAAAGCGAAAACGTAAGGCCGGAAATCAGGCAAAGTATTCTGGATGCAGGTATTATTAGTATGGAAATTTATCGTACAGGCAACAGAATGTTCATGATAATGCAAACTGATGACTCATTCACTTTCGAACGTAAAGCTGCAATGGATGCTGCCAACCCTACAGTGCAGGAATGGGAGCAGTTCGTTTGGAAATTTCAGCTGCCACTGCCATGGGCAAAAGAAGGGGAGAAGTGGGTGCTAATGGACAATATCTTCCAACTTTAAAAAGATCAATCATTTAAGATCGCGTAAAATTGAACCATCTAAAGGTTAAAGCTGTTGCGCAACCCAACACTCCCAACTCAAAACTCAAAACCCAACACTCCCACCCCAACACTCCCAACTCAAACCTCTGCTATTTCCTTACTTTCGCAGCCACAATTTCAACTGCAAGTTTTATGGCTTCATCTGCGAAGGCGGCAATGGGTTTTATTTTCGTAACGCTTCTAATTGATGTTATCGGTTTTGGAATTATCATTCCCGTTTTCCCTAAGCTGATAGAGCAATTAATACATGGCGATATCAGCGAGGCGAGCCAGTGGGGTGGATGGCTAACATTTGCATATGCATTTATGCAATTTCTATTCGCACCCGTGCTGGGTAGCCTGAGCGATAAATATGGCCGCAGGCCAATTTTGTTATTTTCACTTGCAGGTTTTGGAGTTGATTATATTTTCCTTTCGATCGCTCCCACCATCGGTTGGTTATTTGTCGGAAGGGTAATCGCCGGAATAACCGGTGCCAGCTTTACAACCGCTACGGCTTATATAGCTGACATCAGCACCAATGAAAACAGGGCCCAAAACTTTGGAATGATTGGTGCGGCTTTCGGACTAGGATTTATCATAGGACCAGTACTTGGTGGTGTGCTAGGTGAGTACGGAGCAAGGTTGCCATTCATTGTTGCTGCGTGCCTCGCACTCATCAACGCACTTTACGGATATTTCGTTTTGCCCGAGTCTCTAAGTAAAGAAAACCGCCGACCATTTAGCTGGAAACGTGCAAATCCGCTGGGATCACTTATGCAGTTAAAAAAATACCCCTCCATGGCTGGATTGATAGGAGCGCTGGTGTTGGTATATATAGCAGCCCATGCAGTACAAAGCACCTGGACTTTTATAAACATCGAAAAGTTTCAATGGTCCGAAGCCATGATAGGCTATTCACTGGGCATGGTAGGAGTTCTTGTTGCAATAGTGCAAGGCGGTCTTATACGTTTTATAAATCCCAGGCTGGGCAACGAGCGAAGCGTGTACATTGGCCTCACCCTTTATGCGCTGGGATTGTTATTGTTTGCCTTTGCGTCGCAAACCTGGATGATGTTCGCTTTCCTTGTTCCTTATTGTCTTGGCGGTATTGCCGGACCGGCATTGCAAAGTATCATCTCCGGCGAAGTTCCTTCAAACGAACAGGGTGAATTGCAGGGTGCTCTTACAAGTTTAATGAGTGTAACTTCCATTGTCGGCCCGCTAGTTATGACCCATTTATTTGCCTTTTTTACAAATAGCAATACCCCGGTCCGATTTGCAGGCGCGCCATTTTTACTAGGTGCTGTTCTAATGCTCGTAAGTGCAATCTTGTCCTACATGGCCTTGCATTCCAGAAAAAATCTCGTTAAACAGAAGTGATGAAGGAGAATCTTTTGTTGACCTAACATTCGTTCTATAATTATACATCGTTGCGTCGCATTTCGTTCATCTCTTGTATTCTCTTCAGCCTTGCTTCACTTTTTTGCAGTTCTTGGTTACCGCATAAAAGCAATTTATGGACCGGGTAATCCCACATACTTGCTGTCGCTATTGTTGGCCTCCCGCCAACAACAGGTTGAGGTGCACAATTTTTTTGCTCTTGTTCGCCTCCGCTCTGATTAACCTATGAATTCGCAACTTTTTTTTAAATGAGATTGTTATCCTCAAAAAACTACCATTACCAGTCGAACCATTCACACGATCTCCCTTTACATTATGGCACCAGCTTATATTGCTGCCGGTATAAATCATTTTAGGTCTCCGGAATTTTATCATAAAATAATGCCTTCTTATCTACCGTATTCCTACCCTTTCATTTATGTCAGCGGTGTCTTTGAAGCGCTGTTAGGAGTATTATTAATTTTTAAGAAAACAAGAAATTTTGCTGCATGGGGGTTAGTAGTTTTATTAATCGCTGTTTTTCCTGCTAATATTCAAATGTTGGTTACTTACATTCACGAAAACAATCCTCGTCTTTGGGTAGCTATTGTAAGATTGCCGCTTCAATTGCCTTTGATTTGGTGGGCTTACAGCTTCACCAATAATAGAAATAATAGAAAGTATCAGTGAAAGCCTGGTGTATAAGCGCTTTTTGGCTTGCAACACCCCACATACTCACTCCATTTTTACTCCTTTTTTAAGCAGCCCCCAAATCGTTGCACCAAACGTTTCTATGTAACTAAGGGAGACAATCGTTTTTTTTCTACCGCACCGTCGTCCGTTAGGTACGTTTCGTTGGTAGAGCTTAGGTTAATTGGCGCTTGGTTCGGTATGAACGTTTGGTGAAAGGACAATAACACTTGCCATAATTTGAAATTGCCAGCGTCATTTTTTGCTCAGCCAGATAAGTTTACTTTTGCACCTATTTTCACTCCTAAGAGTAACTGGATCATAACTTATAAAATGGCAGAACGAATTTATTTAGACAATGCAGCAACAACCACGCTTGATCCGCAAGTGTTAGAAGCAATGATGCCTTACCTGACCACCAGCTATGGTAACCCATCTTCCATTTATAGCTATGGGCGAGAGAGCCGGCTGGCAGTAGAAAATGCAAGGAAAACGGTGGCCAAAATTTTAAATACCAACGCTGCAGAAATATTTTTTACCAGCGGCGGAACAGAGAGCAGTAATACTGCCATCACCGCCTCAGTCAGAGATCTTGGTTGTAAGCATATCATTACTTCACAAATTGAACATCATGCTACTTTACACACTGTTCAGTTTTTACAACAAACGGGAGCTGTTAAAGTAAGCTATGTCGGCATCCTTTCATCAGGTCATGTAGACATGCAACACCTTGAGCAACTTTTGATGGGAAGCGATGAAAAGACTTTGGTGAGCCTGATGCATGCGAATAACGAAATCGGCAACACGATAGATTTACACGAAACTGGAAATCTGTGCAAAAAGTATAACGCAATTTTCCATAGCGATACGGTACAAACCGTGGGTCACTTCCCCTTTAACCTTAGAAATACCCCGGTTGATTTTATCACCGGATCAGGACATAAATTTCATGGTCCAAAAGGAGTGGGGATACTTTATATAAATGAAAATGTAAAGATTAAACCCTATATGCATGGCGGCAGCCAGGAACGCAACATGCGTGCGGGAACAGAAAATTTATACGGAATAGTAGGTTTTGCAAAAGCGCTGCAATTAGCCACGGACAACCATGATAGGGATAGCGACTACGTCAAAGGTTTGAAGTTGTACATGATGGAACAACTTCAGAAAAATATTCCCGGAATTACTTTTAACGGCGACCCAACTGGTCGTTCTTTATATACCGTACTAAGTGTCAATTTTCCTAAAACTGACAGGAGCGAAATGATCCTATTTAATATGGACATAAATAACATTTGCGTTAGCGGTGGCAGTGCATGTTCCAGCGGTGTTGAAGGAAGTCATGTTATTAGTGTTATCAGCAATGATCCTGATGCAGTTACCGTTCGCTTTTCTTTTAGTAAGTACAATACAAAAGAGGAAATAGAAAGAGTGTTGGAAAAACTCGCAAGAATGATTTAAAGGGAAACAATTGGTCCTATACAAGACAGTCTTTTAGATAAAGTAAATATTTAAATTACATTAATCTTTATAGTAATGCCGATATAAAGGGCGATCTTTAATAAGCAATAGATGGCACCTCGTCCTGCAAACGGTAATTATTTAAAACATTCTACTATGACAATCACAGAAGATTACAATATAGATGAAGAAACGATAAGCAAAATAGGCTTACGACTTTCCGGTGAACATATTAACGCGCAAATTGCACCTACTGCAAGAGTTTTTGAATATCCCGAGTTAGAGAAGGTATTTATAATGGAAAGTGATTTATATGGTAACCCCATGCCTAAAGATTCCTGTTTCCTGGCTTTCTATGGCCACCACGGATTAATAGGAAAACCCATAAAGGTTGAAACACTTAAGAATGCCACCGTAGAGGATATCAAAAAGATAGTTATAAGTAATGAGGAAGGTTGAAGAAATATAGCCAGGCAAAGTTCTAACTGAAAAGTAATTAGAATTGCGAACTGCGTATGTTGGAAATGTATAAATCAATAATCATGGAGACTGCAAAAGTACCGCGATTGTTGATTTTTAAGTTTAAACCATTTATCGCATAAAATACGGCTCGTAACTTTCGTTGCTTCTTCTGTCGGCTGAAATGTAAACAACCGCAAAAAAGCACTTCCCTTTATTATCGGGTTGCTATATTATAGACAAGTATAAAAATGATGGCAATAAAAATAATTGTGTAAATCTTTTTGTTATACTTAGCAAGCCAATTGGGAGATAAATATCAAAGTTTGCTTTTGTTGAATCAGAATATTTACGGGCAATTATAGTTAAGGGGCAAACGCCTTTGAATGAAAGTAGAACAATACCTTCAATGACGATGATGCCAATGCAAAGCCACAGAAGGTTGTCAATTTTATTTATGATAACAGCATAAGATAAATAGAATATTACTACGTTAAAAAACGTCCAAATGAGTGTGTGGATGATTTTGACGAGTGTTAATTTTAATGTGCTCATACCGGTTCTGTCTTTGATACTTAGGAAGTATTGAGGATAATATTAGCAAGAAGTAAAATACTTTTGAGCGCTTTAGAAAGGATATCTTAATTTTTTAAGTCTTTGGCTAAAGGAAGGTAAATTTCAAATGATGCTCCCTTATTTAATTCCCCGGTTGCGCTTATTACGCCACCATGAATTTCAACTATCTTTTTTGCAATAGTAAGTCCCATGCCTGTTCCAACATATTTGTCTTTATTGATACGCTGATACATTTCAAATATCAGGTCTTTATGTTGCTTACGAAAACCAATTCCGTTATCGGTAACGGAAATATGACAATAATTTTTTTCAGCTAAAGAGTTATCGAAGACAGGTGTACCTCGTTTAATTACAACACTTTTAATGACTATGTGCGAAGGTTGCCGGGGTTTAGAAAACTTAATTGCATTACCGATTAGGTTCTTTAGTAGTTGCCGAAACTGAGAAGGAATTACATTCACTTCACAAAGTCCGTTTGTTTCAATGGTTACATTTTTTTGATGAAGCTCTTCTTCCAGTTCTATTTTCACTTCTTCCAAAATTTGCGCGAGATCCTTCCTTTCGAATTTTTCTGTTGCATTTATGCTCGTATAAACCAACAAGTCTCTATGTAGAGCTTGTAAATGCCAGGCCTCGGCTTGTATTTTTTCAAAATATCTTTTGCCCGACACTGATAAGTTTTTACTTTCCTCGGAAAGTAAAATACTAGAGAACATCTGAATTTTCCTTAAAGGCTCCTGTAAATGGTGGCTGGATATGAAGGTAAAAGATTCAAGGTCTTTATGGGCAGTAACTAACTCCGCAGCGCGATTTTCCTTTTCATTATTTTGAAAAGCAAGTTCCTTATTAGCAATTACCAATTCAGAGGCCCGCTTTTCCTTTTCATTATTTTCGAAAATAAGCCTTGTATTTGCAACGGTTAATTCAGCAGCACGTTTTTCCTTTTCTGCGTTTTGAAAAACCAGTTCCTTATTTGCAACCACCAATTCAGCTGCACGCTTACCCTTTTCAACAGTCTGAAAAGCCAGCTCTCTGTTTGCTATAACCAATTCCGCTGCCCGCTTTTTTTTATCCTGCTTTAATAAAGCACGTTCAATGTTTAGTTTAAGTTCTCTCATTTACCTGGAAATTGGAAAACAGTTTTGAAACTTCTAAAAAATTTACCTTAACGGCACAAGCTACACATCGCACTTATTCATTTCGTCCCACTACATTTAGCTACTTACTGCCGTCAGCTTTTGCCAGCTTCTTTTTGCTGCCGCTCAAAAGCTAATCGGCGAGCGTAAATAACACGTGTGCCGAATTTTAAATCTACTTTTTACTGTGAACGTCAACGTTACCTGTTATTAATGCCGTTCGAATAAGTGCTGTGCCGTCTTTTTATCATTACCATATACATCCTTTCTGAAATTTAATAGTCCATCCCTATCTACCCAGGCGGTAAAATAAGTTATCAGTACTGGCATTGGTTCTTTAAGTGTTACCCAGCTTTCTTTAGATACATTCATTGCTGCATCTATTTTGACCGATGTCCATTCTCGTTGGTTTCTTAGAAGGTAGGTAGCCATTTTCTTTGGCTCTGCCAGCCTTATGCAACCATGACTAAATGCACGTTTTTCGTTTTCAAACAAAGACTTAGATGGCGTATCATGAAAGTAAATACTATAATTGTTTGGAAAAAGAAACTTTACTTGTCCTAAAGAATTGCTGCCTCCCGGCTTTTGACGAATATCTGGCAAGCCATTGCTGCTGCCTGTTTGTTCCATGTTTTTATCAGCAAGGTAATTGGCATTCTTTCTCATACCAGGAAGTATCTCTTGTCTTATAATGCTCGGAGGTATGTTCCAGTAAGGACTAAAAACGATGTACTGGAGCATATCATTAAAAATAACTGTTTTGTTTGCAGCAGTGCCGACCACAATATCCATATCAAACACCTTTTTAGCGTTCTCGAATACATGCAATTTAAAATCAGGAATGTTAGCAATTATCCTGTTGCCGGTAGGCTCTTCGGGCATCCATCGCATACGCTCCATATTAACAAGCAATTGTTCAATCCTGTCTTTAACTGGTACATTTAGTTCGGTTATAAGACCGGTGGTTATCATTCCATCTTGTTTAAATCCATGTCGTTTTTGTGCTTGCTTTATTCCCTCCACCAGCTCACTTGCGAAAGTGGTGGATGTATCACTCACTGAATAGTCGCCGCCTAATGCGAGTCTCTTTTTTAATTGCTTGATTGAGGTAGCAGTATCACCCTGCTTGTATGACTTTTTGCTTTCTTGTGAAATGGCATTCCATCCACCCCCTTTATCGATATCCCAATAATGTTTTAGCTCCTTATTCATCAGCTTATATTGCTGGTTGACGGGTTCCCATCGTTCCGAATTTTTACCTTTGTTAGCAATTAGGGAATCTAACAGGCTACCGACATTTACCTTCTTTCTTCGTATATGCCATTGCAGTTCTTCGGGGTCCATTTTACCTGCATAAGCATATTGGGCGTATTTAAAAAAGTGTTCTGTTAATCGAAGTTCTGTTTCAGTTATTTTCTCAGTTGCAGTATTAATGGCAGTGTCTTCATCGGTCAAAAGTTCCATTTGTCTATGAAAATGTTTATCCATTTGCATACTGTCGCGCGAGAGCCGGATGTAGTTGTTGTGAAGGTTCAAAAACACCCCAATTTGTTCTGCCAGCCCATCTTTTGTAAACCATGCAAACTGGTAATTGCGGTTATTGTAAAACTTCCTTATCCTTTCGGCGGCGCTTCGCTGCAATTTTTGGGTAGTTATAAATTTTTCAAGAGTTGTACTATCCACAAATAAGTCAGAAAAAGCATTTGACAGAGTAATTGAAGTATCTCTTTTTACATCTGCTATTTTTATTGGCCGACTGTTGCAAGATTGCAATAGAAAAACAATCATTGTTAGAAGAATATAACCTTGCTTCATCTGCTGAAATTTCAATAGTTACTAAATCTATTTATGATAGGACAATTAAGAATTCTAAATATTCTGTAACTACCTATATTGGAATTTTTAAAAGCAGTGATGTGCGCGACTTTGTTAAAAAGACGGACTGGGTTCTACCGCCTTAAAAGACATTATTTTATTAAAACTTTTAAGACGATCAACTATAAATTCCTGGTTACCTGATGTTGAGGTAAAATTATTAACGGCGACTTTTTGAACACTTATGGCAATTTCGATATCATCAAGATTAATAGTGGTGGAAGGGAAGTGTTTTATTAGCCTCTCACTAAACAACGAAGCAAAGCATTTATGAATAGCATTTGTAAGTGCATCTTCGCCACGAATATTTACAAAGCTCTCCAAAGGATGCGTATAAACAGTGGAAAACGCGCTCTTGGTAGTTGCACTGCCTTGTACTGTGACCGAAACATTTGTCTCTTCGCCGCACAATTTGTAATGTGCATTTCTAATTGCTACTTCAAGTGTATGAGGTAGTTCATGGTTAAGTACCAGTTGCCTTGCAGCCTTTCCTATTTCAATAATGTTCGAGAACTTTTTAGTGTCAAGTTCTTCTAAGATTTTTAATAGAGGGAGTTGCAGGGTATTGTTGCTCAGAAAAATTTTAAATGCTTCACCGGTAACAAGAAATGCCTGCGGCATATTAATGCTTTGAACAGTAAGATTGGTACTTGCTTTATCTGGCACAACATAGGATGGGTTGAGGAAGGGAACATTGTTGACTCTGGCTTGAGAAAACATATTTATTATAGGTGACATAGAAAATATTTTTTAAGGGTTACGTTATTAGATCAATTTTAGTGTTGGCTATAAGATGTATGTGTTGCATATAGAATTTACAGTACAAGAGTGCGACGCAAGAGATGCTTAATAGCGGGCTGCTGTCTGTTCAAAAAAAAAAATTAATACGGACTACATACTCCACTTCATATTGAAAATATTTCTTTCGAAACGGTTTCTGTAAAGCACAAATAAACCTGCTGCCCAAATTAATCCACCCGGGAAAGCAGATGCAATACCCAGCGGAGAAATAGCGATCAAAAAGATACTGCCTGCTACACACGCTGTTCGTAATATTCGTCCCTTGTGTAACAAAGCAAGACCAATAAGAACCTGGCAAACAGCAATAAAAGTTACAATAGGTGTCACGTAATTTTGAGAAGGCCCGATGATGATATCGCGGTAAAGGCCAACGGCATATTTGCTATAATCAAGATAACCAGATGGGTTGGTGTGAACAACAAACCAATTTATGTAGCCGGCACCAATAAATAATAAGGAATACAATATGCGGGCTAGGCTGTTTGAATATAGGCTTGCTACAAAAAAAGCAATAGCAACAATATTTGATACAATATATGCCGTTACGATTTGTGCGTTGCTCATAATAGCTTTATTAAAGGCGGTGATTGATTAAATACCGGATAAAGAAAAAGGAGTAATTGATTTATCAAAGCTATGAGTGTACTTATACTTTTCTTATGACTGCACGGGTTCTTATACATGATTAAGATCAGCATTACTGTAATGGGCAGCAGTATAAAAGATAATGGCTAATAGCTTTTGAGCAAATCTATTTAACTACAAGGGGGAATGTTATTGACCTTCACATGCAAATATTTCCCGTGGTTAACGGATACTTACCCACCTTTCTCTCATTTGCATTGATAAGATTTCAAAAAAAAGTATCTGCTTCGCTTTGTTTCTGCATTCATTGTATTCATTCACGGGCTTGTTCATTCAATGGCTGGGCGAAAGAATTAAAGCTTGCACAGGTAAACGGATTAACAGGCAAAACCCTGGCACCTCTTACTAAAGGATTAGCGAAAGGAGCGGGCATCTTGTGGCTGATAACGTGCTTGCTGTTTCTAGTAACTGCAGTAGCCCTTTTGATTAAGGAGGACTAGTGGTGATGTGGCACATAGTTGCCGTAGTGCTTTCTCAACTACTAATTATCATTTATTGGCATAATGCAAAATTTGGGACGATTGCAAATATTATAATACAAGGTGCGATGCTTCTATCTTATGAACGTAGAGTTTTAATGGGATGGTTAAAAACGAACTAAAAACGTGTTCATTAGCATCTGGTTAAGGCCAAATAAGAACAGTACGGATACACCAGGTTAAGCGAAATTGTTAGGAGAAGCACATCTTTTCCAATATTCCATTATCACTTTTATTGTTTTCTCTAATTCGGCCATAGAATTTCCTTTTACAAAAAAACCCTGTGCAGAGGCACTGTAAGCGTCAATTACAGATTTTTGATTTAAAGCAGTAGAAAAGAACAGGTAAGGGATGCATTTAACTTCGAGTTTAGCATCTTCCTTTATTTTTTTTCGCAATTCAAAACCATCCAACTTAGGTAAATTGACGTCAGAAATTATGATAAAAGGAGGTTTGTCTGTTTGGTTCAAAAAATCTAGCGCCTCTTGTCCATCTCCAAAAAAGACCAGCTCGTTTGTAAACTCCAATTTTTTGAATATTTCCGCAAATAACTCCTGGTCATCTAAATCATCCTCTATTATAATTACCGGTCCGTTGTTGTCAATATTGCTATTCATAATTTGATTTTTTATCTGGACACACGTAGCCCAAGGGTTATTAGATTCATACTCAGCTATGTTTAGCTTATTAAAGAAAACAGCATGTTTTTCTTTTTTAGTGAGCTGTAAAAGGTTTGCTTGTTTAGCAGGAAAGTTTTGCTATTCCTTGTAAACTCACTACTTCGCATATAAAAAAAGACTTAAACGGAGCATAATTGCTGTACTTCGAATCGATGCAAGATAGTATTATTGATGTGGTTGGATAAGTTATAATATCACTTACAAGAGATGGACGATTAAAAGAAATAGTTACAATGCTGAGAAAGGGATAGTAGTATTTTTTTTTAAAGTAGTGCGAGAGTTTCTTCATTAATACTTACTAAACAATCGTAATTAAAATTGATAACACTATTACATTTCTCCAAAAATTGCAATAACAAAACTTCCTGATCCTTTTATATTTTTTTGTAACAGGTCCTTTTAAATAACATGATCACAATCATTGTTCTGCTTCACGCTCATCATGAGTTTCATTTGCTTCGAAAGATAGTTTTGTGGAGTAAATGAAAGGCTATTAAAAGCCCATTGCAAATAAAATTTAAAGAATCATTATGAAAGCATCGTCAATTAAACTAACCGGCATTTTTTCTCTACTTATAACGAGTTTACTTGTTGCAACACAGGGTAGAAGTCAATCAAAATTTCAATCAGAAAGTGTAAATATAGAACTAGCAGGAACATCCTCCTTACACGATTGGACAGAAAAATCGGACAAGGGTACAGGTGATGCGGTGTTTGTAGTTAATTCAAACGACAAGGTGACTGCTCTATCCGCAATGAGCTTCACCATTGCTGCAACAAGTCTGAAAAGCGGGCATAAGGCAATGGATAAAAATACTTATAAAGCCCTGAAAACAGATGCTAACCCCAACATAACTTTTATACTTACATCAGCCAAAATCACTCCCTTGACCCGGGACAATTACGAGGTAAAATGCGAAGGGAAATTAACTATAGCAGGCACCACCAACAACACTGAAATTACGGGCACAGGCAAGTATGACGCCGCTAACAGAAGCTTTACAGTCAAAGGTTCTAAAAAAATGAAAATGACTGATTACAAGGTTAAACCCCCTACTGTTATGTTGGGAACAATCAAGACCGGAAACGACATTACCATTTCTTATACCATCAAATTCATTAAATAAATCCTGACGAAAAACTAACTAAAATAAAGTAACATGAAAAAGCATTTTTTTAAGTACACCACATTTTTATCGATCCTTCTTACAGGAGTACTTCCAATCGTAACATCTGCACAAAGTGATAAAGAACATTACTTAAGGCCTTCTTACTGGAGACCCTATGACCAAAGAGGTATCAACGTTTTTGAAACAAATAAGATTGCAGACACCATCCCCTTCGAAGGACCCCGTATTAGGTTTGGTGCAGGCTTTACACAGCAGTTTCAGAATCTTAAACATGAAAACACTGCATTTAATAACCAAACAAGTAACAAATTGTATCCAATAACTCCGGGCTTTATGACAGCCCAGGCTAATTTGTTTACAGATATACAGCTTGCAGACGGAATAAGGTTGAATGTAACCACATATCTATCAACCCGTCACCACAATGAAGCTTGGGTAAAAGGTGGATACATACAATTTGATAAACTTCCTTTTAAAGGCAAATTCTGGAAAGACCTGATGGACGTTGCTACTATCAGAGTGGGTCACATGGAAATTAATTATGGTGATGCGCACTTTCGCAGATCAGATGCAGGACAGACAATCTACAATCCATTTATGGAAAGCTACATAATGGATGCATTCTCTACAGAAATTGGTGGTGAAGTTTACCTGCAAAAAAATGGTTTGTTTGGAATGTTAGGTGTTACCAATGGTATGATTAAAGGAAATATAGACTCAGCAGCACAGGGAACAATTATGGTTAACGGTGTTCCAAAAGTAGTGGATGAGAATACAAAAAGAGCACCTTCTATTTATGTAAAAGGTGGAATAGATAAGCAGTTGGCAGCTAACATCAGAGTTCGTGTTTCAGGTAGTTACTATCACAACTCAAGCAATGCAGGCAGTGGTTTAACTATGTATAGTGGTGACAGAAGTGGTTCCAACTATCAAAATGTGGTTGAAAAATGGAAAGCTACAGACGGTGCAGTTAATGCATCAACAGTTATTGCTTTCTCAGGTCGTTTAAACCCTGGATTTAGTAAAAAAATAGACGCTGTAATGTTGAACGGATTTTTGAAAGTTTCAGGTCTTGAATTGTTTGGTACTTATGAAACATCTAAAGGAAGAACAAAAACTGAAACTGCTGACAGAACAGCAAGCCAGTTAGCTGGTGATGTGGTTTACCGTTTTGGAAATGCTGAAAACCTTTTTGCAGGCTTGCGTTACAACACCGTTAAAGCACAATTAGCAGGTATCACAAACGACGTAAAAGTTAACCGTTTCGCTCTTGCCGGTGGTTGGTTTGTAACAAGGAATGTATTGATGAAAGCAGAATATGTAGTTCAGAAATACAACAATTTTCCTACAACAGATTATCGTAACGGTGGCAAGTTTAATGGATATGTTATTGAAGCTGTGGTAGGGTTTTAATCCGTACACTAAAAAGCAGTAAAACTGCATGAAGAAAAATGGGTCGACCAGATTGACCCATTTTTTTTTCAATTAAAAGTTCTTAAAGAAAAAAAAATGTTACTCAATTTATTTATGTCGGTCGCCTTATTTTTTACAGCGCTGCCCACTATCAATCCTCAATCATCTTTTGCAATACCTAGTTCCGAAAAGCCGGTAAAATGGATTATTGAAAAAAGCAGTACACTCCGCATAGATGGCAAGTCTAATGTTAACAGCTTTAGTTGCGATATTGAAGGATACAACCGCAAGGATAATATTATTACAGGCAGTTATTCAATATCACAACCGGTAACATTATCAGGATCATTGACGCTTGAAATAATTCAATTCAATTGTCACCGCTCTTTAATCACGAGTGACTTTCGAAAAACCCTGAAAGCAGATAAACATTCTGAAATGGTAATTCGTTTTCTAAAAATTGAATCTATGCCAGAGCTAAAGGAAAAATCTGAATTAATAAAAGGTCTCGTAGAAGTTGAGGTGGCAGGTGTTACAAAAGAAATTGAAATCAACTATTCTTTTTCGAAGACAGATAGTGACCTGGTTCAATTAAACGGTGAAAAGAATTTCAGCTTTTCTGATTTTAACCTGAAGCCCCCACGCAAATTAGCAGGTCTTGTAAGGATAAAGGATGATTTTAAAGTTAGTTTTAAGTTGATGTTGAGGGAGGTAAAGTAATGGGATGAATTAGTTAATAGGAGTTTTTGTATATCCATAGATACTTTTTAAATCTATTCCATTTGCCTTGCAGCGTTTCCGCTACCGTTAAAATTTATTCAAACCACCTAAGGTTTACACTGCCCCTAACTAGCAAATGCGACTAATTGCTGGTTAGGGGCAGTGTAAAATGTGGCGACACCCGCAGCCTTTTCTGTACACTAATGCTTTTTATCCCTTTCTGAAGGGCGATCATTTCCATAGCTATCCTTATCTCTTATTTTGCAGTCCTTACCATCAATTCTGATTTATTATTTAAATCATGATCTCTAATGTCTTTAATTAGCGTTATCGCGCCTGCTAAAAATTGCAGGCTCTTCAAACTGTCTTGATACGCTCTAAATTCAAATTTATCTTCAGGGAACCCTTGTACAAAATTTAGATTCTTTACAATCTTAAGAGTTAATTAAAGGGCATAACCGACTATATAAATAGAAGCACATAACACCGGTTTGCAACCAGTACATCTGCATCTTTTAATTTTTGATCTACAAGTTCTCTTAATGTTTTCTTTGCCATGATGAATTATTAAACAGTTACAATGACGCCATCAGTCAAACGCCCTACCGGCTCCTTTTTTTGGGCACTTTTTTTCCAACAATAGTCTTTCCCATTTAAGAGTAGAACAAAGAACATTTATTGAATACGTAATTATAGAATCAGATACAATTTTTGGTTTACAAAGCTTTACCGCTGTGGCGGGCTACAAAACCTGATTACAATCATGTTTTAACGTGCTTTAAGACATAAAAGGCACAACAGCTAAAATATACTTTTGAAAAAAAGCTACATGCAAACTATCCTCATAGCCACCGATTTTTCTTCTGCCGCATACAATGCAACAAAGTATGGTTTCGAACTTGCAAGGCAAATGCAGGCTAAGGTAATTTTGTTTACTGCTTACCAGGCACAGCCTGCCCTGCCTGATAGTTCACTATCAATTACGCCTACAGAACTGCACCGAAACGCTTACAAAAAATTGCTTAATGAATCAGAAACGATTGATCCAAACCGAACGGTTTCATTAGAAACGGAATGCACGAATGGCCCGGTTACTAGCTCAATTCTTGCTGCTGCCATGGCAAATGATGCGTCTTATATTGTTATTGGAATGAAGAAAAGTGGAAAGGAAATAAGAAAATACTTTGGTAGCACTGTTACCGATTTATGTAAAATATCTCGAATTCCGTTAATTGTTGTTCCTGCGGATGCTGTTTTTGCGCCTCCGAAAACCATTGCACTTGCAAGCGACATTACCGATGATACCGACGTTCATATTTTGCAACCGCTGCAAAAAGTTGTATCAACTTTTAACGCTAAGTTGTACGTAGTAAGAGTAATAAAAAGATCTATGGACGAGGCGGTAGAAAGGATGGAGACACCCGAAAAGTCCATCTGGTTTTTGACGAGCCTGCACCCTTCGTTTGAATTTTCCAAGGCAGAAAATGTGGCAAAAGCCATGGATGCTTTTGTAAAACAACATGCAGTAGACCTGGTGGCAGTTATACCGCACGAGCACACTTTGTTTGAAAGAGTTTTTACGAAGAGCGTTACAAAAGACTTGGTTTTTCACACCAGCGTGCCTTTGCTGGTACTTCCATTTAAAAAGGCAGTTGAAACAGCGCTTGTTGAAGACTCGTATGATGCCGAAACTTTACATCGCGTTTATTAAAAGCTGCTATGGAAAGCTGCTATGGAAAGCTATTTTTGAACCGAGCGTGGCAACAGTGGATGCACATTGCGGTTCTGCCAGCTACCAAAATGAAAATACTATTGAGGTAATGGAACACAGACGGCACGGATTAGACAGGTAAAGCTGATTGTTTATATGTTTTTGCAACAAGTATCTGAAAAAATGCTTCGTATCCGTGTTATCCGTGTTCCTCTTCACACTAATTAATTAAACTTACTTCGCTTTATGAACTTCCTTTGCATAATTAAAGTTCGCATAGCCTGCCCGGCTCTTTATAAATAATAAACATGTATAGCGAAAAGCAGATAAGTAATGTTGAACAATTCGAGGCTCTTTTTAACTATGCTACCATTGGTATTGTTGTAACAAACGATGAGGGAAAGATCATCAACTTCAACAAATTTGCAGAAAAACAGTTTGAATTTACCAAAGAGGAAGTGTTGGGAAAAACTGTTGAATTACTGATACCCCCTTCTGTTCATGTGAAGCACCATCAATACAGGGAAGATTATTATCACAAACCCGAAGTGAGGGTGATGGGTCACGGAAGAGACTTGTTTGCGAGGAAAAAAGATGGAAGTACTTTTCCGGTAGAAGTAAGCCTTAGCCATTATACTATTAGCGACCACACTTTTGTGATTGCTTTTGTTGTTGATATAACCGTAAGAAAAAAACATGAAGCAGTAGTTCTGCAACAAAAGCAGGAGTTAGAAAGTGGTACAATAGAAATTAAAAGCATGAACAGTGAGCTGGAACAAAAAATCAGCGACCGTACAAAAATGCTTCGGGAAGCTTTAGCCGAGCTTGAAAAATCGAAGCAAGAGTTAAGTGAAGCTTTTGAAGTTGAGAAAGAATTAAGCGAATTGAAATCGAGGTTTGTTACTATGTCGTCACATGAATTCAGGACGCCTTTAAGTACCATTCTTACATCGGCTTATCTTCTGGATAAATACAACGAAATTAACCCCAACCCGAAGATTGATAAACACGTGCAAAGAATTAAAGGAGCCGTTGGTGGAATGAAAGGGATACTGGAAGATTTTCTTTCACTTGGCAGGCTGGAGGAGGGGCACGTGCAAACAAACGTTAAGCTGGTTACACGGACCACTATTGATATTCTGTTCAAAAATTTAATGCAGGAGCTGGACGGTTTATTGAGAAACGGCCAGCAGATCATTTATAAAAACTCGGTTGCTACCATCGTTTGTATGGATACTAATTTAGTCACCAATATTTTGACAAACCTAGTTTCAAATGCCATTAAATTTTCACCTGAAAACGGCATTATTAAAGTAAACTCTTTTGTAGAGGACAACAACTTTGTTATCACTGTTGAAGATAATGGCATTGGCATTTCTGAAGAAGACCAGCAACATTTGTTTGAACGCTTCTTTCGGGCAAAGAATGCCGTCAATATTCAGGGTACGGGGCTGGGACTGCATATAGTTAGCAAATACCTTGAACTAATGAATGGAAGAATCGAAATGCTTAGTAAACTTAATGAAGGTTCTACGATAACTGTTTACATTCCTCAACCCACTCATGCTGACCAAATAGACATATGAAAAAGATATTAGTAATAGAAGATAACACAGAGGTAAGAGAGAATACTGCAGAGATAATAGAGTTGTCAAATTACATAGCCATAACAGCAGAAAACGGGAAAACGGGGGTTGAACTTGCTTTGAGAGAATTGCCCGATTTAATTATTTGTGACATTATGATGCCTGTTTTGGATGGATATGGCGTCTATCATTCGTTGAGTAAGCATAAAGAAACCGCTGCTATTCCATTTATATTCTTAACTGCCAAATCAGAAAAAGGGGATTTTAGACGAGGTATGGAAATGGGAGCTGATGACTATATAACAAAGCCATACGATGGTATTGAGTTATTAAATGCCATTGAAGTAAGGTTAAAAAAAATAGATTTACTAAAACAACAATATGCCGGTATTGACGGGATAAGAGATTTTATAGCAACTGCACAAAAGACAGGAAAGGTTGAGTTGACATCTGTGGAAAGGGATACGTACACCTATAATAAAAAGCACATTCTTTACAAAGAAGGTCAGCGGCCGCGGGTGGTATACCATGTAATAAAGGGTAAAGTAAAAGCTTCTAAAGCGAATGATGAGGGTAAGGAGTTTATTACAAGCATTTACAGTACCGGAGACTTTTTTGGATACACGGCTATTTTGGAAGACGTAAACTATAAAGAAGAAGCGGTGGTATTAGAAGAAACGGAATTGATGTTGATACCTCGGGAAGATTTTATGCAACTGGTATCTAACGATATGCAAATAGCACAAAGCTTTATAAAAATAATAACCAAAAACGTTGTTGAAAAAGAAGAAAACCTGCTGAACCTGGCTTATGGTTCCTTACGTAAGAAAGTAGCTTACGGCCTCATTCAACTATACGACAAGTATAAAATACAAGAGGAATTAACGCCTGTCCTAAACTTATCAAGGGAGAATATGGCGCAGTCAATTGGTATTGCAACGGAATCACTTATAAGAACGTTAGGTGATTTTAAGGATGAAAAGCTAATTGAGATTCAAACTGGTAAAGTGATTATTTTAGATGAAAACAAATTGAGGCATCTGCCTTATTAAAGAATCCTATTAGTACACCTGGTTTGTTCTGCAATCAGGTTGTTTCACGATGATCGTAACATCCGTACTTTACTTCTCTTTCGCATTACATCCCGATATGTATCCCATCCCGCAGAAGTTAATGTGCTACTGCTGATATGTAGAATGGATGCATGGTAGCAACGAATATTTTACCATCTCTTTTCCCAAAAACGCTTTGGGTAACTCACGAATTTATTTAGAGGGTTTATTGAAGAATAATTGAAAACATGACCACAAAGACTTAGAAGTATGATTTATATCATATAATTAAGGTTGTTTTCATGCGAACCTTGCATTACAGAACTGTAATTAAATTAAACTGATAAATCTTCTACTCATGAAAAAATTGCTTGTCTTATGTGCATTTGCCGCCACTTTCCTTATTTATTCCTGTGGAGGCGGCGAACAAAAGCCTGCGGCGGAAAGCCAGGTAGGAAACACTAGTCAAAGTTCTGATGCCGGGAAAGAAAATCCTGTCTACGACCCTGAAAGAGGCTCAGGAAGATTTACAAATGTTGAAGTTGCCGATAAACTTGACCCTGCAATGGTAACAACCGGTGAAAAAGTTTATAATTTAAAATGTTCCGGATGCCACAAGCTCAATGATGAGAAATTGGTTGGACCAGGTTGGAAAGATGTGACCAAAAGACACAAGCCTGAATGGATCATGAACTTTGCAACCAATACAGATGAGATGATTGACAAAGACCCTAAAGTGCAGGTGCAATTAGAACTTTGCCTCGTTCGTATGCCTAACCAGAATATTAATGATGAAGCAGCAAGAGGCATTTATGAATACATGCGCAAGAACGACGGAGTTAAATAAAATAACGTTCTTAATTAAGAATATCGCAGTGACAGGAATGATAATTCTCGTGTACAGTAAAGTTATTCAGTACAAGAGTGCGACGCAACAACTGCTTTATTAAAATTCAAATGCGTGGTTCAAAAAAAGCTATCACGACATAAGGAAGAAACTAAAATAATCGCTTAAACATACTACAATGAAAAAATATAAAACCGGTTTTTCGGTTGCGGCAGCAGTTTGCCTAATGGTAAGCATAAACGCCTGCAAACCAAAAAATGCCGGAAACGCAGTTAGCTCTGATGCTGCACAAAAAGCGTACGTAGCCCCAGGCAAGTATGACGAGTTCTACAACTTTGTTTCCGGAGGATTTAGTGGGCAAATGAGCGTGTATGGCTTGCCGTCTGGCCGCTTGCTGAGAGTTATACCTGTGTTTTCGCAAGACCCCCAGGAAGGATATGGGTACAGCGAAGAAACAAAAGGAATGCTTAACACTTCACATGGTTTTATACCATGGGACGATTTGCACCATATTGAAGCATCGCAGACAAACGGCGAAATAGATGGACGGTGGACTTTTGCAAATGGCAACAACACGCCTCGTCTTGCGCGTATTGATTTAAAAACTTTTCGCACTGCAGAAATACTGGAAATACCAAATAGCGCAGGTAACCACTCTT
>NZ_JAOQAH010000058.1 GCF_025963695.1 Segetibacter sp. | reverse complement strand
CGCGTCATAAACGGCAAGCTTTGTTTATTGTGAAAAATTAGCTTTGAAAGGTTTAAGATAATAATTTCTTATCGTCTTCAGCTTTTGAACTCGAATTTTTCCAGCCTTATTAATCGGCAATTAGTTGGGCTAAAAGGAGCGGTCCGCATTTACAACGGACAACCACTTTTCGACCAGAAACTAAAATTAGGGCCTGAATGACAAAAACTGTTCTAGATAATAAAATTGCGCACGATCTAAAACGAGCGGATCGAGCAGGGAAAGATCAGCTCTTTTATCAAGTAACCAACCATCTCTTTTAGGCTCCTATGTAATACCGCTCTTGTTAAATTTTGAATATTACCTCTTATTTAAATTTTAAATAAGAGGAAAAAAACTACGGTTTCCGTGAATAGAAGTTGAAAAATATATAATAATCAGATTTTTTATTAATTTAACAACATTTTGTAAAGGTGTAAAAAAAACCAACTGAAAATTATGAGAAAACGATTACTTAACAAACTGTTTACCCTTCTCCTTCTATTAACAGCTTCTGTAAGCTTCGCGCAGAGCATCAGTGTTAGAGGAAGGGTGACAGATGAAAAGGGAACTCCTGTTGCGGGTGCAACCGTAACAGTAAGAGGTACAACACAGGCCACTTCTACTGGCGAAAACGGTTCTTTCACCGTCAATGCAAGACAAGGGGCTACTCTCGTATTTAGCTCTGTTGGCTTTGGGACTACAAATCAGGTGGTAAACGGGCCGGAAGTAAATGTAACTCTTTCGCCCAGTTCAGTAGCTTTAAATGAAGTGGTTGTAACGGCACTTGGTGTTGAAAGAAGCCGAAAATCTCTCCAATATTCAGCTACTACGGTTGGTGGTGAGAATCTCACTCAAGCCCGTGAGATCAGCACGGCCAATGCTCTTGCAGGAAGGGTAGCAGGCGTTAACGTAACTAAGGTTGCTTCTGGCCCCGGCGGATCTTCCCGGGTTGTGATTCGTGGTGCAAAAACCCTTGGTTCTACAACAAACCAACCGCTTTATGTTGTTGATGGCGTTCCCATTGATAACACTGCGGGCGGACAGGCGGGTATGTGGGGTGGCGCTGACCAGGGAGATGCTATGAACAGTATTAACCCTGACGACATCGCGTCGATGACGGTGCTAAAAGGAGCAAGTGCTGCTGCACTTTATGGATCGAGGGCTGCTAATGGAGTTATTCTAATTACAACTAAAAAAGGATCAGGACGCAGAGGTCTTGGTGTGGAGTTTAATTCAAACTATGTAATGGAAAGTGTGCAGAACCTAACAGACTTCCAGAGAAGCTTTGGTTCAGGAGGTATGGTAAGCCCTCCCGGAATGCCGGGTTTGGTAAACCAGGTCGCTAAGAAGCCAGAAAACATTCAGGAGGCTTTCAACAATAATTGGAACCAACAAGCATGGGGCCCCCGCTTAGACGGTTCTCCCACTGTTCAGTTCGATGGTAAGACAAGGCCTTATTCTGATGCAGGAGACAACTGGAAGCGTTTCTACCAACTTGGTCATCAGCTTACTAATACCATTGCACTTACTGGAGGAAGCGAAACCCAGAGTTTCAGGCTTTCACTTTCCGATCTTCGAAGTAAGGGAGTTTTCCCAAACTCTGGTTTCGATAGAGTTAATGCAACCTTAACTGCCAATTCAAGAATTGGTAAAAAAATAACGCTGAACGCGAAAGTGCTGTACTCAAATGAGAACACAAGAAACAGACCGCGACTGTCTGATGCTCCCGGTAATGCAAATTTGTCCCTTTACTATGTTCCTGCGGATGTTAATATCAATGATATGATTGGTGATCCGAATAAAGCGGGAGCTGTTCCCGCAGTTGCAGAGCAACAACAAATGGGCATCGTAATTCGGGATTTGAAAAATCCGGGAGAGGAGTATCAACAGTCAGGAAATATTTTTCAGAATAATCCCTGGTGGTCATCCTATCAATACAAAAACTTTGACACACGCGACCGGGTAATAACAAACGGTGAGATTCGGTATAACATCACTGATTTCCTTTATTTACAGGGCCAGGGTGGTATGGATTTATGGACCTTAAAAAATACCCAACTAACACCACAAGGCACAGGTCATAACCGTGGAGGAGCTATCTCGGAGCAGCAACAGACAGTACGTGAGGTAAACCTTCAATATATGCTGGGTTTCGACAAAACTTTAGCCGAACGGTTTCGTGTTAATGCCTTCTTTGGTGGCAACATGATGCGTAAGAGTAGTGAGTCTATTTCAGCAAATGTAACCGGTTTCAGTATACCATTTTTGGCGGCTGTTAACAACGGCCGTATTAGGAACTTTGGTTATGGATATGGAAAAAGAGGAATTAATTCATTGTTCGCATCAGCGGAGGTATCCTACAATAATTATCTCTTCCTTACTGGTACAGCAAGAAAGGACTGGTTCTCAACTCTAAACCCACAAAAAAATAGTATACTTTATCCTTCTGTAGGTGCAAGTTTTGTGTTCACCGATGCAATTAAAAATCTACCAACCTGGCTTAGTTTCGGCAAGGCAAGAATAGCGTGGGCACAGGTAGGAAATACAGAATCGGTAGGTGCTTATTCAACAGTAGTGACCTATGGTCTCAATAACAACCATTTGGGAGCACCCCTGGGCGGTTTTTCGGGCGGAAATAACCTGCGGAACCCATTCTTAATACCTTTCACATCAACCGAGCTCGAATATGGAGTCGAATTTCGGGTTTTTAATAATAGGCTTGGGTTAGATATAACCTACTATGACCAAAAAACAACGAACGATATTTTGGATGCAGGTATCTCACAATCCTCAGGTTTTGGTTCCACATCTGTAAACCTTGGTAAAATCACTAACAAAGGAGTTGAATTTTTGCTTTCCGGTACGCCGGTGCGTTCTTCTGCTATTACCTGGGATGTTTCCTTGAATTTTGCGAAAAATAAAAGCCGGGTTGTAGAGCTGGCTGCGGGGCAGCAACGGCTTGGGGTTGACGTAGCAAGAACAGAAACGTCCGGTATCACCCACATAGTAGGCTATCCTTACGGTATGATTACGGGACCTATGCAACTGCGCGATCCAGTGTCAGGTGTACTTGTGTATGATTCAAGCGGTACTCCGCAACTGGATGCCACTTCCCGGATTCTGGGTACCGGTGTTCCAGATTTCACTGGCGGTTTAACCAACTCCATCACGTGGAAAGGTGTGAACCTCGCTTTTCTGATTGACTTCAGGTCAGGTGGAGATATTTATTCCGGTACGAATCTAAGAATGACACAATCGGGTTTTACAAAGCAGAGCTTACAAGGGCGTGCCGGAGAAGCGCCCCTTACCATCACAGGCCTCGTGGCAGATCGTACGGCTGGTGGTGCTCTTAAACCGTATACAAAAACACTCACTCCGGGAGAAGCACGAAATTACTGGAACCAACTCGGCATAAGAGCTCACGAAAACTTTGTTTATGACGCTTCTTTTGTGAAGCTTCGGCAAATCACTTTAGGTTACAGTCTGCCTGCCAAATTATTTAACAATACACCTATTCGTAATTTGATGGTTTCTTTAGTGGCTCGTAACCTTGCTATTCTTTATAAAAATGTACCGAATATTGATCCTGAATCTGCCTATTCAAGTGGTAACGGACAAGGTCTTGATTATTTCGGCATGCCTTCAAGTCGTACCTACGGCATAAACCTGCGTGCCACCTTTTAACAAAAAAAAGAACTAACAATGAAATATTTGAGAAAGATAATTTACGGCACCGCTTTAACTGTTGCAGCGTTAAGCGGTTGTAATAAGGAAGGATTTCAGCAATTGAATATTAATCCGCAGGCTGCTACTACGATTGATGTGAACTTTTTGTTAACGACGTCGCAGCTTGGCGCTGCGTCGGGGGGGTCCCAGGGAGATAATCGTTTCGTTGATTGGCGAACCAACATTGGAATGTTTTCAACTGCTATTCAGCAGCTTTCCTCCGTCGGTGGTATTTCCAATGCTGGAAACCTATACCAGCATAGTCCGGATATAAATGATGCTCCCTTTAATTTCTATTATAGGGATATAAGAAATCTTACGGAAATTTTAAGGCAAACTGGGCCAGGAGGATTTGCTGAGGGTGAAAACAATAATACGAAACAAGCTGCGAGAATCTTAAGGGCATTTCTTTATCATCGTCTTACAGATTATTATGGCAGCATTCCTTATTTTGAAGGAGCGCAGGCCCAGGTAACACAAGTATTTTTCCCCAAATACGACAAACAAAAGGCAATTTATACAGACTTACTTAAAGAGCTGGATGAGGCTTCTGCAGCATTTACCACTGGCGCTGATGCTAACTTTGCTGCAGCCGATATTTATTACAAAGGCAATGTTGCCCAATGGAAGAGATGGGGTTATTCTCTGATGCTACGTCTGGCTATGCGTGTTTCAAAGGTAGATCTTCCAATGGCCAACACCTATGTAGCAAAAGCAGTAGCAGGCGGAGTATTTCAAAGTAACGCCGACAATACCTTTGTTCCTATGGCAGAGGGTCCCAGCCAATGGACTAACCAAAATGGTATTTCCCGTGCCATAATTCCTGGAGATGGTGGTGAACCCGTTTTTCTCAGCAAAAGACTTGTTGATTTCTTAAAAGGAGCAAACGTTTCGTCCACTGCTGATGATGATCCCAGGCTTATGATCTTGAGCATGGGAATTGGTAACTGGTCAGCAACTGCGACTGTTGGGATCACTAACTTCGCACCTGTTACTGGTGGAACAGAACCGGTTAATCAGAAAGGCATGCCCAACGGGGTGGATCTAACCCAACTAAGGACTTTGGAAGGAAATTTGACTCTGGATCCAAACTTAACTTATTCAAGGATCAATCGAAGACTATTGGAATTAAATGATCCTTACATGCTGATGCATTACGGCGAGGTCAAGTTTCTTTTGGCAGAAGCTGCGCAGCGGGGAATTGGTGGCCTGAACGCAGGTCAGGCAATGGCACACTATAACGAGGGAGTAAAAGCGTCGATGCAGATGTATACGATTTACGATGCTTCTTTTGCAGTTACCGATGCACAAGTAACTACTTATCTAGCGACATACCCTTATAACCCAGCAAACGGCCTGGAAATGATTGGTACACAATTGTGGGCAAGCCATTTCCTGAATTGGTGGGAAGCGTGGAGTGAGTGGAGAAGGACCAGTTTTCCTAGACTTGTAGAGCACAATTACCCTGGGAACGTAACTGGAGGAAAAATTCCGCAAAAGTTGATGTATCCTAACGCTGAATCAACAAGCAATCCTAATTTCACTTCCGGCGCAAGTACAAACGATTATACAACTAAGGTTTGGTGGGCTGGTGGACCGGAATAATAATCTTTCTTTCTATAAAGTAAAAGCCTCTGAATCTCAGGGGCTTTTTTTTGTTGCCTTAAGTAATACAGACGAAAGGATTGCGACGCAACGATGCACACCGAAGTGCAAAAGTTGGTATTAAAAGTGCGCTTCAAAAGGTCGGGGAAAATAGGCTTGGGAAGTAAGTTTTCTTAAATAGCGTATTTTAAACTCAAGGACAATGTTTTCCGCAAGCCACAAGGTGGTTATAACATTAGTCGCCTATTAGTTATTTTCATGTTTCCTTCTAAAGACGCCATTTGATTCTGATCCTAAATAGGATCCCCAAAGAACCTCGTTTTTAATCTTTACCGATGTATCAACCCGTTTGATTTTCATTCCTAAAAATGATAGCAGATCTGAATGATGATAGTATTGACAATAAATGATATCAAGGTAATTATCGTGGTCTAAATCACCAATCCAGGGAGTGGAGAAAATATTTTTATATCCGGGTGATTGATCAAGGATCTGGACGGAGGCTTTAGTAAAGTCAATAGCTATTAACCTGTTTTCAATAACCGTTGGCGACCTTGAAGCAAATCCCACGGAACAATCGAAATTATTTACACTCATTATTGCTTCATCTCTTCCATCGCCGTCCAGATCATAAATTACGGGTGACGAAAATCCTGTACAACCAATAGAATCTGAATATTCAATGTTGCCGTTCATGCCGTTAAGCATGATTTGCCTGGTACCTGTACTGTTGGGCCATTGTCCTTTGCTAATAAATGTGAAAAAATCAGGAATGTTATCATCGGTAAAATTTCCCACAGCGAAGCTATTACTACACTCCGTTCCAGGAAATGATTTTGTCCATAGAACCTGATCATCTTTTCCATCAATGGCTATTGCCTTGCTTCCATGGGAAATTGCAATTATATCAAGATAACCATCCCCCGTAATGTCTGCCAGCGTTGGGGGTGCAATGAAACCATGTCCTTTTTCACTTGCAACTACTTTAGATCCTGATAATTGTTTAGCAAGAAGTTGTGTAATTGTTGCTATGTAAAGATTTCCATCAATCGTTTCTCCTCCTGTTCCAAAAACAATAAAGAGCCCTTCGCTTCCCGGCTTAGTAAAACAAAGCGGGGTTATATAAGACTCTTTCCCGTCTGGCATTGTATCTGCCGCAATCAAATTTCCTGTTTTAGAATCAAGCAACATTAATACACCAGGGAAACGGTCTTTTGTAGAATAAGGCTGTGCATAAGCATTCCCACCGTTTATAGTAAGAAGGTCTTCTATACCATCATTATTCTGGTCGGGAACAAGAACGCTATTATTAAAATTAAAGCGTGCATAACGCATTATTGGATGATTCTTGTACTGTTCATACTTATACTCCCACAATAAACGACCGGAACTTCCATCAATAGCTTTAAACTGGGGGCTGCGTCCCCCTATAAAAACATCTTTTACTTTGTCGCCGGTTATATCACTAAAGGTAGCTGAACCATAAACCTGGTCAGCCGCCTCCTGCTTCCACAAGAGAGCGCCAGTTTTACCATCCAATGCAATAATACCCATATCACTTTTTTGAAATTCATTTTTCCCGGCGCCCATAACGATATCAAGGACTCCATCCTTGTTTATGTCTATCGTTCGTGGTGAGGATTGTGAACCGATTACAGGAAAACTATTATCCCATACCAGAACACTTTTTTCCTTTGCGGAAGTTGGTGAACAGGCTTTTAAAAAAAAAGCAATTACTAATGCGAGAGTGGATGAAAAAAAAAGTCTTAGTATACTGTATTTTTTAATAAGTATTAGTCGCCTGTTTTGTACCATTGCTCGTTTTTTTTAAACCGGAAAGTACCTTTTCATTGCTCCTATCATTTAACAGGGCATGCTTTTATAACATACTTCCCAATTTTTTCGCCTTCTTTTACACCATTTTCAATTGCGTCCCTAAAATGAATGCCGCCATACAGCCTGGAAACAGCTGCCTCTTTTGATGCCGCTGCGAACGAAATGAATTTTCTTGATGTCAAACCAAATTCTTCTTCAGTGTTGTCGACGTAAGAATAGTGATCACCAAATAAATGCGTAAGAATAGCAGATGCAGTTGTGGAAATAACACTGTGACCAGATGTATATTCAGGGAATGGAGGGGTTTGAAGCAAAGGAGACCAATTGCGGTCAAGGAGTTTTTTAATAGCTGTTTCAGGCCTTACCCTGTTATACTTGTATTTTGTGTTCCAGCAAGAAATGAAGGCGTCGGACATTCCAATCGATACCATCGTGTGTGCGTACGCAGTTCTTGATAAACTTAATTTTTGCTTTTTACACGCAATGCCGGTAATTCCAATCCAATGGCTTCCGGGAGATATCTTTTTTATTCCGAATTCCAGATGACCAACCTGTTGCAGCGCAAATGGATTGCAATCCCAAAACATTGCGATCGCTGCCTGTTCCTTTGTAAGTTTTTTTCGCAGTTCATATACTTCTTTTAACTCTCTATAAAAACCTGAATTAGGATCAGCGCTATATTTATTTGGAGGATCGGGATCAAATTGCGAACATGAGTCGAGAATAAAGGGACGCAGAGTGTTCCAATATGGTTCTATAGCTGAAATAAAGCCAGGAGCAGTAGGTTGCCAGGATTCATCGCTCGTTTTCGGAGTAAATCTCCTTCGTCCGCTAAGCTTAACAAATCCATCAGCATGAGCAAATTTAAGGACGTGTTCAACTACTTTATCAACAAGTTCATTTGTTGCATTTATTTTGTCTGAGGTCAGCTTTCTTTTCTTTGCGACAAGTTTTAATGAGTCGACATTTTTCTTAAGGAGGTATCCGGAAGGAAGTAACCGGGTTGCGGTTTTATATAAGGCAAAAATTACAGCCAGTTGTGAATCGCTGTTTTCAATAAGCTTATCATCAACAGTTATATTATTTAACCCCTTGACGATTCCCACAAAACTGGGGTGTTGGTTGTCAAACCGGGCAATAGTTTCATTAGCTGCGAGGTTAATATATCCATAATACCGTGAAGCTGCCACAGGCGATGTAACATCATTCACCATTACGTCAGTGGCATGTTTCAATGCAACTACGTAGTCATTTGTTCCGAAACGTATTTTATTCTGGCTCTGGCCAAATCCGCAATTCACCCATATAACAGCTACAACGAATACGATTGTCTTCTTCATATTTCAACACTTCAATACGAATAAATTACAGGGACCTGTTCATTGACAGTAAAAATTACACGATCATTTTTCCTGCCGCTTACCTTAATAAGATCTCTTGTACAACCCTTAACTGACAACCCGGATTTTAATTGAGAAATATATTCGAAATGCCCTTTCCCGTCTCCCTTTAATAATACTCCGTAACCTGCATCTATCTTTCCAATTTTTATTCTTGCATGATCTATATTACCAGCTAATATAATATCCTGTTTTCCATCGTGGTCAAAATCACCGGTGCTTATTGCATAAACAGGAAAGAAATTTGCTTGTAATGGAAGTTTCTTCGCTTCAAATACCCCTTTGTTGTTTTCAAAATAGGTAGTTTCAAAATAGTCAGCGGATAATTTCTTTGCTGATTTCAACTGTTCAGGTGTTAATATGTCACTTATTGTTGCATCAGAATACGATTCATAAGTCGGGAACTTCTGCCGCAAGCTAAACATCTGATCTGTCATTTCATCCCGGCTTGCCATTGGGTACGACTTCCCTTGAATATAATAACAAATCAATGGATCGATGGAGCCGTTGTTGTCAAAATCATTATAAAACATTATTGCAGGTTCCGGCTTACTCACTTTAATTGGACTGTTTAAACCCCAGTTACCGGCAATAAGATCAAGGTCGCCATCACCGTCCATATCTGCAAGCTCAAGACGGTTCCACCAGCCTTGCAGCAAATCAGGGAAATATTGATCAGAAAGATCGGTCAGTGTTCCATTCTTATTCGATAATAAATAAAGTTTCATCCATTCCCCGCAAACAATCAAGTCCTTTCTCCCATCGCTGTCCACATCTACCCAGGCGGCATCCGTTACCATTCCCAGGGAATTTAACGGCGTCCTCATTGCTGAAGGTGCATTTGTAAACTCTCCCTTTCCATTATTAATAAGCAGCAGACTTTCCGGCGATTCGGGGTATCTTCCCGGTACAACCCTGCTTCCTACAAAAATATCCACATCCCCATCGTTGTCAATATCTGCTACTCTTACGCATGAACCGCTCAGTTGTTCTGAGGGCAATGATGCATTACTTCTATTAAATTGACCGTTCGTATTGATGTACAGGCGATCCTGCAATTCAACATCGCCCTGGTTAAAATTATACCCGCCGCTTACTACATACAGGTCCTGATCGCCGTCATTATCCGCATCAAAAAAAACTGCATCAGTATCATCAGTCAAAGGATCTTTTGTAAAACCGGGTTGAGAGTTTGCAATGAAGTTTCCATCCATTTGTTGCAATAATAGCTGACCTGGCTGGAGCTGGGTACCGCAAATAAAGATATCTTCCAGTCCATCTTTGTTAACATCTGCTTTAGTAGTTCGCGGACCATAATCTGAAATCATGGCAGGCATCAATGGTTGAGCCTTAAAATCATTTGTTTCGGGCGAGATATGCTTATAGGGGAAAGACACAGATGATGGAGCAAAAACAGTTTTGAGGTGCTCCTCAAGGACGACATCGCTCAACTCGTTTTGGTAACTGATATTATTGGTTGTATTAACCTTTATATTCTTAAACAACTCTCTTTTACCATCTGTCCATCGCACCACTACTGAATCTATTTTTGGAGAAGGAAGACCAATATGGATTGGAATTTGCATCGAACTCTGAAAGCCATGAACAGGATAATTTTCTATTTTCATTGTTCCTTGCCCGGTATACACGTACACTGCCGCACCGACACCATAACTATTACGACCTTTTCCCTTAATGTTGAACTGCACCCAATTACCACCATTACCATTTTCTACAAGCATATTACGACATAGCTCTGCCTGAGCATTCAGGTGGTTAACAACCAGGTCGAGATCTCCGTCGTTATCAAGATCTGCATAGGCAGCGCCATTTGAAAGTGAAGGTTTATCGAACCCCGCGGTCAATGAAACATCAGAAAATTGAAGATTCCCGTTGTTTAAATAAAGGTAATTATGAACGGGAGTAACAGGAATGCTTTGTAGCATCCTAAACATGTTATCACTCGGTTCGCCTCGTAAATATTTCATACGCTCATTCCCATAAAATTTTACAAAATCTCTGTTAGTCATGTCACGGCCATACCCGTTTGTAATAAAAAAATCTTTATTTCCATCATTATTGAAGTCTGCGAGCAAGGATGCCCAACTCCAGTCGGTACAGAACACGCCACTTAGCTGACCTACTTCGCTAAAAGTGCCATTGCCGTTGTTTAGCTGTAGCATATTTCTCATCAACTGGTGATGAAATCCATTCTTGACCTGGTTATCATACAGCTCATAATTATCGGGCATGTAAAGCAGTTTCTGCCTCTTGTTATCTTCCGGCAGCATATCAAGGGTAAAAATGTCGGTCCATCCGTCGTTATTAATGTCGGCAACATCGCAGCCCATGGAGAAGCTTGAAAGGTGCCCTACCTGGTCTTTTAATTTTTCCGAGAAAGTACCGTCATGGTTGTTTATATACAGGTAATCTTCTTCTACATAATCGTTCGTCACATACAGGTCGGGCCATCCGTCGTTATTAATGTCAGTTACAGAAACGCCAAGACCGTAGCCAAGAGGATTTGAAATGATCCCGGCAAGGGTGGTAACATCTTTAAAAATATTATTATCATTCCTGTAAAGGTGGTCGCCGGCATCAGGGTCAATCATTTTTTTCACAAAGGAAGCATCAAAATTTCGCAGGTTTTTATTGTTATGATTGACTACAAATAAGTCCAGGTCATTGTCGCGGTCGTAATCAAAAAATACGGCCTGGGTTGAAAACCCCGAATCAGCAACGCCCATCTTTGCTGCATTTTCTGAAAAGGTAAGATCGCCGTTGTTTATATACAGTTCGTTTGTCCGTTTGTCCCTATCAAGAGGACCAGAATAGCATAAATAAATATCCAGCAGTCCGTCACCGTTAACATCTGCAACGCTTACCCCGGTTTTCCATCCTTTCTTTCCACCTACACCTGCTTTTGATGTAATATCTTCAAATTTCCAGTTTCCTTTGTTCAGGTACAACCGGCCCGGTTGCATGTTTCCCGAAAAATAAATGTCAATTAATCCATCATTATTAAAATCTCCCAATCCAACTCCCCCTCCGTTGTAAAAATATTCGTACGAGATAATATTTAACCCAGGTGTTTCTTTTAAAATATTAGCAAAGTTGATCCCGGTTTCACCATTTGGAACGACTTTGAATAAAGCCGGCTGCGGAGCCTGTGCAACAGCAGAGCATGCGATTAAAAATAATATATGGAGAGATAATAGTTCCTTATTCATAATGGCAGAAAAACACTAAAGTGCAGCGATTGCGGCACAGTTAGACTGATGTTGTAAATTAGGATTTATGGTAGACGTCGCCAAATGCTGGCAGAGAAAATATTGCCCCCCTGCTTTGATATTAAAACTACCATATATGGTTCTGGCAGTTAACGAACCAACAGCAATATACTTGTAAGCTGGGAGCCTTACAAGGGTGGCGGTACGGGTCTACTCAAGTAAACAAGTGATCTCTTACTTTTTTCTGCCTGATTTATTTACCTGCTCAAACATTGCTTTAAATGTATCCGGCACCTTTTTATCTTCATCTGAAACACTTTGTTGTTCCTGGGGTTTACTGTAGTATCCTTTTAAAAATGACGAAACCGAAGACCATACGGTTTCCATTACTCCTAAGTAACGCTCCTTCATCTCTGCTGTAGAATACTTTCTGAAATCAATAGCATCGTTTACTTGTTGAACAGCAACTTCAGGCTTATTCCAGGAGCAGGCAATTACATTTAGTCCTTTTGCTGTAAAGTAAACAGGGGTTTTATCGGGGCGATTGTAATGCCAGTCGCAAATCACCACATCTTTTGGAATTAGATCTATCGCTTGATGGGTATTATTGAAACTGGCTTCCCAAATCCCGATTCCGGTTGTTTTGCCATCAATTAACCGGTCTCCCCAGATCCACAGTTTCCTTCCATTTTCTGCAAGATGGTTACGTAATGTTCTCACCTCTTCAGCAAAAAGTTCAGCCTTATTTCTACCGCTGCACCTGGGACAATTATCATCGCCTATATAAAAGACCTCATCCATGCCTGCATGAAAAGCATTTGACTCGAAAACAGTACAAATCTCATCAATCAAATCAAAAACCACTTTATGAACATCAGGATGCAGGGGACAGTAGCTTTTACAATATAGATTTTCTGCGTTAGGCCATACATATTTCTCGGGCATTTGTACTGCCGGTGTTTCATCAAATTGAGGGTACACTTCAAGTAACTTACCTACTTTGTTGGCCCAGGACTGATGCCCCAGCATATTAACCTGTGGTATGAGATTAATTTTATTTTTTTCACATGCTCTTACTATTTTCTTTACTTCTGATGAAGATAAGGCAGGTGTACCAACCAGCTCTGGACGACTCTTATACTGGTAGTTAAAATCGATGCGTAAAATAAGTGTATTTACATTTTGAGCAGACAACTCCTTATTAATAAATGTAACAAACGAGTCTAAATTTTTAGAAGTAGGTGCAGCAATGCATAGAGCTCTTACCGGCAATAGGCTATCTAACGTTTGTTGCGCACCGACTGTATAAGCGTTAGTAGACAGACATATGATCACTGCTAATAAATAAGCCAGGCATTTTTTCATTTTAGATTTTTTGTAACAGGTAACGAAATTTTGCAAGAGGAGAGTCTTTAGTTATTTGCCCACTAAAATCTGTATTAATTCCTTTTCTTCCTGTTGTTGTTTATTGATTATTCCAAAGTCACTTTTATACTCCCATGTTGCCCATCCAATATTATTTTCATCCAAAACCGTTTTCACATCCCGAAACCATTGAAATCTTGCTGCATCCGGAACAGTCGTAAGACACCCCCACTCGCCACAGTACAATGGAAGATTATATTTTTTTGCGATAGCTATTGGTTTTGCAAAATGTTGCCTTATGGTTTCAATGCTATAAAAATTCTTATTTCCCTTTATCTCTTTTTGTAAACTGTCGGGCAGACTTTTAATATCTTCTTCTTTTACAATTATCCCAGGATAATTTACCGGTCCTTTATAATCTCTTATTCCCGTCCAGGAAGCGGTATGATGAGTTAAGAGAAAAGGCTCGTACATATGAAAACTCAAAATGATATTTTTGTCGTTGGCCGGAATACGTAATTTATCAAAAGTATCAGGGCTTTGCCAACGGTTTGATCCAATTACAATTTTCCTTGTCGGCTCTGCCTGCCGAATTACCACCACAGCTTTTTCAATCAGTTTATTCCAATCTTCAGCATCATCAGCCACCGGTTCATTCATCAGTTCGTAAGCAACGTCTTCTACAGGATACTTTTTAAGTGTTGCAGATAAATCGCGCCAGCATTGAAAAAAGCGTTCCTGCGCCTCGGGCTTCGTCCAAAGGGGCTTTTCCTTGTTATTAAAATGGTGCGATCTTAGAATATGCAGATCGACCACTGCATCAAGGTTATATTGTTTACACCAACCGAGTGCTTTTTCCAATAACGAAAAACCTTCTTCATCCTGCTGACCATTTTCTTTCCAAAGTTGCTCTTCATCCACAGGAATTCTGATATGATCAAATCCAAGGTCTGCCAGGTATTTTACATCTTTTGCTGTAAAATAGTTTACCCGGTTACTGCCACGGGCATTGCTTTGAGAAAGCCAATGGCTAATGTTTGTACCTCTTTTAAAAACGAACTCACCCGGCAAGGCTGAAACAGGCAATGCTATCGCCGGAAGCGCAGATACAAAAAGAAAAAGAAGTGAGAATAAGGCGTTTAGATAATAAGATTGCTTAGTCATACTGTTCTAACATTTTATTTATTTGTGATTGTTCTTCGTATTATTTCTTAACCAACGCTTATAATGCTATTTACCTTGTTTCTTCTAAAGAAGCAGAACTATCATTAAAAATATAACTGTTATAGAAAAATTTAGTTATTTTTTCAAATGAAACTTCTATCTACACTTAAGCATCACTTTGTGCAAACCCATAACTGCACTTATATTCCCTCTTAAAACTTTAAACCATGTTCTACATTATTTTAATTTCTATTTTATCACCTAAACCAATCGGGCAATAAATAAAGTACATATGAAAGACAATCGTCGCGACTTTCTTAAAAAAGGCGCTTCCCTTGCAGCCGCTGTCTCTTTTGGAGGGTTTACCTCTTCTATTGCCAGTTCTCCCATTATCACAGAAAAGGGTCATATTAAATCAGGTGTATCAGACCTGGCAAAAGATGCAGGTATGCAGGCAAGTGAAGCCTATTTCAGCGGAAT
>NZ_JAOQAH010000055.1 GCF_025963695.1 Segetibacter sp. | reverse complement strand
GGCGGCTCACCGTAAATTCCTTCGCCCGTAAGGCGCATGGTGCCATAACCGAGGCGGTTAACGGTTAAAGGATGGCTGCTTTTACCTGCTATTGTAATTGTTTTTGCTGTGCTCATACGTGTACATTTTGCCTTGCGGCCGTTACTGTTGAAGTCAGAACAAATTACAGGCAAGTAAGTTTACGGAAAGTTGGTTTTGATGGATTAATTGATTGAAAGCTTGTGTTGTGATTAAAAGAGACGGAAGATTTTTTTGGTAGCCATCGGGAGGAATTCTATTAGGCGTACGTTGCGTCGCATTCTTGTACTTTTTTGTTACTCAATCGGCTATTAATTGCTTTGTTATTTAGTTAGGAGGAAACCGATCCCGAAATCTGCAAACACACTTTTTATGAGTTTACGAAAGAGTTTTGCTTTTGGTCCCTGAAACTAAGCAAGCTGTTAGAGTAATATCACTGCTTTTTACCTCATTTTACCTTATGTCACTTTTATAGTCTTTATTCAGTCTGTTTCCGTTGTGGTTTGTTGATTAGCCTTTAGTACCATTGGAGCTTAGGCCGTTATTTTTTCTTACTGGAAGGTAGAGGTTGCGTTTACTGAAGATTTTGCTTCTCGTTGTTACGGGGAGCGAAGCGATCTACTGTTGTGATAACCAAGAAAAATCGAAACGAAACAGTAAACCTTTCTTACTATTTTTTCCGTAGTTCAAGTTTGTTTTTAAGGGAGTAAACAATTTTAGCATCTTTGATTTTATAAATTGCAATGCCTCTATCCTGGCGGATATTTTCAATAAGACCAATTTTTTCCATGCTGGCAACGTAATTATTTGTGGAACTTCCTGTTCCAGCCCTCTCGTTTAATTGATTTTTAGTAAACTCTTCGTTTTCCAATTTTAAGAGATGTGCTGAGTATGAATAAATGTCCATTGAGTTTGCCCTCGCATTTGATTTCCGAGGATAGTATTCATAGTAATTAAAATTCACTACAAATTTATTCAGGGATGCTGTTATTGTTTCTTCGGATATACAGGTTACGGAAGGGTTAATATTGTACTGTTCCTCGAATAGTGTTTTGAATAAATGGATGAGGTCACGAGGATTGGCGTTTGCTAGTTGAAAAATACTATCGATACTTAAATTGCTGACGTCACTTGCAAACAGTTTTTTGTAGTCAGTTACCTGATAATCCGAATACACCTCTAATCTTTTATTTAAAAGTTTCTCTAAATCTGATTTTGACCATCTTAAAGATGGACAATAGTATTTTTGAGTTCTAACTAAGTCCTCGATGAAACGAAAGGGAGTCGACCACACGAAAAAGACTAATTGAAATTCTTCAATGCTTAGTAAATTTCCATCCGTTAAAAATGGTGAAATAAAATCAGAAATGATATCGGCATCATTTTCAAACCTTTGGTCTTCATCGAGTCTATCAAGGAAAATAACAGGTTTGGGATATCCAAGCTTATTTGAAATCTCACCCACCTTTTTTAATAGCCTAAAGGATATGTCTTGGGTAAAAAAGTCTGAGTCCACATTTAGCTTTAATTCTGGGAAAAACTGCTGTATTTGATTTTCATTTTCAATTGTCGGCAGAAATGAATAATGCTTGATCAAATATTGATAAGCGATATTTTTTGCGACAGTGCCGGTAAGGTTAAGTGGTCCTCTTGCTTTGTTGTAAAGCCAATTAGCTGCTCTTGTATAAACAGGGATTTGAATATTGGAAATTTTATCTTTTAATAAATTTTTGGAATAGTTTGGTAAAAACTCAGACAATAGGTATGACAGAAGAACTTTTTGCTCTTTATTTAAAACGCAAAGTTTGTAGCTTCTTTTACTTATTTTGGAGAACAGTTCTACTAGAAAGAAGGAGATCAAAATTTTATAAATTTCAGTTGAAGCTGGGGGATTTTTTAAAGTACTGTAATCATGAATAATTGTGAAAAGCCTCTTTTTATCAAGTAAATGTCTTTTAAAGTCTTCTAAAATAGCGGTTTTCCCACTGCCTCTTTCACCTAAGATTATCACATTTCTTCCTGCTTTAAATGCATCTATGATTGGGTCGTATTCCCCTTGGGAAATGAAGATCTTTTTTGCGATTGAAACTTCATGCTCTGTAGTGAACGTATTAAAAGGAAATTCAGTTAAATTAAAGCTTTGATAAAATTCTTTGAAGGTTTTATTCATCTAGGTTGAAAATATATTCAAGTTTAGAACAAAAATTAAACTAATTGGAATATTTGTAAAATATTGAACCAATAAAATCACCCGTGGCAGTCAAATTTTTTCGTGCACGCATCTGCCTAGTCGTTCGCCGAGGTTTCTAATGATGCGGCAGCGGTGTTTCATGGAAGATGATGCGACCTTTAGACTGCTGCTAGCATCAAGCAGAATGAAGGCGGCACGTTTGTTAAATGAATATAAAACACTTAATTAAAATAATTTAATGCCTCCCTACCAACCCATTCACCCATCTGTACAGCAATATCAAACGGTTGTTCAGGATCAACGATAATAGGTAAATCTCTATACTTTCCATTAATCCTGCTAATTACATATTCGGGCATCTCGACCTCACGATTGTTTTCCAATATATCTTTTAGCTTCGGTTTATTAGTTATTTCCTTTGGTGGTGCAATTGAAAAAGGCTTTCTAGTTCCTATCAGTATTAGGCGTTTTCTTCTCTGTGGTAGCCAGTTAGATGCGTCAACGGGACAAAAAACATTTACATAATAATCCGGCAGTTTCGTCATTGCTTCCATAACAAGTTTGAATTTTTTCATCCGTGGGACGTTTTCAACTATGTACATTTCAGGTTGCTCAATTGCTATATGTCTAAAGAAATGTAAGAATAAATCATCGCCAGTTCGTGTGCCATGTATATCTGCTATGGCTGAGTACTTTGTGCAAGGATATGTCCCGACTATAATATCGGTTCTTGGTTGCTCTAAAACCGTTTTATCTTTTATGTCAACGTTTAACACAGGGTGAGAAAAATAATGGCTATTTAGTTTCATGCAAGAGGTTGCTTCAGAATCGAGATCAAGCGATTGTATAACATCAACCCCAGCTTGCATTAATCCGATTTCCATACCTCCACATCCTGAAAAATATCCTTTAGCTGTTGGCTTGTACATAGCTGCGAAAGTAATCGGAAGAGAACTTTTTTCTGGTGTACTTTAAGTCACAGTGAATGTATGTGGACAAGTAGACCACACTTACATAATTTCAAAACCTATTTCCCGCAAATAGTTGAAAGTGCAATCGTAATATTTTTCGTCTCTAGTTTGGTCATCAACAGATCCTTCGGGAACAACAATCACCATACCTTGCCTTGCTCTGGTTAATAAAACACGATACGCATTTTTCAAATAAAGTCGCCTTTCTTCTTTATTAATGTTATTCCATTTGGTACCAACAAAAGAAAAACATTTCCATCCGTCTTTAGAGTATCTAAAATCGCCATCCCATGTTACGCAAGCCCAATCAAGTTCTAAACCTTGTACCTGAAATTCTGTAGCCACGTCTTCTAGATAATAGGATGAGCGAATATCTTCTTTGCCATCTAAAAACCAATGAATGGGATCCATTGGAGATTTTACATCAATAGCATGTGGTTTTAATCGTTGTGCTTGGGAGGAAACAACAATACCATAGCGTTCAGTTCCACGAGCTTTTTCTTTCAGCCATTTTTTTGCGGTGGCTACATCTCTTGTAAGTACAATTGGATATTTATCTTTTATTTCTTGGTAGTTCTTCTTTGCTTCATCAATATTTAAATCTAAAAAATTCTTTATTAAGAGTGATAAATGCTCTGCTCTGAAAGAACGAAGAGAAACGGATAAATGCAAAGCTGGATTTTTAACAACATATTTATGTGTCCCTAAAATTTCTAAAGCTTTCCCTGCCGCATACTCACTATCTGTTAATTTATCGGAGACATAAATACGCCATTCAGGAAAGGAGCGGTTTAGTGAATCAATCCATTCACTGATCCCTGCTTCTCCTGTATTTATTTCTTGTCCACCACCTACAAGACACACTATTACAGCCCAATCCTTATGTCTATCTAAACAAGAAATTAAAAATTCAGGCTCTGAAATATCGAAATTGGGAATGTTCTTTTTACGCAACATAAAATTTGCAGTCTGTTGATGATCCCACGCTCGTTGAGCTTCATCGAAAATGGTTACATGTTCAAAAGGAGGCTGGTCGTCTTTTAAACTTTCATCTCTAAAGTTGTGTACGTTTTGGATGAAAAGTTTTACTTCACTCATTATTTCACCTTTCCTTACTTTTCTGCCTTGTTCTTTTTCTCTTCCATACTTATCTCTAGTTAGTGCTTCTCTTAATATTGCCACAAGTGGCCCATTGCCAGAAAGAAAAACGCTAGTCAGGTCATTATCTTTATTAAGATGTTTCGTAGCAATATCAAGACCGACTAAAGTTTTCCCAGCACCAGGAACTCCGGTTATAAAGCAAATAGCTTTTTCTCCTTTTTCTTTTGATTGGAAAATAATTTCTCGAATAGCTGAGCTTGTTTCAGTTAGGTTGGAAGCTTCCGCATCACTTCTTGAAATTTCTGCCACATTATGCCCGTTATATAATGCCATTGCTGCTTCTATAATTGTAGGGGTTGGAGAATATCTGCCGGCCTCCCATGTTTCACTATTTATGTTTTCACCATCTGCAAAAAGTAAAACGTTCCTTATTGTTTCATTTAAGAGTGTAGCGTTGGTTTTTACTGTAAATAAAAGATTGTCGTTATGTGGAGTTGTAGAAATTACGGGAATAAAATCTTTAGCTTCTGTGGCAATTAAAACAGGCGCTATTAAATGTTTTTGACTTGTTTCGTGAAAGTTCTTTAAATCAAGGGCATAATCCAACACTTGATCCGATGCACTTAACAAAAATTCCTTTTCTCCTACTTTAAATTCCAATACAAAAATCACATTCTGTATAAGCAGTACTACATCTATCCTTCTCCCCATTCTTGGAATAGAATATTCAAAGAATAACGAACCACAATAAGGAAACAAAACTTCTTTTAATAGAGCAATTTGTCTAATCCATGTTTCTCTTTGTGTAAGCTCCAAAGAAAACTCATTGTTTTGTGCGAGAACACCAAGTACGTGCTCTGTAGAAGAATTTATGAAGTTAGTGATGTTGTCAGAATAGAAGCTACGTTTCATTAAGCTAAAGATGCGACAATAATTTTATTCATCCTTTTGAGAAACAACTATGGACAAATCTGACCGTGATGTATGCAGGTAATACAATATGGGGTTTACCCAGGAAATTTTTAAATGAAGACGGTAAGGAAATCGCTATTGCGGACCAGCATTTCAGGCTTTGTGTCTTTGCCTTTTATGCGGCTCATGTTAAAGCTTCTCGTGGCCTTATCGTGTACATCTGACATAAGTCAAAACTATCGTAAGAACTGTTGCAGTTGATGTTCGCCAAATAGCATTAACAAACCAACAAGAGGATTGCCTTCCGTTGTCGCAGGTAATTTTCCACTACCTTCTTTCTGCAGGGATATTTTAAACGGTAAGAGGTAGACGAATACAGACACGCATAATATTCAGCAAGAGGAAAAAAAACTAACTTTGAAAAAACAATAATATGTCGGTCAATCCTCAATATACTTACGATAATGCAGGTAATCCGGTTGGTGTTTTTTTATCAATAACTGACTGGAATAAAATAGTTGAAGAGTTGGCTATTGAACTGCCCGAATGGCAAAAGCAGTTGATGGATCTTCGTTTACAAGAGTATCATGATAATCCAGCTAGTATGGAGGATACGGACGCATTTTTTGCAGAACTAGACAGAGAAGATACAAAATGAGGAAACATTTTGTTCGCATACTCCCGTCGGCAAAAAAGGATACATATGAAGCACGAAAATGGTATAGACAATATAACGAGGAGCTTTCTGTAAGGTTTAAAGAGGAATTGAGGCTAACAGTTGAAGCTTTAAAATTACGTCCACCGGTTCACGCCATCAGGTACAAACACGTAAGATTTGCTCAGCTACCTACATTTCCTTATGCTGTCCATTATTTTATTGATGAGGTTTCTTTTACAGTAAATATTATTGCTGTTGTGCATACAGCTATTAATCCTTTGAGATGGAGAGTTCCTTAATCTGATCTTGCAATAAGAGGTTCTGGTTTCGCCCAATAGAATTAGCACCAGTACAAGTGTGCGACGCAACCAAAGCTTGATAGTACCCCAACTGCTTAGTACAAAAAATTTCTTATAAACTTACTGTACATCTAAATCCTCTTTCTTAGTATGGCTCTTTTTAAGAACAGCAACGAAAATGGAACGCCAGTTCCTCAAAAATATCTTTCAACTTTGTCTCCCACGACACCTAATTTCTATTACGTAGCTCTTTCCGTATTTCGATCAGTTCCTGGTTTATTTGGGTTAGCAAAATCTCTGTAGTGGTAGCTTTAGGTACAATAGGTGTCTTAAGTTTTGCCCTGTTGGCAGACTTAACTACTATGAACAAAAAAGCAGCAATTATTAAAAAAGTTACAGAGGCCTGAAGAAACATTCCGTACTTCAATTCGGCAGATCCTACTTTAATGGACAGCGCTTTAAGATCGATACCGCCGGTAAGAATTCCTACGATAGGCATCAATAAATTTTCTACTACAGATGTTACAATAGACGCAAAAGCAGCACCTATAACTATACCTATTGCAAGCTCTAATACATTGCCTTTAAGAGCGAAATCTTTAAAATCTTTAATGACTGGCATATCCGCGTTTTTAGCAGGAGGGAAAATAATTATACCAGCGATGTAGTGAGAAAAAACAATAGTTATTTGTAAGTAAATCCAGGTTTGCGAAACCGTTAGAAAAGCTGCAGGATAATCGACCGGTTCTTCATTTGCTGAATAGAGTTAACACCGGTACAAGTGTGCGACGCAACAAAAGCTTAATAGTACTCCTCCTGCTTAGTACAAAAACTTTCTTATACAATTACTGTACATCAAAATTCTCGTCTTTCGTGTGCCTCTTTTAAGAACAGCAACGAAAATGAAAGGGACTGTGGTATTATTAGCCCTCTTCGCTTATCCGTGATCTCTTGAACGCATAAATTGTATAACCGAATAACAGAAGGGTTATACTTTGAAACTTTCAGTGCTAGTTATATGGTTGTTGAAGCTTGCCTTTATAACATTCAAAAAATTATTGGCGAGGTTGTTTCTAAAACTGCCGGATGATACAAAAAGTGAAACTGAAGCTCCCTGGCATTTAATGGGAGGAGTGAGAAACCGAGTGATACATGAGTATTTTGGAACCCGCTATGAGATTATGCAAAAGCGAAATGCTGCAGAGGTATTATTTGCTTGTAAGGATGGGTTTTATTCCCTCGCACACAGACTTCACCATGCGGTAAGCTTCTACTGAGTTTTCGGATTTGACCAGTTGTATTTCGAGTACCCCCGGAGATTTTTGCATGTGGATTTCACCGCGATTGTTAAGGGCAACAGTACCGTTGATATCGTTATTTACAAAAGACATTTTGTTGCTTCTACTTTCTATTGCTTTATCCAAATACTCGTCTACAAGCCTTGTTTTACGTTCATCATAATTGGCCTTCATCGTATAAAACTTGTCCGAATTGCTATAGGCTACACTTGTATGGTTGTTGCGGAAACTGAACTTACACGAGATGGCCATAAAACATACGAAGACGTAAAACAAAGGGTGCAACTTTTTCATTGTAATTTTTTTATATGGTGAATGAATTCGCTTAAACTGGCTACAGCCAGTGTATAGAATCCCGGTGGTTGAAGTAGGAAAAAGTTTGAAGCAGGTGATGAAAGTAGTAAATAAAAGCAAAACTTTTAAGGGTTATTACAAGCGGTATATACACTGTACCGGCGGAAGCAGAAAACAACCGGAGATGAGAAAGTAAAGTAATTTGTTGAAATGTAGTAACGGCCGGCATGGTGAATACAATGAATAATGGTACACGGGTGCAACACAAGAGTGCCCGGCGGTAGGCCCACAGCCACGCAAAATGAACAAGCGCAGTTTTACTACAAAGGCATAGTAGAAACATTGTTGCTCATAGTCTATGCGCTTTTGTTACCTACGTGGTCATATATGGTTTTCCACCTGTTCGTTGTACGAGCGTAAAACAGTACTTCAAACGCCCGGACAGAAAATTGCCTTTTATTTCTTCGGGGCTACTAAACATGCATACATTTTAGAAATTCGAGGAAGCTTAGAAGAAGGAAATGTTAATTACTTACGTTAGGGTAAATAGTTATCAAGCCTTTGTTAGTAACGTGGATAAATGTTTTATTTTAGTCGACTCCATAATAGCGAGACTAAAACCCGTGCCATGAAGACAGTTCTATTGGTATCTACTGTAGCTGCTTTTTCTACTTGTATTTACATGCCTGCGGGCTTAAGTCAGTCTATTGCGACTTTTAATTCTGTTGCACCTACGGCACAAACGCAGAACCTGGTTATTCCGGGTACGCATACTTTTCAACGAATTATCCGTTCCGGAACTCCGCTTGCCAGCGGAGGCAACTTTGGTAGCAACCCTGATTTTACCGGTTATGTACCAATAGCAGGAAGTAGTACGACTGGCTATTTAGCGGTTAGCCATGAAACACTGCCGGCGGAGGTGAATGTGCTGTCCATAGCTCTTAATACTGCTAACAGGCTTTGGAGCATAACAAATAGCGGTAAGGTAAGTCTGCCTGTTGCAGATATAGGAATAAGCGGCGCGTTTTGTTCGGGTACTGTAACGCCAAGAAATACCATTATGGTAGGAGAAGAGATAATGCCTAACGGCGATGGAAATGGAGATGGATACGATGACCTGGGATGGATTATAGAAATTGATCCGGTTACACGCACGGTAATAAACCAGGATGGTACAGGTGGTGTTGATAAACTTTGGGCGATGGGCAGGCAGGCCCATGAAAATGTAGCCATTAAAAGTGACGAGTCTGTTGCTTATTGGGGAGCTGACAACTTAGATAATGGCTTTCTTTATAAGTTCGTTCCTACAGTTGCCGGCAATTTTAGTGCAGGTACCTTATATGCTTTAGAAAGTTCTGCAGCCCTCGGTACCGGTACATGGAAACAAATTGCCAACAATACCAAACCCGAAAGAAATAGTGTAGTTGCGGCAAGTGTGGCCGCAAGTGCTTATAATTTTAGAAGAATAGAAGATGTGGAGATTGGGCCTGATGGCAAGTTGTACTTTGCTTCGACTACTACAGGCCGCGTTTACAGGCTTAATGATGCCGGGGCAACGGTGAACAGCCTGGAAGTATTTGTTGAAAGCGCTGATTATGATGTGGATGGCTCCGGACCTTCTTTGCCTGCAAAGTTTGAGTCTCCTGATAACCTTGCCTTTGATGGCGAAGGAAACCTTTGGGTGCTACAGGATGGAGGAGACAATCATATTTGGGTGGTTGCACCTACACATACTGCGGCTGCACCAGCCATTAAAGTTTTTGCCAATACACCCGGTGGTTCTGAACCAACAGGCATCACTTTCAGTCCTGACTATAAGTATATGTTTATTTCGTTTCAGCACCCCTCAGGTAACACCATTGCTCAAACAGATGCTGCCGGAGAAAACGTTGTTTTTGATGCCGGCACTACAATAGTTATTGCCAGGAAAGAAAACCTGGGAGCTTTTGTGTTAGCCGATCGCTTTATAAAAATGAATGCCGAAGAAAAGAACAATGGTATTGAATTAAGCTGGAGTACTACGGGCATGATTGACCGTACATCGTACGAGATAGAGAGATCAACTGACGGTATGAACTTTAGCAGGATTACAAGCATACCTTCTTCTTTTAATAACAATGCGTCTTATTCTTATTTTGACAATAATTTGCCACTTTCTAATAACCTGTACTATCGCATTAAGCAGTGCAAAGTTGGCAACCAGTGCATTTTTTCGGAGACAAGAGCGATAAAGATTTCGAGTCAAAAGTTTTTAAAGGCATATGCCCTTGCAGCAGGAAATCTTATACGGGTGATGTATACAGCAAATGATGCTTCCGATATCCTGATGCAGTTGTACACCAACACCGGCAGGGAATTATATAGGGAGAAAAGGAAAGTAACACAAGGCCTCAATGAATTTAACATTACTATCGAGAATCTACAGCCGGGCTTCTACGTCTTAAAGGTAATGGAGGGCGATAAAGTTCAATCGCGTTCATTTGTAAAATAATATTGCGTTTTGTTATTTGTTGCAAATGGCTGAAGATGGTGCAAGAACCTTGTAATTAGTTTTAAGGCCGGTTGAAATAATATTTCTCCTAATGCTTACCCATATGAAAAAGCGTTTCTTTGGCTTTGTAGCTGTTGTTTCAATTTCCATGATTTCGTTTGTATTTGGTCGCAAGTACCAGCAGGGATATATATTGGAACATGCGAAAGACCTTGCAAAAGAACAACCTCCTCCTCACGACGGCGTAGGTATGTCAACCGCCTATTCTTACTTTGCTACAGCTCCGAATCTTAAACTTACTTTTCGACGTCGGGTTCTGAAGAAAGGTGCAGCAATTGGTTACCATCTTCAGAAGGACGATGAGATCTACTACATTGAAAGCGGCACGGGTATAATGAGAATGAATAATGACAGTTTTGCTGTGAAAGCCGGAGACGGCATTCTTACAAGACCCGGCAATTCGCATGATTTAAAACAAACCGGAAATAATGAGTTGGTGGTGATTATTAATTACCTGGCAAAATAGAAACGGCAGTTATTGACTTCTCTTTTGTTTATTCAAACATTTACACGCCTTCGCCGGGCGATGACTGGCCTAAGTTCTAAAACGGACGCCTGCTATGCAATATAACTGAAGGGTTAAATACGCATTAAAGCAGAAGCGTCCTTTTTGCAGGAGTAACTTTACATTAATTAACTAATTGTAGCGAATAAGCTTCTAACTATTGCACTTCAAATTTATCACTCAACCTTGACCCTTCAGTGATACCATCATCAGTTATGGTATAGGTAACAGGTAAAACATCGTTGAGTACATCTACAAACCCTCGGTTGTTTAATTCATCAAGCACAGATTGAAGGTCATCAGGACGTAAGGTCATTCCTATGTTTTCTTCTTTTGCAAGATCATCGAGGGTTAGGGTTTCGTGCTTTATAAGGGTATTTAATACTATAAGCGGAGTAATTTGAGGCATAATAGTGGATTACAGATTTAACGATCTTTAAATATAGCCTTATTAGCGACGAAAAAAGGTTAAATATTAATTTTTTGTGGCATTGCCTACTCTGTTTTAGGGCCTGGAAGGGGAAGCAGTGATGAGTAATGTTCTACTAACGAGACTAATAAAAAAAGCGGCTGATAATTTTGCCGCTTAAGTAAATATTATAGAGACACTTCCCGATACCACTTTACCTTATCCCGCTAACTCTTTTATAAAACATATCTTCCATCCTTTATTAGTTTTTCTGCAATTCGTCTTCTTGCATCTTTTGCATTGTACGGTTGCATTTTTGTAAACCGTTTCATTCCTAACAGCATCATTCTTTGTTCGTCGCCTTCTGCAAATGCGTTGATCGCATCTTTTCCATATTTATTTATTTTGTCTGCCGCATCATTTAAATAAACACCCATCATGTCCCTTTCAAATTGAACTGCTGACTCACCTCTCGTTTTTACCAGTTTCATTACCCGTAGCAAGGCACTTTCTGCTGTAAAGGTTTCAATCATCATATCGGCCACATTCATCAGTATCTCCTGCTCGCTTTCAAGTTTCATCATTAGCTTTTGCACTGCTGCTCCGGCAGTCATCAATATTGCCTTCTTAAAATTTGCAATAGATTTTAGCTCTTTTGAAAACGCCTCCTCATCCCCACTTCCAAAATCAGGAATTGCCATTAATTCTTTTTGCACGCTCATGGCGGGGCCCATGAGATTGAGTCGACCTTTCATCGCGCGTTTTAGCAACATATCTACAATCAATAGCCGGTTAATTTCATTTGTGCCTTCATAGATGCGATTAATGCGGCTGTCGCGGTAAGCTTTTGAGATTACATATTCATCGCTGTAACCATTGCCACCGTGTATTTGCACGCCTTCATCTACAACGAAGTCAAGCACTTCACTCCCCAGAACTTTCATGATTGCACACTCAATGGCATATTCTTCGGCAGCACCTAGCAGGGCTTCATTAAAAGGTTTTCCACTTTCAACGAGTTCAGCTTCCCTGTCATCTATCCATTTTGCACTTCGATACAATGCGCTTTCACAGGCCCACGTTTGTATTACCATTTCGGCAAGCTTATGCTTTATTGCTCCGAAATTGCTGATGGATTGTTTGAACTGTTCACGGGTGATGGCGTATTCAAGAGAAGTATTCAATGCTCTTTTTGCACCACCTAAAGTTGCCGCGCAAAGTTTTAACCGACCAATGTTTAAGATATTGAAAGCAATGATGTGCCCCTTTCCAATTTCTCCCAACAGGTTTTCTACGGGTACTTTGCAATCCTGGAAAAACAGTTGGACAGTAGAAGAACCTTTTATGCCCATTTTATGTTCCTCAGCTCCCTGGGTAAAGCCTTCGAAACCCCTTTCTATAATAAATGCAGTAAATTTATCACCATCAATTTTTGCAAAAATGGTATACACATCAGCGAAACCTCCATTGGTGATCCAGCACTTTTGACCATTAATTAAATAATGCAGGCCGTCTGCACTTAGCCTCGCTGTCGTTTTAGCTCCCAATGCATCACTTCCGCTATTTGGTTCGGTTAGCCCATACGCACCTTTCCATTCTCCCAAAGAAAGTTTGGGCACATATTTTTGCTTTTGTTGTTCGGTACCAAAATATAAAATTGGCAACGTACCAATACCAGTGTGCGCAGAAACTGCGACGGAAAAACTAAAACCACCACCGAGGCCTTCGCTTACCAGCGTAGAAGTGATAAATTCCTTTCCAAGCCCTCCCAGTTCTTCTGGTATCGACACGTTCAGCAATCCCTGTTCTCCGGCTTTTGACAAAAGAGAGGGCATAAGGCCTTCTTCCATTGCATCAAGCCTGTCAATTGCCGGCATCACCTCTGTATCTAAAAAGTCTCGGCACATGTCTTTAACCATTTGCTGCTCTTCGTTATAATCTTCAGGAATAAAAGTATCAGCCGGGGAGGTTTCCTTAATTAGCCATTCTGCTCCTTTAATAACTGCTGTTTTTTGTAAGGTTTCCATATGTAGAGGTTTATAGTGGAAGGTTTAGGTTGAAAGGTATGTATGTACAGCTTCTTTGCCCTACACCTTAAACCCTTTACCTTCCACCTTATTTTAAATTGTCATATACTTTTTGTAAAACTGCTTTACACATTTCAATATCACTTGCGCTTACTCCATTTAAAGCTTCATTCAGGGTTTCGCTGGCCACAGCCATTGTTTCGTGCTGCAATGTTTGGGAGGCCTCTGTTAGGTAGACCAGGTTAATTCGACGATCAGCTTTTGAAGGAACTCTTTTTACCAGTTTCAGTTTCTCAAGGTTGTCAACAAGGCGGGTAATGCTTGGTTTATCTCTAAAGCTTTGCTTGCACAATTCCTGCTGACTTAGGCCATCCTGCTTCCACAAATGATATAAGACGCTCCACTGCTCTATGGTTATTTCAATACCTGCCTGCTTAAAGTTTTTTTGAAGTCTTCTTGCCACAGCCGTTGATGCCATGCCCGTCATAAAGCTGTATAATTCGCCCCTTTTAAATTGGTTGTTTGGCATATAGTTAGTTATGCAACTATCCAAATGTAATAATTATTCTTATTGGATACAAACAACTTCTACGACTTTTTTTAAGAGGAACGTGGAGTAAATTATTATTTATTAACAAAGAGGCTAGAGGCTTTTGCCATTGAAAAGAATAAAGAAAACAGCAGCTAAAATTTTACTGATCATATAGGAAATTGTAATAAGGGTGAATTGGCTGGCTTTCGGTTTTTGCGCCAAAACAGGTCTGGCTTTTTTCGTTGCGCGTGATTATTTTATGTGCTCACATTTATTATCGAAAGGCTTTTTGATGGTTGAATAGAAGCGGAGCCTGCTGCACGTTGTTACAAAAAGATGAACGAAATGCGACGCAACAATGATGCATAAGGGAGCTAAGGCTTGCATCAAAAAAATATAATGCCCGTAAAAGAAAGGCGCTTGCGTATTTTCAATCCAATAGCACTGTTTTTGCAACATGCATAAAAAACTTTTCTTCTATAGATGCAGAGCCATTACATCACCCATAAAAACTCCAACGTGCATTATAGGCAGTTTGGTGTGGGTGCCAAATTATTATTTTGTTTTCACGGCTATGGAAGGGAAAGTCATACTTTTTCATTTCTTGAAAGAAAGCTTGGCAGCCTTTATACTATCATCGCCATCGATATTCCCTTTCATGGCCTGACGGAATGGAAAGACGAACTTATTTTTAAGCCGAAATACCTGGCGCAATTTATTCTCGACATAAGAAGTGGGCTCAAAAAGGATGATATGAAATTTAGCCTTCTTGGTTTTAGCATGGGCGGCCGCATTGCCTTGCATTTGACACAACTTTTATCGGAGCAGGTAGATCGCCTGGTGCTTTTGGCGCCAGACGGATTGTCGTTTAATTTTTGGAGATGGTTTGGAAGTGAAACATGGTTTGGAAGTAAGTTGCTGCACTATACCATTTATCACCCCGGTTGGATAGTATGGGTAGTTGAAAAGGGCGAAAAGTGGAAGGTTATTAATAGAAGCATAGCAGAGTTGATAAGATACTACATCTACAATGAGGAGCACCGGCTGAGCCTATACAGGCGTTGGGTTTCAATGAGGAAGTTTAGTCCGGCTCTCGGTAAACTGAGACGTTTAATAGTAAACCATGGTATTAAAGTGCGCATGCTGTATGGTGCTTTTGACAGGCTAATTCCATATAAAGGTGGTGAGCGGTTTAAACAGGGAATTGAAGCGTTTGCATCAGTTGAAGTTGTGCAAGCCGGGCACAATTTGCTATCTGAAGTAAATGCCAGGAAAATAGCTGAACTGATAAATGACTAATTGTTGTTTTCTTTGCCACTGATGGCTTCAACAATTATTATTTCGATTATCCTGGTATTACTTTTTGTACATTTTGTATTAATAGAAAGCTACCGGAAATGGTTTTTGAAAGTAGAGCCTTTTGAGGCTACAAAAGCAACGGTTCCATCTATCTTTTTTTCGGTAATTATACCTGCCCGAAATGAGGAAGACCAGATAGGCAAATGCTTGCGATCTGTACTCAGTCAAAGTTATCCCCCTCACCTTTTTGAAGTGATTGTTGCTGATGATTACTCCACTGATAATACTGCTGGTGTGGTGCAGCAGATGCAGAACGAATATGAAAACCTGCGCATACTTCAGATTGAGCAATTATTGCAGGGAAAACAACTGAACAGCTACAAAAAGAAGGCACTTGAGTTGGCGATACAAGAGGCAAAAGGAGATTGGATTGTGACAACAGATGCTGATTGCGCTGTAACGAAAGAGTGGTTGTTCAACTTTTCAACTTTTATTCAGCAAAACAATTCTGTTTTTGTGGCAGCACCGGTTAAATTTATAAATACAGGTTCATTTGTTTCTGTTTTTCAGTGTCTTGATTTTATCAGTTTACAAGGTATAACAGCAGCTTCTGTACATGCCGGTTTTCATACCATGTGCAATGGAGCAAACCTTGCCTACAATAAAAGAGTGTTTTACGAGGTGCATGGGTTTAATGGAATTGACAACATTGCAAGTGGCGACGATATGCTGCTGATGCATAAAATATACACGCGATATAAGAAGCAGGTCCATTATTTATTTTCACAACAGTCTATTGTGGATACCCTTCCTATGCAAACGTGGAAAGACTTTTTTAATCAGCGTATTCGTTGGGCAAGTAAGGCTGATAAATTTGAGGATAAAAGAATATTGTTTGTGTTAATCTTCGTTTACTTCTTTAACCTGTCTTTTTTGCTGCTGCTAATTGCATCAATTTGGTTTCATTATATGATCTGGTATTTGTTTGCAATGCTTGTTGCTAAAACGATTATTGATTTTAGGTTTATGGTTCCCGTTGCAAAATTTTTTAAAGAGGAAAAGTTGTTATGGTGGTTTCCGTTTATGCAACCCTTTCATATCGGCTATACTATTATTGCCGGCTGGTTAGGAAAGTTTGGAAAGTATTCGTGGAAGGGTAGGGTAGTGAAGTGACGAAGTAGCTGCAAGCTTTCTAAAAGGAGTGCCGGGGTGCCCATTATAAGTGCAACCGCACCCGCGAAAACCCGCATCGGGCAACTCCCTCACACCAAGTTGTATGCGAAATACTGAAACTTGTAACTTGCAGCTTAACTTTCGGTCATCCGTCCAACCACCATCCGTTAACTAATTTTTCTTCATGCCTTCCGGTTCATATTCACAAGCCTTTTGGAAACGCCTTAAAAAAAATAAAGGTGCTATGTTTGGGTTGGTAGTTATTTGCCTGGCTTTTCTTTTGGCTGTTTTTGCTTATTTCCTTGCCCCCGATCATACTGCTAATGCAAACAAAATGACTGTTGAAATTGGTGGTGAAAAACCGGGGTTTACAATACAATTTCTAAAAATAAAAAGGGAAGTTGCTGCAGAAAAAGCATCTCTTTTATCATGGCTGTTAAATGGTAAAGAACAATCTTATTCTTTGTTGCCGATTACGTCTTACCAAAAAGTAAACGATAGTATTGTTGTTCAGAAATATATAGATGAGTCGATCACAGAGAGACAGTCTTACCATCAATCAAAGCTTGAAACGAACCCTGTTACCCGAAAAACTTTTTTGTTAGGTACTGATAAATTTGGCAGAGATCTTCTAAGCAGGTTAATCGTAGGTATAAGAGTGAGTTTGAGTGTGGGGCTCATAGCCGTGACAATCTCAGTAATACTTGGAATATTGTTAGGTGCTTTAGCAGGATACTTCAGGGGAGGAGCAGATGATATTATTATGTGGTTTATTAATGTTATTTGGAGCATTCCAACGCTATTACTTGTTTTTGCACTAACGCTCTTGCTGGGCAAAGGCTTCTGGCAGGTTTTTATAGCAGTCGGATTAACGATGTGGGTAAACGTAGCAAGACTGGTACGGGGGCAGGTAATGGCAGTGCGCGAACTCGAGTTTATTGAAGCAACAAGGGCTTTGGGGTATTCTCACACCCGCACCATTGTTTTTCATATTCTTCCCAATATACTCGGTCCGGTTATGGTTATTGCCGCCAGCAATTTTGCATCAGCGATTGTTATAGAAGCCGGGTTAAGCTTTCTGGGTGTAGGCGTTCAACCTCCCCAACCAAGTTGGGGACTGATGATAAAAGAAAACTACAACTTTATCATTACCCATAATCCCATGCTTGCCCTTGCCCCGGGAATAGCTATAATGATTTTGGTACTTGCATTTAATTTACTTGGCAATGGCTTAAGAGATGCTTTGAATGTAAGGGGAAAACTGTAATCTATTTTTGTAGATCGGCATCAAATCTTTGTGCAACTCTGGTTGTGTCACTCACTTGTACTATTGCGTTTTATGGCAACAGCGGCGCTATTTTCAAAAAAGCCTCCTTTTGCTTCAAATCGCGCTACTTTAAGCTGAGTACAAAAAAAATGAGAACTATACGTCAGTTATTGGTAACAACTACATTCCGGATAAAGCTTTCTTCCAGCGAAATAAAAGTCTCTGTTCTTTCAATTCCTTTAATTTTTTGCAGTTCATCGTGCAGTACCGACCGTAACTGGGTAATGTCTTTGCAAACAATTTCAGCAAACATGCTGTAGTTTCCGGTTGTATAATTTAAACGTACAATTTCAGGAATGTTCTTTAGTTCCTTTACAACGTCATCATATAAAGAGCTCTTTTCAAGATAAATCCCGATAAAAGCAATTACATCGTACCCCATTGCTTTAAGATCAACATTTAGTCTCGTACCCTTTACCACCCCCATTTCCTGTAGTTTTTTTATCCTGACGTGGATGGTTCCGCCTGATACAAATAATTTCTTGCCGAGGTCAGCGTAAGAGATTTCTGCTGTTTCCATCATTTCAAAAATGATCTCGTAATCAAGTTTGTCAAGATTTAATTTAGCTGCCATTTTTATTCTTCTATTTTAAATTTTTCTAACCTATCCTACAAATATGTGGATAATTTCTAAATATTTAAAATATTAATTGAAAGTTTTGTAAGGAAAAGAGAATAAGTCTTAATATTGTATTGTTATTGAAACAGGTGCATTAAGTATTGTGGGGTGATGAAATTTTTGGCAGACATGCCCTCTTGTCTCGGGGGTGAGGATCACGGGATAAATTTAAGCGTAGAGCCGACTGTTCCTAACGTTCGGCCGACCAGGGTTGACCACTAAACTTTGCGTTTAAGCTAACTGCCTCGTGGAGGTTCGACCCCTCCCCCTACAGCTGGTAAAATTCAATACCTTTGAAAACCACCTACCAGTAATTGCAAGAATGCTGGCTTTTGACCGATTATTAAAAGAGTTCTTATCAATACTGTGGAGTGATGAAATTTTTGGCAGACATGCCCTCTTGTCTCGGGGGTGAGGATCATGGGATAAACGAAGCGTAATGCCTTTCGAAAGAAAGACTGGGGTGGACCACCGCTACATTGCACTTCGGCTAACTACCTCGTGAAGGTTCGAGCCCTTCTTCCACAGCTCTCTTAGCCTCAACCCTTCTCATTTGTGCATCGGGTTGGGGCTTTTTTATCCATTATCTGTGAAATAAAATCTAACCGTCGTGTGCATATGAGCCAATTTCTGCTGCTTGCTGTATTTATATTTGCTGGTGTAAGGATCATTAAAGTGTTTGTTAGATGGGTTATAAAGGAAGAATATAAAGAGCGATTACGTATATCTGACAAACGAATAAAAACTACTACTTCTGCCTGATATTAACTGAGCCGTTAGCGCTTCGCTAATATGGGTTGTTCAGTTTTCAACCTTCTATTTGTACAACCTGTGCTGTAGTACCCATACTAAAGTTTTGCATAGAAACTGTAGGCAACTGCCTGTGTGGTTTTATAACCTATTGATGGAAATTGGATAGATTTTACTCACGCCGATTTTGCCCGCCTCATTTTTCGATGTTTTGAGAAAACTTTTTCAGCCACTGAAATTGTTATCATCTCTTGTGCAACATTACCAGTAAAAGATTTGTCTCTAAGCCAACTACCAACCCTAATCTGACTTATGATACTAATCTTTACATTCATAATAATGTCTATTTCCTCTATTTCCCTCATCCTTTATACCGGTAGTTTAACAAAGCGAAATATTAAGGAGCTAAAACAGGAGGCTGTTATCAAAAATTCTAAGAAATTATTGCCCGCAGTAAACCTGGAAGAAGTTAGTAAACCAATTCTGGCAGAAGCGGTTTAAAAAATCATTTGCTTCTAATGTTTCTCTGTTTACTGCGTTAAACGGCATTACCCATCTTACTATACTTGATCTTGTTAAGCCGATGAATTTTTGCCGGCAGATCGGTTTGTTTTTATCCTCGTGGTTGAGCTTTTTTTGCTCATAACAACATCCTGCCCGGGTACTCTTGTCGCCTCAGATTTGGTTTTCATTCTAAAACCAAGGCTAAATAGGGTTGCTCCTCTACGTTTAAAAGCTCAGCACTTATTAAAAGTTCTCTAACAGATCTAACCAGGTAGTACGACATTAAGCAATATTGAACGAATTTTGCTGAGTTATTTAGAAGAATTTCAATAAGATCGAAAGAGCGTTATCTTAATAGCCGGGCCAAAGGCTGTAAAGTCTTAATTTAGCCTCCCGCATGCAGAGTACGATTGTTGATACTTGAATAAAGAGTTACCAGTCGAAGTGTGCGACGCAACGGCTGCTGATAATATTTTAAATGCCGGTTACAAAATATTACAGCTTTATTTTATCAATCAATGCCAAGTATGTCTTTTAATCTTCAACATAAAGTTAGAATTGTTACTGCAGCCTCTTTATTTGACGGGCACGATGCCGCAATAAATATTATGCGGAGAATAATGCAATCGAAAGGAGCGGAAATCATTCACCTGGGACATAACCGTAGTGTAGCAGAAATTGTGGAATGTGCTATAGAGGAAGATGCGCAGGGAATAGCGATTACAAGTTACCAGGGTGGGCACGTGGAGTTTTTTAAATATATGAAGGACCTGCTGGATGAAAACGGCTGCAGTCATATAAAAATTTTTGGCGGTGGGGGAGGTACTATTTTACCGGCTGAAATAAGGGAGCTACACAATTACGGCATAACCCGTATTTACAGCCCGGACGATGGAAGATTGATGGGACTTGAAGGCATGATTGAAGACGTTGTGAGAAACTGTGATTTCCCGGTTAATGGAAATTTGACAATTTCAGGCAAATTAATGCTGGATGAGGTTAAGGATATCCGGTTTATAGCAAGAGCAATAAGCCATGCCGAAAACGGGCAAACCTTCGACAAGTTGTTATTGCCGGTACAAGTTGAAGCTGCTAAAAAAACAGCGCCTGTTGTAGGCATTACGGGTACAGGAGGCGCAGGCAAGTCGTCGGTTACTGACGAAATTGTTCGTCGTTTTTTGCATGCTTATTCAGATAAGACTATTGCAGTCATCTCTGTTGATCCTTCTAAGAAAAAAACAGGTGGCGCTTTATTGGGTGATCGTATACGCATGAACTCTATTCATAGCGGTCGGGCTTATATGCGCAGTCTTGCCACCCGCGAGAGCGATAAAGCTTTAAGCAGTCATGTGCGGGAGGCCATTGATATAGTTAGAAGCGCCGGCTTTGACTTTATTATTCTTGAAAGTGCAGGTGTTGGGCAGAGTGATGCGAGTATTTTGGATTATTGCGATATCAGCATGTACGTGATGACACCCGAGTATGGCGCCGCCAGCCAGTTGGAAAAAATAAACATGCTTGATTATGCCGACATTGTTTGCATCAACAAATTTGATAAAGCAGGCGCTTTAGACGCTTTAATGGAGGTGCGTAAGCAGTACAAACGAAACCATAATTTATGGACTGCAAAAGATGAAGAACTACCTGTTGTTGGAACTACTGCATCAAAGTTTAATGACGAAGGTGTGAATCAGCTTTTTGCTGAACTGATGAAAGTTGTTGAAACTAAAACAAATTCAAAATTTGCGCAGAAATCAATTGAAGAAACAGAAGTAAAGCATTCTATCACCAGTTTAATAGTTCCTCCAAAAAGGGTTCGTTATTTATCAGAAATTGCTGAGAATAATCGAAAGTATGATAGCTGGGTAAATGAGCAGTGCGCTATTGCTTCTAAACTTTATAAGATAAACGGAACCATTGAAGCATTAACTGAAGTGGGTAACCAAACAGCTTCGGTTACAGAAAGTCTTGAAGCAGCAAAAAAACATTTTGACGAACAGTTACACTATGAATGCCAAAAATTGTTGCATCATTGGAGTGAGATTGTACAAAAGTATAGTTCCGACTTTTTTGAATATGAGGTACGTAATAAAGTAATAAAGCAGTCGCTTATTACTACAACCTTGTCAGGAACACGCGTACCAAAAGTGGTACTACCAAAATATAAAGATTGGGGCGATATTTTAAGATGGCAGTTGCAGGAAAACATTCCCGGTGAATTTCCTTATACTGCTGGTGTGTTTGAACTGAAGCGACAAGGCGAGGATCCGACAAGAATGTTTGCCGGGGAAGGTGGTCCGGAAC
>NZ_JAOQAH010000005.1 GCF_025963695.1 Segetibacter sp. | reverse complement strand
AGCAGGTTTTTTAAGATTTTCGGGTGAAGTGTAACAAGCTTGCTGAAGAGTTGCTTCACCCGGACAATGCGCGGAAACGCCTGAATAAACCTTATAGTTAACCGTGCCGAAGAACTATTTAAAACTTCTGCTGATTTAAAGGGATAAATATTAGTTATTAGAAAGAACGTTTCGCTTTCCCAGGCATTAGCTTTTTAATTTCTTCAAATTTTGTAAGCTGAGCCTTTAGCTTTTCTGTTAATTCTACATATTTCTCCTTGTGTTGTATTGCCGGTTTCACATCGCCCGACTCTACAAAACTTGCTAACGATATAAGCTTTGTATCCAGCTTTACAGGATAATTGGTTAAGTCCTGGTTTGCTTTAGCCCGCACTTGTACCAGTTCATCTTCAATCCTCAACAGCTTTTGCCTTACTGCATCCACTGTTTTGTTATTCTGATTTGCACTATCAAGAACTAACCTCATTTTTCTTATGTCTTTTACAGCGTTTCTTAGTTCTGTAATTCTGTTTCCGAGGTCTACAAGTAAATCGTATTGCTCTTTATATTCAGCAGCTGTCATAGGTATCCTCGGATCTTTTACAACCTCAAATTCTTGTGTATAGGTACTATCGTCAACAGTTAAAAGAACTTTATATGTACCCGGGATAATCAAAGGGCCTCTTGCTGAGCCGTGTGTTACAATGCCCTCAATTGGTGCAGGATCAGGGTAACGCATGTCATCCCAAACAAAAGTATTACCTCCTGCTGTGGCTGTTAACACGAGTTCCTTTCTGGCACCTCTTCTTACAGGCATCCTCATTTCATTATCGGTGACGCTGTCTTTGTGGTTTGCTATTGTATCTGGCTTGCTTTTGTACGACTTTATTACTTTACCTGTTGCATCTATAAATTGAATTGAAACAGTACTTTTAGGTTTGTTTTTAAGGTAATATTGAACGGTAACACCGGTTGCAGGATTTTGACCCACATTTGTTGGACCAGCGCCTTCAAAACCAACAACTGACCTTCTTCCACCACCTCTAAAACGTACCGTAGGGCCCGGTTTAAACAGATGAACGGATGATTTTACTACCTCGGGCGTAATTTGATTAAGTGTACTAAGATTATCTAATACCCAAAATGAACGACCATGGGTAGCTATTGCCAGGCTGTTGTCCTGGATGGCTAAATCATGTATCGGCACTACAGGCAGATTTAACTGAAACGGCTGCCAGTTTTCGCCATCGTTAAAGGATATATACATACCCTTTTCAGTACCTGCATACAACAATCCTTTACGTTTATGATCTTCGCGTATTACCCTTGTAAACTCATCTTCCGCAATTCCGTTGGTGATCTTCTTCCAGGTCTTGCCATAATCGCTGGTTTTATATAAATAGGGATGAAAATCATCCTGCTTGTATCTTATTGCTGCTACATAAGCAGTAGCGGGATCGTGTGTTGAAGGATCTATAATACTCATACGTGAAAAAGGCGGAATACCTGCAGGCGAAACGTTTTTCCATGTTTTACCATTATCCTGAGAAAGGTGAATAACTCCATCATCAGAACCGCTCCATAAAACACCGGGCTTAACAGGAGATTCTGCAAAAGCGAATATTGTTCCATACCATTCAACCCCGGTATTGTCTCTTACTACAGGCCCCCAGTCGGGACCTATTTCAGGATTGTCTCTGGTAGGTGTTTTTTCGAGGGTACGGGGTTCGGAACGGGTTAGGTTAGGGCTGATAACCTGCCAACTGTTTCCATTATCCGTTGAACGGTGAACATAAGATGAAGTAGCATAGACAACATTACTGTTATGCGGAGACACTATAATAGGGAACGTCCATTGAAAACGGTACTTAATGTCGGCCGAACCATAACCATAATTATCTTCAGGAACTACAGAAACGTCGGAGCTCTGGTTTGTTTCCATATTAAGCTTGGTGATCCAGTGATGGTTCGCTGCAAAAATTAATTTAGGATTGTTTTTGTCAAAAGCAATATAACCCGACTCTCCTCCCCCTACTGAGTACAGATCATCAGGATAAATAGCACCATTATCTGACCGCATAGGAACCGAGATGGTGCTATTGTCCTGCTGAGATCCATATACGCGATAAGGGAATTTGTTGTCTGCTATTACATGATACATTTGTGCAGTAGGCTGGTTGTAAATAGAAGACCACGATTTGCCACCGTCATAAGTTACCGTTGCTCCACCATCATTTGCTTCAATCATTCTTTTCGTATCTGTAGGGTCTATCCACAACTGGTGATTATCTCCGTGTGGGGTAGCTACATAAGAGAATTTTTTGCCACCATCAGTTGACTTCCAGAAGCCAATATTCATTACCCAAAGCGTTGAACTATCTTTTGGATCAGCAGTAAGATGATGGTAATACCACGGGCGTTGGTGAACTTCAGCGAACTGACTTACCAATTGCCAGTTGGAACCGGAGTCGTCTGTACGGTAAATACCAGTTTGATTATTTTCAGCTTCTATAATTGCCCATACTCTTTCAGGTTTGACAGGCGATAGAGCAAGGCCTATCCTTCCCCTGTTTTTACCTGTAGGCAGGCCGGGGTTTAAAGTAATGTCTTTCCATGACTCTCCGCCGTTTGTAGTTTTATGGATTCCGGCGCCCGGGCCCGAACTTCGGACACCCCATTCGAAACGACGAAATTCGAAAGTAGATGTATATAAAACTTCAGGGTTTGACGGATCCATAGTAAGATCTATAGCACCAACGTCGGCACTTTTATATAAGATCTTTTTCCAATTTTTCCCGCCATCAGTTGTTTTATAAACTCCTCTGTCTTCGTTGGGACCAAATGCATGACCGATAGCTGCTAAGTAGACAATGTCGGGATTTGTTGGATGTATGATTAGCCTTCCTATATGATAAGTATTCTTTAGCCCAATATAGTTCCAGGTCTTTCCTCCATCCACCGATTTGTAAACACCATCACCATGGGAGGTATTTCCCCGTAGTGTATGTTCTCCCATGCCAACATATATGACATCAGGATTTGATTGTGCAACCGCTATTGCACCTACGGAACCCGTTTTGAAAAAACCATCAGAAACGTTTTTCCATGCCTCACCACCATCGGTTGTTTTCCAAACGCCTCCGCCGGTGGTACCCATGTAAAAAGTCGATTTGTCAATAGGGTGACCTGCCACCGCAACCGAACGCCCCCCACGATAAGGGCCTATCAACCGGTACCGCATAGACGATAGTAACGAAGTGTCAACTTTTGATACCTGCGCTGCAGTTTTTGCAACTGAACCTTGTGCCTGCGCGTTAAAAGAACCGGCACTGACAAAAATAACAGATATAGTTACAACTAGAATATTACATGCAGAGCGGCTATACCATGACCTCTTAATGGTGTTTATATTTTTATTCAAGTCCACATTCATCTTTTTAAATTTCATATTTCTAGGGTTGTTACTACAGAACAAAAGCTTGTTTGTTATTCTATTAATCTGAAGGTTACTACATTTCTATCCGAAAACAGTAATGTCAAGATTACGGATATAGCCTGCATCGAGTGGCGATACAATTATTATCTATAGGTTTTAGAGATTTTATTTGTAACCACTTTTCAACTACTGATTTCTAAATCTTACTCCTACCCTGCAATCTCCCGGCTCACCACGCGATTCATCACAAATATTATTAAAGAACGATACTATTTTACGACCATCTGCGAGGGTAACCATAAATTTGAACAGGATGTAATCGTTCACCTCTGCTGTGTTAAGATTAAAGCCTGTAATTGTAGCTAATTGGGCAGCGGTAAATGTATAAGTCTTTGGAAAGGTCGTAGCTGTTTCATAAAACTTATCAGTAGTTCTAACTATACTTGGTAAAGGATACTGAAAAATATTAGGATATTGATCGCCTGGAGTGCTTATTACAATTGGATAAGAGGGAGCACTTGCTTCCCTTTTATTAAAGCTTACATACACGTCTATTGCAGTTACTGTTTGTTTTCCAAAACCTTCCCAGTTCAACACAAACTCAAATTGCTGGTTGGCAAGATTTGGATCTTTTATATTGAAAAAAGATGTTTTAGCATTTGCTACGGTGGGTAATGCAGATTTAGCAGTATTTACTGTAATTATTGGAACTGCAGTATAAGTATAATCCTCCCATTCGTAAGCTTCTTTTTTGCAAGAACTCAGCGACAACATGAATAAAGAAGCCGCAATAAATAAATATTGTTTCATAATATGATTTTTGTCTTTTAGTAACTAATTCAAGTCTGTGCGATAAGAGATTTTATTTAAAAGGCTTATTTATCCCAGAAAACCGGTGTTAATTGTTGAGCAGTTTGTATTTCGCTTCCTTTTGCACTTACACTTGTGTTTGTAGTTAATTCTGACTGAGAGTAATAAAGTCTTAAAGGGAAAGAATTTAATGGTGATAACAATTGACGCAGCTCAGGAAGGCCGGTTCTTCTGTAATCATTGTACACTTCCATACCATTGCCAAAAAGCGCGATGTATTTTTGAGTCATTACCACCTCAAGCTTTTTAGCGTTGTCAGCAGCATCGTATTGTTGAGCTATTTTGTTTACAAAACCGGTTATTGTAGCTGCGGGTAAAGCAAGGCCCCCATTTGCAGCGGCAAACGAACTAATACTGTTAAGATTAGCAGCTACACCCGCTAAAAGATATTGTTTCGCGTCATCTCCTGTATTTAACGTTAAGGCGGCTTCAGCTCTTATAAAATTAACCATAGCAGTTGTAATTAACGGTATAATGCCTGCACCTGTACCGTCTGAAACGGTAACAGTCTTTGTAGTACCGGTAGCACCAGCGTTTGTTAAGAAAATATTGGTTGCCGGAAGATTATTAATTGGAGCATTATCATACAGCCCACCAGCCGGATAAACTCCATATGTAGTTCTTCTTGTTTGATCTGCAGGCCCTCCCGTAGGGTCACCAGGATTACGTCCGTAATAGCCATTACTATTGGCGGAGTTATTTAGACCTGCAGTAGCATTTTGCCTGAAGTTATAATAACGTAACCTGGGATCGTCATTATTGAACAACAAATCATTAAAAGACTGGCTTACATAAACCGTCTTTGCACCCTGGTATTCCGATCTATGCCATGGATGACGATTATTTGGGTTTTGCCCGGAACCGAACTTAAATGTATAATCAAGTATATTGTTATTGATAAGTGGTGCAGAAAGCAAAGCTTTAATACCGGTAGAGGCCTTAGCTGCATCTGTAAGCCTTATCTGGTTAAACAATTTCAGCTTTAATGAATTACCCATCCTTATCCACGAGTCTTTGCTGCCTCTGTAAATAACATCTGAGGTGGCAGGCACTATGGTAGTTGCTGTTGTTTTATTGGCGTCAGCTAAAGCTTCATCAATGAGCGGAAAAAGTTTGTTATAAATGCTCGCTCCATCTTCAAAAACAGGACTTCTGTTGCTGCCACCTAAACTAGCTTCAGAAAAAGGAACTGAACCCCACATGTCAACAATTAAGCTGTAGAGGTAAGCCTTTTGGAGCTTGGCAATAGCAACATAGCCAAACTGTGATTGTTTTGTGCCTTCGGTTATGATAGTTTCAAGGTCATTTAATGTTTGGCTGTAGAAACCATTCCATGAATCGTCAAAGCTTGTTCCTGTTTGTTGAAACCGGCTAAGGGCGCCTGAAAAAATTGTGTGCTGTATTATTGTAGCGGTACCACTGTTTACCTGATACATATTAGCTGCCATAGAAACTTCGGCAGAGGGTAGTAATAAACTAAGCTGAGCAGTTATAGGGTTGTTGGGATCTGCATTTATATCTACAAACTTGTTACATGCACTGCCAAAAAGCAGCACTCCCGATAATAACAATGAAACTTTTATTTTACTTAATACCATGTCGTTTACTGTTTTAATTTTAATTGAACCGATGTTAAAAGCTGAACCTTAAGTTTACACCAAACCTTCTTGTTGTTGGCACAGCCAGGTTATCGTAACCCTGCGAGTTGCCGACACCTAATGAACTTACTTCAGGATCGAAATTTGTGTATTTAGGAAAATTAGGAGCATTGTACCAAAGGTTTCTTCCACTTAAAGAGATAGAAGCTGAACCAAAAGGTGTATTCCTTAAAATGCCTTTAGGTAATTCATAAGCAAGAGAAATTTCACGAAGACGCAATACAGTTGCATCAAGCACTGAACCTTCATTCACCCCTCCTGGTCCCATTCCTCCTGAAAAGAAATGGTCCTCGTAACTCATTGCAATGTTGTTGGGAATTTTATTACCTCTGGCATCGAGTAATGGTTTTAATGTATTTATATCACCTAAAACACCTGGAGCAACTATTACAAACTCACGTTCTTCTGTATCTCTGGTAACACCCCGCGAAATCATGTTTCCTACTGTGCTTGAAAACAGATCACCACCCTGCTTCCAATCGAATTGAATATTTAATGAAAGACTTTTGTAACTAAAAGTATTGATAAGGCCTAGAATAAAGTCGGGGTTTGGATTGCCGATTGGTTGTAACGCACCCGAAGTAAGCGGCTTACCGGTGTTTGGATCAATAAGAACATTTCCTTCTTCGTCTCTGGCATAAGCGGTTCCTAATATTAAACCGTAAGGCCGACCTACCATGTGGATGCTGCTGGTACCATTTGCCCCTCCAAAGGTAAAATTTTGGTAACCACCTAAATCGTTAATGAGGTTTCTGTTGCGCGTAAAGTTTGCAGCTACATTCCAGCTAAAGCCTTGTCTGCTGCTTCTTATTGGCGATAAGGTAAGCCCTACTTCAATACCCTTGTTGGTGGCTTTACCAAGGTTAAGTATCTGGGTTGTAAAACCCGTAGAAGGAGCAGCACTTACCTGAAATATTTGTGAAGTACTCTCTTTACTATAGTAGGTTAAGTCTATTCCGATTCTGCCATTAAAAAAGTTTAACTCTGTACCCAGTTCAAGCTCTGTAATAAACTCGGGTTTCAGACTTGCATTTGCAAGCAAGTCGGCTTGTGTTACAATATTTGTGCTTGTACCACCCGCTGGTGTAAACGGTGTACCCATAGAACTAACTCCTGAAGAGTTGCCAAGCGCCATATTTATCGGGTAAACAACTTCTGTTTGATAAGGTGTCGCTTCGTTACCTACCTGCGTGTACCCCGCTCTTACTTTACCGGAAGTAAGGATATTTTTAGGTATACTTAAAACATTGGTAAAAATGAAAGAAGCATTTGCTCCACCATATAAATAGCTTCTGCTATCAGCAGGCAGCGTAGAAGAAACATCATTACGACCAACAAGATTGAGGGTTAGGTAATTTTTATACTCAAAGGTTAAATCAGTAAAGAAAGCATAAAATCTCTGCTGAAGAATGTTCCTGTTGTTTGATAACTGAACCGGAGTTATAGAACTTGTGTTGTTTATGCTATGGAGATTAGCTACAATTATATTATCGCCATAAAATACTTTTCGATTAGTTAACCGCTGGTTTATATTATTACCCGCGATAGCTCTAAATGACAGGTCATCATTAATAGATTTTGAAACTGTAGCAAGTAATGTATTATCCAACTCCTGCCTGTAAATATCATCACTGGTAATACTACCGTTAGGATAAGAGGAACTTCCTTTTCCTCTTACGCTCAACCTCCTATCGGTGTAGGCGTTAAATCCTGCTGTGTTTTGGATATTTAACCAGGGCAAAGGATCAAAACCTAAAACAAAGTTTCCGTAGTAACGATCAACATTACTTTTAGTGGGGCTGTACTTTGCCGACCAATAAGGGTTATCCAGACCTGTATAATCGTACACATTACTTCCGTCAATTGGACTTTCAAAAGGATTATTCGTCAAATCGAAACTGGTAGGCGTGTACATCAAAGCACTCATAATTGAACCTGTGCTACCACCAATTGGCGGAGATGTCTGGTTGGTAATAACGTAGTTAATAGAACCGCTTGCATAAAACTTATTCTCAAGTTTTATATTTCCACCAACATTAATAGATGTTCTGGTTATTTCATTTGATGGAACAACACCTTTGTTGCCGGTTCTTGATATACCCGCGGTAAAATTGCCCTTTTCGCTGCCTGATGAAATAGAAATTGCGTTTTCAAGTACACTTCCTGTTTGAAAGAAGTTTTTTACATTTTCAGTAGCGTACGACCTGTAAGGAATTTGAATAGGAGTAATACCATCAGCTTCGTAAAACTGAGGAAATACAGCAGAACTAAATTGCCTGGTTAACTGGTGAGGTATGGTCTGCCGTGTTGGAAGAATACTTTGTACTTCAGGAAAAGGTTGTCCCCAGGAAGCATAAACCCCGTGACGGTAATCGTTATTGGTTCCCTGCCCGTATTTAGTTTGGTATGCAGGCAAGCCAGAAACATTTTCAAAAGCATAGGAACTACTGTAGGTGATTTCTGTTCCTTTTCTACTTTGTCTTTTACCCGATTTTGTAGTAATAATAATAGCTCCGTTGGCCGCTCTTGAACCATATAATGCAGCAGCAGCAGCACCTTTTAGAACAGTCATACTTTGGATGTTATTAGGGTCTATATCAAAAGCACGATTGGTAACACCGGCACCTCCAACTGACGAAGAACCTGCATTTGCAAAGCTGGAGTTGTCAAACGGCACACCGTCAACTACAAAAAGTGGCTGGTTATTATTACCGAGTGATGAATTACCACGTATAGTAATATTGGTACCACCGCCAGCAACACCACCCGACCCTTGTATGTTTACACCGGCTACCTTTCCTGTTAAGGCACGTAGCGGGTCAGGCTCAGATTTCTGAGCAATCTGGTCAGCATTTACAGTACTTACCGAATAACCAAGTTTATTTTTATTTCTTCTGATACCCGCCGCTGTAACCACTACGTTCGCGAGTGTAGCAGAACTTTCGGCTAATTTCACATCCAACACCGGTGTGTTCGTTATCGGCACTTCCTGTAGCGTATAACCAATGTTTGAGAATACAAGAGATTTGGCGTTATCGTTAACTACAATTTTGTAGTTACCTTCTTTATCGGTAGCGGTACCTTTAGACATTCCTTTTACTACTATACTTACACCCGGCAAAGCCGCGTTGTCAGCAGTAGCAGTAACATGCCCTGTTATAACCCGTGATTGTGAAAAGCCAGCCAAAGAGAGTAAAAAAGAGATACCAAAAAGTAATAATTGCTTCATAGGGGAAATATTTAGCTTTTTCGAAAAAAATAGCCATTACCCTCCTAAAATCTACAGGAGGATCGCACGTGTTAATTAATATTATTGCTTAAAAAAATAGATGTTACTTACTGGATCCTGATAACTTGAACAACTTTCGGTAAGGCAAGCAAAATTGCAATTGGCAAATAATCGGTAGAAGAAAAACAAGAAGAAAAATACGTATGATTATATTTTATATCTGTTGCTGAAGTGATAAAACTAGTAACATTTTTTGAGGTGACCGAAATAAAAATTAGATATTTTTTATTTCTATGTAGCAAAAATGGTAAAATAAGGTAAGATAATAAGCTTAGGAGACCCATGCGGAGATTTATTACTGCTTCACCATCCCTAATAATTTTTTGATAGAGCATGGAAGGCAGTGGTAGTTATCGGTCCTATCTCTTCTTGTTATAAACTATTTTGATAGAGGCATTCTTTTTATTGTCGCATGAAATGAGAACATTATGCTTTTTTAGCCCCGAGGTAATAACGACCAAAGCCGTAGTAGGAGAAATTGTTCCCATACTTTCTGCAAACAGAACCATCTCGTATTCTATATGGGGCTGTAAATTAAAATGGAGGGTAAACGGTGAAAGAGAAAGGCTTTTATTTGAAACCGCTACCTGGTTATTAAAGAAAATAGTAACCGAGTCTCCATCAACGATCCCATTATCAAAAAAATCCACTTTTACGTCGGGACTATCCACTATTATTATCTGCGAAAACGCTGTTTCCCGAAAGTTCCTCGCAAAGGCAGAAGATGCCACTTTTTTTAAATAAATAAAGCCAGGGGGACACCCTACTATCGTTCCCATATCTTCTCCTACCCATTTCCCTTCCAAGGTTTCCACATTATTTCTCTTACTATAGGTAAGATCGTAGGTTTTGAGGCAGGGAGCGCAATCTTCAGGTATTTTTTCTGCAACTACTTTCGTCTCACTTATCATTATCCTACTCCTGCTACCATTATAAACACCGGAGAAGTTGAGTTTTACATACTGGGAAGTATCGTAGTAATCATATGAAAACCCATTAATCCCTCTATTATTTGCCTCAATTTGGAGTTCAATATAATATTCAGGAAAACAGCCCCCTGGCTCCTGGGTCAGTTTTCCTTGCCAGATTCCATTCAAGTCCTGCCCATTTGTAGAGCTAATTGTAAAAGATAGGATAAGAAAGAAAATGTACTTCATTTTAAAAGTGTTTAAAAACGATAACTAAGAACAGGAAACTTAAATGCCGCCACTCGTGTTGCAGCTTTTCTCCGTCTCGTTCGAATTGGTATACGAGGAGTGTACTGTATTTTTTTGAGCGACAATTACTGCAGCTTACAAACTTGTCGGTCAATATGTTGCTATAACACCAAATGTAAAAGTGTGTGACACAACAATGTTGAGGTAGGCACTTAAGCCAGCTACCAAAAGACATTACTATCCCCACGTTCTACCCTTCATTGCAGCTAGCACCCCTTCATTGACTCATGGTGCTGGCTTCTCCCTTTAGTTTCCAGTCAAAAAATGGCTACTCGCGTATCGATATATCTTTTCTGTTTTTTCTTTCAACCAGGTTATGTGCCTCGTTATTGCAATTCACCAACACGCGACCTTAAGCGACGCAAAACAGCTACACGACATTTTTCTTAGGAGGATCATGCTTTATAGGATTAAAACATATAAAAGAGAGCAGAACTTACGCAACAAGCTCTTTTATATTAATTACTTATTAAAGTAGATTTTGTACAATAGAGACATTTAAATTCATTTCGTCCTGGGGAAATAACCCTTCCGGCATGTTTTGCCAGCAGGTATTGCAACAACCTGTATCAAAGCAAAACATGATCAGGTATACCGGCTCTGGCCATGGATAACTTAAAACGTCTCAGGTCTGTAAAACTAAATCCGGATAGCAATGGTAGCACCGCCTAAAAGACCTTTGTTATTATCTGCCACTGTTCCTTTCAGCACCAGGCTTTGAGAAAAAGGTTGGCTCATAAAAAAAGCCAAAATAATAGTTAGAATAAGCTGTTTCATGTGTAGGGGTGTTAAGAATTGAAATATAAAGTCCTGTCACATGGCAAATAATCAAATGCAATCTTTCTTTAAGAGAAGCACTAAATTAAATAAGTAATTGAGTAAAAAATGACATTTCTTTTATTGTAATATTACGCGAGTGGGTGATATTCCTTTAAAAGAGCGGCTGAAACAGCGTTACGCTCAGCACCGTGAAACGGTTTATATACTCCCCAGTTCGTTCGCGTTGTTCCGCAACTCACCTCCTACTTAAGTATAACTATTGTTCTTAGAACCAATGGCTTGAACTACCCTCCGCCTCATTAGCAGGGGAACATCGTGGCCCAACGGCCACTATCTCCAGTGCTTGCCTTTTAGCCTTTGGGCTTTGTTTGATTTGCTATTTGCTCACCTAAAAAGTGCAACTTTGCCCTGCAATGCTATGACCATGGACAAAAACAATCTCAGGCACCTTTTTCCGACACTTGAAGAACCGCTATTTGCGGAAATGATGAAACATGGAACCATAAAAGAGGTAAAGGCAGGTGAAACCCTTCTTAAAGTAGGGCAAACCATCCGCTCTACCATGCTAATATTAGATGGCCTGGTGAAGCTATACAGGGAAGACGATGAAGGCAAAGAGTTCTTCATCTATCACCTCGATGCCGGCCAGGCTTGTTCACTTTCTATGATTTGTGCAGTAAAACACGAAACAAGCGAGGTGCTTGCAAAAGCACTTACTGATGCTACCGTGTTAGCCATCCCTTTAGAGTTCATGGACCAATGGATGAGCAAATACAAAAGCTGGTATCAGTTTGTGATAACCTCGTACCGCGAAAGGTTTGAAGAAACGCTCAGAACGATTGATGCAATTGCTTTTTCAAACATGGATGAACGCCTTGAAGATTATATAAAAAAACAAGTTGCACGCTTAGGCAACAACTTAAAAATGACACACCAGGATATCGCAACCGACCTCAACTCGTCTCGCGAAGTAATCAGCAGGCTGCTAAAAAAGATGGAGGCAAAGAATTGGCTTATCATTCATAGAAATTCCATTGAGTGGACGAAGATGTAATAAGAATTTCTGTGTGACTTATATCACTGCCGGTTCCGGTTAATGTAGTCACATTTGCATTATGGAAATAGCAGGATATATAGCATCTTTATTCATCGGTGTATCATTAGGCTTAATTGGTGGCGGCGGTTCAATTCTAACAATACCGGTTTTGGTTTACCTGTTTGCAATATCTCCCACCATTGCAATTTCCTATTCACTTTTTATTGTTGGCTTTACAAGCCTTGTAGGCGCTTACAACAACTATCGTAAAGGCTTGGTTAACTTCAAGACGGTTTTATTATTTGGCTCTTCCTCAATAACAAGTGTGTTCATTGCACGTAAGTTTATTATTCCGTTCCTACCCGATGTATTTTTTAAGATAGGGTCATTTAACGTAACACACTCCCTTTTCGTAATGGTTGTTTTTGCCATACTCATGGTGGCAGCATCCGTATCCATGATTAGAAACAAAAAGGCAGAAGCCGAAGCAGAGGCAAAGTCAAGCCCAATGATATTAGTTGTTTACGGTGTACTAATTGGACTGGTAACAGGTTTTTTAGGTGCAGGTGGGGGCTTCCTTTTAATACCTGCTTTAGTTATCTTAATGAAGCTGCCAATGAAAGAAGCAATAGGCACCTCTCTCCTAATAATTGCACTCAATTCACTCATAGGTTTTTTGGGCGATATCGGTCGTCATCCTATCGATTGGATGTTCATCAGCATTGTTTCTGTTATAGCCATTGCAGGCATCTTCATAGGTGGTTACTTCAATCAAAAAGTGAATGCCGGCAAGCTAAAGAAAGGCTTCGGCTGGTTTGTATTGGCAATGGGCATTTACATACTTGTTAAAGAAATTACCGGCAAGCTATAAGTGACTATTATCACACACCGCCTTCACACAATACAACACCTTTGCAACACTAAAAATCACTATTATGCCTGAAGCTATAACCAATGCTACAATCGTTGATGTAAGAACTCCAGGTGAATTTGCTGGTCACCACGTTCCAGGTGCAATCAACATTCCTTTAGATGAAGTAGCACAAAGAATAAATGAACTTAAAGAATTACCAAAGCCGGTTATCGCTTATTGCAGAAGCGGCAACAGAAGCGCAATGGCTGTAGCCATTCTAAAGCAACACGGAATAACCGAAGCAGTGAATGGCGGAGGCATAAATGATATGTTACAAGCAACAAAATAATTGACTAATGTTTGATTTTATAAAAAGCCTGTTTAAAGGCAATGGTGATGTAGCAAAGCTGGTAAAGGAAGGTGCAGTAATCGTTGATGTAAGAACCAAAGGAGAATACCAGGCAGGACACATAGAAGGCTCGAGAAACATTCCTCTTGACAACATTAAAAATGAGGCAGCAGTTGTAAAGAATTTAAACAAACCCGTAGTAACGGTTTGCAGAAGTGGCAACCGCAGTGGTATGGCAAAATCAATATTAGCTGCAGCCGGCATCAAAGCATACAACGGCCGAGCATGGACAAACTTAAAAAGACAAATCCAATAGTTATGAAAGCGATATTACAAGGATGGAATTTTATGCGGATACTCAGGTTAGGTTTAGGTATCGCCATACTGGTTCAGGGCATTATTGCAAAAGAGGCAATCACGATGGTTTTAGGTGCAGTATTCGCAGCAATGGCACTTGCAAAAATCGGTTGTTGTGCCACAAGCGGTTGTGCAATTAATAGCCGCTCAACTAACAACACACATAAAATTAATAATGAAGAACTGGATATTAAAAAATAAACTGTACTGGATTGGCGCAGCAGCAGGGGCTATACCGGCTTTCTTTATTGGAAGTACGTAGGCTGCTTAACAGGTACTTGCGCAATCACATCAAACCCTGTAAAAAGCACGGTTTACTTTGCCCTAATCGGTGCATTGGTGTTTGGTTTGTTTAAAAGCGAGCACAAAGAAAAACCAATTAATTAAAAACAATAAATAACTAATACATGCAGTGTGACAAAAGTCACCGACGGGCATTTTATTTAAACTGAAATTTGCACCACTATAAACAACAATTATGTTAGAGTTTTTTAGACAGCCCTGGTCCTGGTATGTTGCCGGCGCTATAATTGGTCTCATAGTTCCTGCTTTATTAATATTAGGCAATAAACATTTTGGTATATCAGCAAATCTTCGTCATGCCTGTGCAGCCTGTTTCCCTTCAAATATTCCTTTCTTTAAATACGATTGGAAGAAAGAAGCCTGGAACTTATTCTTTGTAGCCGGCATCCTGGTAGGCGGTTTTATTGCTGCTCAATATTTTTCAAATCCCAACCAAATACAGGTTAACCCTGCATTGGTAACAGAGCTAAAAGATTACGGCATCAATGATTATAGCAGCTTTCTGCCAGCCGAAATATTTAGCTGGGAGGGCCTGCTTACTTTAAGAGGATTTATTCTTTTAGTAGGTGGCGGTTTCTTAGTAGGCTTTGGAGCAAGATATGCCGGCGGTTGTACCAGTGGTCATGCTATAATGGGTTTAAGTGATTTGCAAGTGCCGTCACTTATAGCAACAATAAGTTTTATGGTAGGTGGCTTTATCATGGCAAACCTAATCCTTCCTTTCATTCTTCGATTATAATAGTGAATAGAGATTTTGTAACAAGCCAAAGCACTCCCTTCAACATCGTTGTGTCACTCACTTGTACCGCAAAACCATATTCAACTTTTAGCAAACAATAAAATAGTAAGACAAGCAATGGCAACTATAAAAGATTTACAATTTAGAGAACCCCCAAGTATCACCAATAAAAAGGATGCTGCAATTACTGATTTCGAGGTAAGGAGTTTAAACACAACGAGTGTGAATGATACAGTATTGCGGCATCCATGGTGGTATAATTTAAAATACCTGGCAGTAGGTTTGGTATTCGGCGTAGTATTCGTAAAAGCCGAAGTGATTTCATGGTTTAGAATACAGGAGATGTTCAGGCTGCAAAGCTTTCACATGTACGGTGTAATAGGTACGGCGGTAGTTACAGGTATGATTTCGGTTTGGCTTATCAAAAAGTTCAACGTAAAAACAATACATGGCCAACCAATACAGTTTCAACCTAAAAAGTTCAATAAAGGTCAAATCTTTGGAGGCATAACCTTTGGCTTAGGCTGGGCTATGACCGGAGCTTGCCCTGGTCCTTTATTCGCTCAAATAGGCACAGGGGTATTAGTTATAGGTGTCGTGTTATTAAGTGCAATTGCAGGCACCTGGGTGTACGGATATTTTAAGGAGCGATTGCCGCATTAGACTTACGGATGTGGGCGGTTTCTCATTAAAAAAGTTTAACCTGCCATCTTCTTCAACGAATTTAATTCCGGCCGGTTCGGGTTCACCAACCTGGTAATCTTTAGTAATTGCTTGTAATACAGCTTTGCGTCATCTTTATTACCACACTTTTCTGCTGCCACACATGCGCCATAAAGCCCGTTGAAACGATTGGGTGTTTTGCTTAAACTTGCTTTATAAGCCTTCAAGGCGTCGCATGGTTTATTCATTTGCATCAGCATGTCGCCCAATAATTCTCTTGCCGGAAGTACGTCGCCGGGCGTTACGGGGTGCTTGCCGGTTTTATCTTCTACATCCGCTGCGGTTTGCATCAGTTGTATGGCTTCTATATTTTTCCCTTCTTTAAAAAGTATCCAGGCTTCAGATGCTTTTACCTGCACCAATACTTTGTCTGCTTTAAACACTTCCTTTTGTTCTAACAGCCTTTTATGTATTCGACGTAGTTCATCCAGTTCGTTTCGGGCAGCAGGAAGGTTACCGGTATTTACACCACCCAGTACACGGGCAAAATGGGTGATTGCTTTTTCCCACGGGTAGTTTTGCCAGTCGAAGTTTGCCCGGTGAAACTGAAGGCCGGCTGCTTGTTGCCATAATTTATTTTCGAGCGCATAACGTGCAGGTATGGCCGAAAAAGCATAAGCAATTTTGAAATTAGCCGGATAAACTTCGTTAATAGTATGCAGGTAATCTACTTGCTGTTTTGCATGTGCATTGTCGCCATTTTGCAAATAGCTGTAAACGAGATAATCAAGGCCATGTAGTTCTTCATCCCAATGCCCCTTAATGCCTGCCGCTTCTACGTAACACTTAGCAGAAGAAACCGAGTTAAGGTTCGACTGAATACTTTCTTCCCAAAGCCCCATGCGGGTAAATATGTGTGAAGGCATGTGTAATGCATGAGCCGACGAAGGCGCAACAGATGCATACTTTCGTGCAGCGGGCAGCGCAAGTTCTGCAAGTTCGGGCGAATCAAACGTGTGAATAATATAATGCACTATTCCCGGATGATTGGGTGACTGTGCGTAAAGCGTGTTGAGTATTTTTCCGGCTTCTTTTTGTTTTGCGTATGTTTTATCGGCAGGGTCGGCTGCTGCCACCAGCGAGAGGGCATAAAAAATAGTAGCCTCGTTATCGTCTTTATTGGTGGTATGCAGGTCTTTCATTGCCTGTTCAAATTTCAGGCAGCGGGTTCGATGGTCTGTCTTTTCCCAATTGGTATAATAGGCTGCTATGGCATTTATATAGGCTTCTTCTCTTTTTGTCTTATTGCCAATAAGCTTTGCAATTTCAATCGCTTTGTTTCCTTTCTTTAATTCATCAACAGTTGCGGGGCTCCATAACGGGTGAAAATTAGACATAGCTACACCCCAGTAAGCCATCGCACATTCCGGGTCGCCATCAATAACTTTTGCAAACATTTTTTCGGCTTCTTCGTATTCGAATGAGTGAAGCAGTTTTACACCGGTATTAAAATCTTCTTTCGCTTTTCCATTGCAAGAGGTCATGAATTCGAGCGTGCCAAATTCTGTTTTTCCCGGGCTGCACACGATCATGTCGCCACGCTTCAGGTTTATTTCATCAATACTTTGTGTAGAAATTTTTGTTTTGTTGGAGTTGCAGGCAGACAAGCCGAGAGCGACCAAAAAAACAAACAGCGAATAACAAGATTTTGTTTTCATTTTGAAGCTTTTAAAGGTGACAGCGGATGGATGATAATAAGAGCGAGCTATGAAGTTACATAAATACACACGAGGTAGGAAGTACCCAGGGACGGATTAATGTGTTTTGTTGCATTACGAACAAAAAGTACAAGTGTGCGACGCAACAATGTTTAATAGTAGTAATGCTGCCCGGTACAAAAATGGTCCGCTTAAAATTTTACTTTGTGTGACAACAGTCACTGTACGGGTAGTTGCGATGATGGAAATTTGCAGTATAAAATAAAGAACGATGCAGATAAAACAATGGGAAGACAAAAATTTAGCTCAATTCAGTTATGCTGTTTTAAGCGATTGTGAAAAGAAGGTTGTACTAATTGACCCATCCCGTAACCCCCAACAATACCTTGATTATGCAAAGGAGCACAATGCAACCATCACAGGCATTATAGAAACTCATCCTCATGCCGATTTTATAAGCAGCCACGTAGAACTTAGCAGCCTTACAGGTGCAACAATATATACCAGCAGCCTTGTAGGTGCAGGCTATACACATACTGTTTTAGATGAAGGAAATACAATAGAGTTAGGAAAAATAAGGTTAACGGCTTTACATACGCCCGGTCACTCACCCGATAGTATTTCCATTCTGTTAGAGCACGATGGAAAGCAGAAAGCAGTTTTTTCGGGCGACACACTTTTTATAGGTGACTGCGGAAGACCTGATTTAAGAGAAGGTGCAGGAAACCTAAGAGGTACAAGGCTTGAGCTTGCTAAAAGTATGTACCATACTTTAAGAGATAAGTTTATTCCGCTTAATGATGATGTTACACTTTACCCGGCGCATGGTGCAGGTACTTTATGTGGTAAAGGTTTAAGCAAAGCCAACAGCAGCACAATGGGTCAGGAAAAGCAAACGAACTGGTCGCTGCAGGCAATGACAGAAGAAGCGTTTATAAAGGCTTTGTTAAGCGACCAACCCTTTGTTCCTGCTTACTTTTCTTATGATGTTGAGCTGAACAGAAAGGGAGCAGCACCATTTAAAGAAAGCGTTGAAGCAGTTGTAATTGGAAGCCCGGTAGAAAACCAAAGCGATGCAGACACTTTAGAACAAGACCTTGTGGTTGTTGATGCAAGAAAAGAAAAGGAATATAAGAAAGGTCACCTGCCAAACTCGATAAACCTGATGGAAGGTGCAAAATTTGAAACATGGTTAGGCAGTATTATTAAACCAGGAGAACAGTTTTATTTAGCAGGCGAAAGCAAAGACCAGTTGCAGAGGCTGGTTGAACGTGCAGCAGCTATAGGCTACGAACCACAAATTAAAGAAGCCTTTGTATTGGAATATGCAGCACAGTCACAGCCGGTAATTGATATGGAGGCTTTCAAAGAAAACCCGGACCATTACACAATTGTTGATGTAAGAAACGGCTCGGAAGTAAAGGAAGGCAAGCCTTTTAAAAACAGTTTATCAATACCGTTACCTGAAGTGAGAAACAGGGTAAATGAAATACCGACAGACAAGCCAATTGTTGTACACTGTGCAGGTGGTTACCGCAGTGCAGCAGGTAGTTCTATTATACAATCGGCACTTGATGGTAAAGTAAAGGTGTTTGATTTGAGTGATGGCATTAACCAATTTTAATAAATGGTAATTTTAAATAAATTTATTTGATGCAACCACACAAAAAAGACCATTGGGAGACCATCTATTCAGTTGCTTTAGTTGAGCAAGGTTGTGTTGAAAATCCAAGGGGGCACTACCCTTACCGATCATGGCTTTTCAGGCTTCCAGCGTTTTAGTATAAATAACATTACCGCGACCTGTTTTTTGCAAAAATCTGGAAGAACATGCTTGGCTGGTGCCTTATTTACGACTCCAACATTCCTTCAGAAAGAGATTATACTTTTGTTGTATTAATCATTAAATTTTATAAAAATGAAAAATGTAACGCTTGCCCTTTTTGCCCTAATGGCGGGTACTTTCTCCTACGCTCAAAAAGCAAAACAGGCTGAAGTACCAGCCGCAGTTAAACAGGCCTTTGTGAAAAAGTTTACGCAGGCCAAAGAAGTGAAGTGGGAGAAGGAGGACGACAAGTTTGAAGTAAACTTCGAACAAAACAATAAGGAAATGAGTGCCGTTTTTACATCTTCTGGTGTGCTTGAAGAAACGGAGGTAGAAATTAAATCAACGGAATTACCTTCAACAATTACAACTTATATCTCTAAAAACTACAGCGGGGCAAAGGTGAAGGAAGTGGCAAAAATAACAAAGGCAAATGGGGAAGTAAATTACGAAGCTGAAGTAAAAGGACAAGACCTAATTTTTGACGCGAATGGCAGCTTCCTTAAATCGATAAAAGAATAGAACAATCGAACCTAAATAAGTACCAGACTGCGTTCTAAATTAATGCAGTCTTTTTTTAGTCTTACCCGTTGAACTTTTCGGATACACTAACAAATAATTTCATGAAAATACTTGTCGTTGAAGATGAAAAAGAATTAAGTAAGAGTATTGTTACCTACCTGAAAGAAATAAATTATGTATGCGAAGTAGCAATAGATTTTGATACCGCTATGAGCAAGATTCAGTTATACGATTATGATTGCATCCTATTGGATATTACACTTCCTGATGGAAGCGGATTAGATATAATAAGATACCTGAAGGCAAAGAATAAAATGGAAGGGGTCCTGATTATTTCTGCTAAAAATTCTGTTGACGACCGCATAGAAGGTCTGCAGTTAGGCGCAGACGACTACCTGCCAAAACCCTTCCATCTTCCTGAACTTAGTGCAAGAGTTGAAGCAATCATTCGCAGAAAGAATTTTGGCGGAAATACAGTTATTTGCTTCAATGAAATAAGCATCGATACTATAGCTAAAGTTGCTTATTTCAGCGACAGCCCTTTAGAATTAACGAAAAAAGAATACCAGTTGTTATTGTACTTAATCGCCAATAAAGAAAGAGTTATATCAAAAAATGCAATAGCAGAACATCTGTGGGGCGATGAAATGGATATGGCGAATAACTACGACTTCATATATACACACATAAAAAACTTACGCAAGAAGTTAATGGAAAAAGGAACTGCTGATTATTTAAGGTCCGTTTATGGTATGGGTTATAAATTTACGGACCGATGAAGTTGTTAAGCAAATACAGCAGAGTACATATTATTACAGCCTGTACCATTTTATTAATAAGCAGTTTCGCTTATTATTTCATAATTCGTACTATTTTATTAAAACAAATTGACAAGGACCTAAAAGTTGAGGAGCAGGAAATATTGGATTATGTAGTAGCAAATAAAATCTTACCTCATGCCTCAGATTACAAGCATCAGCAAATACGTTTTCAGAAAATTAAGAGTTCTGTTGCCTTTAGAAGCACGGTAAACACAATGGAATATGATGCAAAATTAAAAGAATACGAACCGTACAGACGTCTTTCTTTTCCTGTAAGAATTAACAACGAAACTTATGAAGCATCTGTTTATAAGTCGCAGGTTGAAACGGAGGACTTGCTTCAATTAATAATGCTTATTACAGCGGTTTTATTCATTGTACTATTATCATTAATTTTTATCATAAACCGGTTTGTCTTAGGCAAGTTGTGGCAACCATTTTTCAATACTTTGTTACAACTAAAGAAGTTTGACTTGCAAAGTATGCAGCCTCTAATACTTACTAAAAGTTCAATTGAAGAGTTTGAAGAATTGAACCGTTCAGTAACTCAAATGACAGATAAGGTAAGAAAGGAATTTGAGATATTGAAAACGTTTACTGATAACGCTTCTCATGAAATGCAAACACCTCTAGCAATCATCAGGTCAAAACTAGATTTATTAATTCAAAGTTCTTTCGAAACACAGGTAGAACAATTACAGGCAATATATAATGCTACAGGAAGACTTACCAAATTAAATCAGACCCTCCTGCTGCTTGCCAAAATTGACAATAATCAATATCAAAAACCGGAAGTTGTAAGTCTAAAAACACTTTTAGAAAGTAAGTTTCAACAGTTTGACGAATTAATAAAAGGAAAACACCTCACTTTAAAATATGATTTGCAAGAGGTATGTATTTCAATAAATAAAGACCTTGTAGAACTTCTTTTAAACAACCTGTTAAGTAACGCTATAAAGCATAATTATCAAAGGGGTTCAATTGAATGCATTTTAACTGCAGAAAAATTTCTAATAGCCAATCCAGGGCCAGCCCTATCTTTTGATAGTGCAAATATTTTTGACCGTTTTAAGAAAGGTAGCAATTCAGATGGAAGTGGTTTAGGACTTGCGGTTGTTAAACAAATTTGCGATGCAAGTAATTTACCTGTTAGCTATTTCTTGCTTAATGACAAACACGTTTTTCAGATTTCCCTAGCAGGAAAAATTCGGTAATGCTTCAGCTATTGCAACCTCTAGAAAGGCTAATTGCACTTTAACTTATGAAAAATGAGTAATTAGTTCGCAAGGTCGATTAGTAAGCTAAGCAAATGTATGAGTAACGATAGCCGGGCGTTAGAAGGTATACAAGCATATATAGAAGAAGACCTAACACAAATTGATGGTTTTCGGTAACACAACTTACCCTCATGCAAGCTTGTGGTTACGGGAATTCTTATAAAGAACATAGGGTAATTGCAACAATTAACACGGTCTTTCACTAGCAATTCTGCTGCTGGCTTTTCTGCTTTCGGGTATATTTTTTATGTATTTGAGCACTGTTAAATCTACATCCGCGCGTTCTGTCTTTCGAACAAGAGGCAGGTTCTGAATTACGTTTACGCACTTTATTTTTAGCCTCCTGCTTTGTATACTTCCCTAATATTCCATGATAAGCGGCGTTCCCGTTACACCTTTCGGTTGTGCATTTATATCTTTTGCAATCGCATCTAGGTTTCTGCCTTTTGTATTACAGGTTACATCTATTGTTCTGGATGATTGTTCTCTCGTTATTTCAATTGGTGTTGGTAACAATTTTTATCTTAAATCTCCACTTCACTCTTTACTCCTACTACCCTTCTGCCCTGAACTCGAAATTAATAACACTTCGGTTGGTTATATAAGCGTACTAACTCTTGTATTTACCCCGACAAATGGCAACGCCATGGTTAGAGCGATAAAAGATGAAGCTTGTTATTTTGTAACCTTTTATTTAAACAGGCTGAAAAGAAACAATTTTGAATAAGAAGCTACTCTTGGTTCTAGAACACGAACTATAGTAAGTGTTTCTTTAATTGTTCGACCACGTATTCTACATGAGGTTCTCTAAAAATATCGTTACCAAGGCGGCAGTGACCAGGTACATTGTAGGTTTTAATTTGTCCCTTAACCAAATCGCGCCACCCTACATATGGATCTTTATATAAATGGGGCGACCGGAATATTACAACATCTCCTTTGTAAGTAGTGGGACGGTATTGAACCTGTGCTTCCCCCATTGCTTTAAAAACGGCCTGCTTTATTAATACCTCCGGCATTCGCTGTCCGGTACTTTTATAACAGGCAGTGGCAATAGCATAAATGCTGTCAATAAAGCCGATCCTGATTGCGGAAGACCAAAATTTATTATTCAGTTTTTTTAAAGGGTAGAGCAATTTTTCTTTTGTGTTTAAACTTTCGAACTCTTTTTTATAAGAGCCCAGCCGGCCCATTGCTTTTTTAATCCCTTCTCGTATCG
>NZ_JAOQAH010000004.1 GCF_025963695.1 Segetibacter sp. | reverse complement strand
CGCCCAACTGCTTTAGGGCGATGTAAGTCATTAAGCCAACACTTATTTCCAACGCAGTTTCGTCAATATTAAAGGTGGGAGTATGCAACGAAGAGCTGATGCCTTTTTCTTTGTTGCCCACACCCAGCAGATAAAAACACGAAGGAATTATTTGAGAATAACGTGCAAAGTCTTCAGCTGCCATCCAGATGTGGAGGTCTTCGACATTGTCTTTGCCAATGTATTCTGCTGCATATTCAGATATCCTGCCAGTAAGTTGTTCATCATTAACCAGGTAAGGATAACCTTTTTTAATCTTCAACTCGCAACTTCCGCCCATGCTTTCGGCAATGCCGGTTGCTATATTTTTTATTCGTGTGTGTGCTTCTTCCCGCCACGCTTCATCCAGGGTTCTGAACGTTCCTTCCATGTACACTTCGTCAGGAATAATATTGATTGCGCCATTGGCTATCACCTTTCCAAATGATAACACAGTTGGCAACGTTGGGTTTGCCATCCTGCTAACCACTTGTTGCAAGCTTACCAGCATTTGGGCAGCAATCATAACGGGGTCAATATTTCGATGCGGTTGTGCACCATGCCCGCCCTTGCCTTTGATCGTTACAAATATTTCATCCATCGAAGCCATAAATTTCCCTTTCCTGATACCGATCTTTCCTGCCTCAATAAAGGGTGAAACGTGTTGCCCAAGTACAATTTCAGGTTTCGGGTCTTCTAATACGCCTTCATCTATCATCATTCCGGCGCCGCCCGGTAACACTTCTTCAGCGGGTTGAAAGATGAGTTTAACCGTTCCTCCAAATTCATGCTGCATTGATTGAAGAACACTGGCGACACCCAGTAATGAGGAAGTATGTGCATCATGTCCGCAGGCATGCATAACACCCCTATTTTTGGACGCGTATTCAATTGTGTTTGCTTCTGTAATCGGCAATGCATCCATATCGGCACGCAGTGCAATTACCTTATCAGAAGGGTGCCTACCTTTTATTAAAGCTACTACCCCTGTGCCCGCCATCGGTTTCCATTCAATCTGCATTTCATCCAGCCTGGCTTTAATGAAAGCAGACGTTTCATATTCTTTAAACGACAATTCGGGGCATGCATGCAAATGCCTGCGATAACTGATGACAGTGTTCGTTATTTCTTTTGCACGTTCCTTTATTTTGTTCAGTAACATTATCCGTTGTTCTTTTTGTTGACGAGCTTTATACATCTCTTTGCAACATCGTTGTGTCACTCCCTTGTACGTCAAATCTTCATTCTGCCTTTACCTCAAGCTGTCATTTTATTTTGGTTTTTTATACTGCAATTAACATTGCTTCTTACACGAATGCAATACCCTTTACCTGCTCTTTATCCTTCTCCAAAAACTCTTTTACAAACGCATCGTCAGTAAAATGAGGGTACATCTTGTACACACGGTCAATTTCTTCCATCTGGCCGGGTGATAGTTCTTCATGCGGATCAAGACACCATCTGCCTTCAAGCAACCCTTGCCTTCTTAGAACTTCGTGTATGCCGGGAATGCAACCGTGAAAAGCGTTTCGTGCATCGAAGATCACTTCATTCATATCCGTTACTTCAATTCCTTTGCTTAACAGTTCTTCAAAATCTGAGGAGCGTTCTGCAACTGACTGTTTGATTTCATTCAATAATTCTACCGACTTTCTTGTCCATACTGCCCAGTGACCCAATAAACCACCAACAAATCTTTTCTCAACTTTTTGCCCATCGATACTAAAACGATAAGGTGTGATTAAGTCTGCTACAATATTATCGTCGTTGCCGGTATATAACGCAATTTCATCTTTGCGGGGAGAGCCGCACACCGCACGCACCACGTCCAACGTTTGATAGCGGTTAAATGCAGCGACCTTTATTGCCTGCACATTCTCTATCTGTGCAAATTCTTTCCAGAAGTCATAACTTAGTATTCTGCCACCTACTGCCGGCTGAAGGTAAAAGCCGAAAACAGGGATAATCTCCGCCACTGCGCGAACATGTTTAATAAGGTCAGCTTCTGAATACTCTTTTAAACCGCCGAGACTTACAAGGCCGATGTGATAGCCGTATTGAACGGCCAATTCCGCTTCTCTGGTTGCTTGTTCTGTTGGACCGACTATGCCGGCGACTTTTGCAAAAGGACGATTTAACTGCGCACGCTCAATCTCTTCCGCAGCCAGTTTATAAACAGTTTCCAGCAGGTTTATTTCAGGCTTTCTTATTTCGAACTGTGTAGTGTGAACACCTACTGCTACGCCGCCTGCACCGGCAGCCATGTAATACCGGGTAAGCCGACGCTGCCTTTCTTCATCGAGTGTTCTGTTAGCGTCTAATGCTAATGGATGCGCAGGTATAATGGTTCCTTTATGTAGTAATTCTTTTATGGTTGACTGTAGTTCCATAGTATAATGTTAATGCCCCCAACCCCCGAAAGAAAGTTAGAGAATTTGTTGATGTTATTGTTATGGTACAAGAGTGCGACGCAACGAAAGATAAATAGCAGCACTGCCGTCGGGCTCAAAAAAACCCTCTTTTATATTTATTCCATTGGCTAAAACTGACCCGTTCTTTCCTGGAAATGTGTTGGCTTGTTGATCGTTTTTCCACCCTCATTTAACCATGCGCCAATCATTTCGATCATCTCCTTCAACGTCACTCTGGGGTAACCAAACAAGCGGGACGACTCGGCGGTATTGCTTAACAGGGCAGTGTCTTGCTCGTGGTTAGTAAATTCGGGCGTGTTGCCAAACAGCTTGCCGAACTCCTTTGCAATCCAACGAATAGAAGCTGTTTCAGGACCAGAAACATTAAGGATTTTAGACGGCACCGAACAATGTAATAACGAACGCAACGCTATCTCGTTTGCATCGCCCTGCCAGATAACATTCACGTGCCCCATGTTGATATCGATCGGGCGATTTTCCTTTACAGATTTCGCTACTTCCAGCAGTACGCCATAGGTTACATCGTTGGCATAATTAAGCCTGTAGATAAGAATGGGCGTATTGTATTTAGAGGAATAATACTGAAAAAGACGCTCCCTGCCAAGGCACGACTGCGCATACTCGCCAACAGGATTTGGTGTAAGTTGTTCATCGGCACCACCCATTAAAACAGGCGTTAACGGATAGACGTTGCCTGTTGAAAAAACAACAATCCGGGCGTTTTTATACTTCTGTGCAATACGACCCGGCAGGTACGAATTCATTGCCCATGTAAACGATTCTTTTCCGGTTGTACCAAACTTTGTTCCGGCCAAATACAATACGTTTTCAGCCACGGGCAAGGCGTCTAATTCGTCATCGTTCAGCAGGTCTGCAACATAGGTTTCGATACCTAACCCGTTCAATTCATCCTGTAATCCTTCCTCCGAAAAGCGCGACACGCCAATAACACGTTTATCAACGCCGGCACGGTCAACCGCCTGCTTGGCAAGCCTTGCAAGCGCCGGTCCCATTTTGCCGCCAACGCCTAAAATAATAATATCACCTTTTAGTCGGGCGATATCCGATATTAGTTTCTCTGATGGCTCCAATAGTTGCTGGTACAATTCATTAATATCATTCATAGTAGTAGTAGCCTTTCTTATTATAAAAAGAGATTTTTAATGTTCATGATCGCAAGGAAAATAATGATGAGCAAGCCAATGGCACCTGCGATTTTAATGGCTAAAGAATTTTTAAGCGGACCCATTATTTTAGCATCGTTTGCGGTGGCATACATAGCAATGCCAATGAAGGGGACAATGAAAATGGTTACGCTTTGTGCAAGCACGATCAGCTCAAGCGGAAGCTTGCCAAATACAATGGCAACCGTTGCGCCGATGATCATAATAAGCGCAATAAGTATGCGGATGACCTTTGAATTTAGCTGGTTTCCATAACCTAATGCATCGCCTAACAGGGTGCCGCCAACAGCAGCGTTTCCAATAAGTGATGAGAATGATGCCCCAAACAACCCGATCAAAAACATGGTGGATGCATACTTTCCAAACAGTGGTTCCAATGCCTTCGCCATGTCGGCCGCATTGTTCACTTTTATGCCTTTGGCGTTTAATATAGCGGATGCGCAAACCATCACGGTAGCGCTCATAAAACCCAGTATAAGTATGCCGGTTACACTGCTGTTTTTATTCTCTTTAACGGTTGGGTTTAGTCGCTTTCTTTCCTGTACAAGGTAACATTGATAGAAGGCTGCGACCAATGAAAATGCCGACGCAACAAAAGCGATGAGTAACCCTAATGAACCTGTTGGTACATTGGGTACAAAGCCTGACGCAACTTCGTTTAACGGTGGTTTCACCAATATCAATGTTGATATAAATGAGACGAGCATTAACACTACGAGAAAGATCATGACCTTTTCTAAGATCTTATAAAACGTTCTGAAAAACAGCAGTGCAATGCCGATTACGTTAAACACTACAATCCAGGGTATGGGGGATGTTTGATTAAATTCGGCTATTGAAATTCCTACCCCAATTGAGTTACCTGCCTGGAACGAAGAGGTTACTAAAAACACGCCTATCCCTAAAAATAAGGCAACTGGTTTACCCCATTTTTGTTTGATAGTGGTTAGCAGCGAATGATTAAGTGCGAGGCCGATTCTATCGGCCATCGAGGTAAATACAATCATGAAATATATTGCCACAACCACTATCCATAAAAGGCTATAGCCATACTCCGCACCCATCTTTGAGGTGATGGTTATTTTGCTTGGTCCAAACACTACTGCGGCGGTAATTATTCCCGGGCCTAACGATATTACCCATCTTTTAAACGCGCTGAAGATGCCTTCTTTTACCGGTCTTGTTGCTGTTAACGTTACATCTTCTACTTCCATTCTTTTTGTTGCTTGTTGTTAATTTTATGATACCAACATTAGTATTTCTATTACAAATTCTCTTCTTGATAATACGGTTTACGGCAAGGCTACTTTTTTATCTTTCTTACGTTCGATACGTCAGCGGCTGTTACTGCACTTGCCTTGTTGCCGAAGTTTGTACGGATATAGGAAACAACTGCTGCAACATCTTTATCATTCAGGAATTTGAACCCCGGCATTGCCTGGTTATACTCCACCCCGTTTACGTTTCTCGGACCCGACAATCCATTTAATACTACTGATATTAATGCATCCTTATTACCGGTTACTCCTGGGTTTCCTTTCAATGGCGGAAAGTTGCCAATTACGCCCTCACCACTTTTTTTATGACAGGCAGTGCAATAATTTGTATAAATCGAATGGCCGCCGGCAATGATTGTTACAGGTTTTGGTCCGGCTGTTATTGCAGGCGTTGTTTTCTTCGATTTTCTTTCTGTCCGCACCTTTGTTATGCGAATAATCCGATCATCCTTCAGCTTTGGAAAACCTTCTGACGGGTTCCAGTCCTTATTACTGGTTGAGATATAAATTTCGCCGGTGGGAGAAACGCACACATCTCTTATTCTTCCGTAGGCCTGAGTAAAATAAATGTTTTCAGAAACCACCTTTTTTCCATTCTTATCCAGCTTTAAAACATACAAAGCGCCCGCTTTAAGCGTAGTTAATAACACCGCGTTTTTCCATTCGGGTACCAGGGAAGAATTATAGAACTGTATACCGGCAGGAGCAATGGTTGGCGTCCATGATTTTATTGGTTCTGTTACCGGGGTAGCTTTAGCAAGCTCTTTTTCTTCCTCAGTGTCAACATAACCTTCCACCTTCCCCCATCCATAGTTTTTCCCTTTTTGAATAATGTTTAACTCATCTTCAATAGCATCACCGTGTTCGGAACTATAAAGAATGCTGTTGGTGCCATAAGCCAAGCCCTGTATATTTCTGTGTCCCCAAGACCAGACAGCACTTCCCGGCATCGGGTTATCAGCCGGTATCGTTCCATCTATGTTCAACCTTAAAATCTTACCGTTAATTGATGTTGGGTCCTGGGCATTGTTTGAGTTGTGCGCATCACCAGTCGACATCATTAGTTTACCATCTGGCGCAACGATAATACGTGAACCGTTGTGCCCGTTATTTCCGGGAATGTCGTTTAGCAATACAAGCGGTTCAACCAAAGAGTCGTTTCTATAAGTATATCTTACGAGGCGCGACAATACCTTTTCGCCATTCAGGTAGGTATAATCTAAAAATATATAAGGCTCTTTTTTAAGATCGCGTGACAAAGCCATGCCTAATAGTCCCATCGATCTGTTCCTGTAAACGCCCGCCAGATTTAATACCACTTTTCTTTTACCAGTACGGGGATCCAGCCTGCTCACTCTTCCACCTTGTTCGGTCATCCAGATATAGTTATCAGAGCCCCACGTTATTTCCCAGGGAACATCAAGGCCGGTAGCGATAGTGCTCATGCCGATAACCGTAGAATCTAAGGTAAGCTGTTCTTCAATTAGTAAATTTGTCATTGCCCGTTCCTTCTGATTCCAAAAGATGAACAATGAACAGCACAGCCCCAAAACGATTATAATTATATTCCTCATTATAAAAGATTAACTATTCCCAATCTTCCAGTTTCATAAAAAATCTATTGAGGAGCCGTGTAAAGATTTTCATTTAATATCATTCTTCGTTTGTTATTTGCAGCAGATCTTTTTCTGTTAGAGTCCCCGTTTTTTTATTTCGCAGTTGCTTTATTTTTTCTGTGTCTATTGTTTTTACTGGTGAGGTCACAAACGCGTTATGCAAATACTTAATAATGTCTGCTATTTGAGCGTCGTCGAAATTGTTAGCGAAATTGGGCATCGTGTTATTGAAGTTGTATAATTTCCCGTTGATATGAATTGGTCCTTCCAGTCCATGTAAAATTATCATTGCCAACCGGCTTGTAGAACCTGAAACATATTCAGAACCTTTAAGCGGCGGACCAACAAGATCCATTCCATCGCCGTCTGGTCCGTGGCAAGGCGCACAGTTGTTTCTAAATAGTGCAAGTCCATTCGTTCGGGAGTCAAGTGCTCTTCTTACCTCTACATAAATCGGGTTCATTTTTCCTTCCTGCCTATTTTTTATGGTTAAATCTAACAAGCTGTCCAGTATTTTCGAATTTTGCTCCACTTTCGTTTTTGCAAGCACTTGGCGAAAGTTGGTCTCTGCACCTTTTAAACTACTTACAATAGCTTCCTGGTAAAGCGCGTTACCAGGATATAACTGTGACATTTTTGAGAGAATAGGTAAAAATATGGCGGGAGCCTTTTCATTCCACGGACCGAGTGTTGTAGCAAGATATAAATTAACGACCAGGTTGTTTTTAGAGAGTAGTTGATTAGCTAACCCCGCCATCGCTGCCGGATCATTAGAAGTATAACCATGCAGCAACACCAGCGCATGCGCTGACAGCATTGGCTCTCCATAGGCTGCTACTTGTTGAAGCAATTCAAAAGACAATTCATTCAGCCCCGACAATACATGTAAGGCGTGTATTGCGGGTAGTACATTTTGTACATCCCGGGTAAGTTTAACCAGTGCTGCAATTACAGACTTGTCTTTTTTGTAAATCAACAACTGCTGCGCCCTGTCTCTAATCCAGCCATTTTTACTTGTGAGCAACCGAACCAACTCGCTGCCTGAAGTTGTTGTAAGATTTGGTATTGTCCCCAGCTTTTTGTCTTTTGCTTTTACTCGTAAAATGCGCCCTGCATTAAGCAACGTGTCAAGTTTTTTCTCAGCTATTTTAGTGTTGTAATAGGGTGTTGTAAATGCGCGGTATTCCATCACCCCCCGGTGCATGTCTACGACATACATTGCGCCATCAGGACCGTTGAACAAGTTTACCGGACGAAAACCTTCATCAGTTGAAGCAAGAAATTCGCGATCATCCCAGGCTTGTTTTGCAGTAGTCTTATCATCTTCAAAAGTGAGGATATTTCGTTTGACGAGATTTGCCTGAGGTTCGCACATAAAAGCATTTAAACGGTATTCATCCGGAAACTGGTCTCCGCGGTAGACCATTGGTCCGCATGCCGCAGTAACTTTTAATAACATACTGTCTTTATCAAGTATGCTTTCAACATACCCCCTGTTTACAACAGTGGCATGTAACGGATACACCCTATGGTTTGTGGTTAGCACTTTATTCACCCCTTCCGTAGGTTTAAAATAAGGATTACCGATAAGTGTGTTGGGCAGCATATAATCACCCGCCAGCTGAATGGTGTTGTAATTATAATAAAGCCTTCCGAAATCGTCCCTGGTAATACCAAACTGGCCACGAAAAGAGGTGCGTTCTTTTAACCATTTTCCATCTTTAAGCTGATACCTGAACTGCGAGTTAGCGCTATAGATCCAGTTGTCAATGTTCATCATTAATCCGTTGGCTTGCGCTTCGGGGCTGCCACCCTCAGCATAGGTTGAATCGACGAGCGTTTTTCTACCTGGTTTATCGTTGTTATTTTCAACAAACCATAAAAAAGGGGGGGAAGTATATAATACGCCACCATACACGTGCGCCATAGCTCTCGGCAATACCAAACTATCTAAAAACACCTTTGAAGACTCTGCAAACCCGTCCTTATCAAGGTCTTCTAAAATGCTAATTCTGCCGTTTGCAGCATCGTCTCCTATGCCTGCAAGATTGGGCATAAAGCCCCTCATTTCAACTACCCACATTCTACCCTGGTTGTCAAAATCCATTGCTACCGGAGCTACAATCAAAGGTTCGGATGCTGCTAATTCTATCTCGAAACCATCTGCAATTTTATATTGCTCAAAAGAAATGTTTGAATGCTTTGAGCCGCTTTTGCAAGCTCCAATTAAGAGGATTGCACTAAGAAATAATAAGGCGTATCTAATTTTCATAAGTCATTTTTGGTTGCGGTAACTCCGCTTTGTCCGTTGCCATGAAAAACAAATTGTACAAGTGAGTGACACAACAAATGCTTAATTAATAACGGCAGTCCGAACAATAAAAAAGAACAATACAAGAGCAACAGCTTACAATTTTGCAGCGCTGTCTGTATCTAAATAAAGCGTAACACCAGGATGTTTCTTCAGTGATGTTGACGGAAATTTTTCGTCTTCAACGTTGTGTATAGTATGGTACACAGCCGCAGCTTTATTTTTGCCTGGAACCATGCAAAAAATGGTATTCGCACTAAGCAAGGCGGGAACGGTTAACGTGATGGCAGAAGTAGGAACGGCATCTATTGCCGGAAAGCAGCCGTCGTGCACCTGCTGCTGACGCGAAACTTCATCAAGGGTAACCACCTTAACCAACTCCGGATCGTTGAAGTTGGCAGTGTGAGGATCGTTGAATGCGATATGTGTATTCTCTCCGATACCCATGCAAACAATATCTGCAGGAAACTCGTTTAGCAGCGTAGCATAGCGACTGCATTCTGCATGGGGATCTTCGGCGTCGCCATTAATATAGTACACCTTTTTAAGCGGCACTTTACCGAAAAAGCTTTCCTTTAAAAACCAGCCGAAACTCTGCATAGCGGTTTTGCTAATGCCAACATATTCGTCCATGTGAAAGGCATTAACTCTGCTCCAATCGATGCCGTTCTGCTGCGACAAGTGGTTTAAAAATTCACTTTGTGAAGGCGCAGCAGCGAAAATGATATTTACAAACCTGTCTTTCTGCAACAGCAGCTCCGCTATTTTTTCGGCTGCATCGCGGGCAGCCTGAGCGCCCATTTCTTCGCGTGTATTGTAAATATTTACTTTTAATTTTTCTGCGGTCAGTTCCCTTACAGTCTGTATTCGTGTCATTAACTCTTGTTGTATTTATTAGATGTGGATAAAACCTTCGGGAAAAAATCAGGATGGTAGCAGTGTAACTTTTCTTCCGGTACGCGCACTTTCATAAACCGCGAGTACAATGGCAACCGATTTTCTTCCGTCGCGTGCATCAATCAACGGTTTTGCGCCTTTTTCAATGGCTTGCATCATATCCTCCAGTTGTTTTTGATGCCCGGAAAAACTGATGTCGGCAGGGTTAGAAACTCCACCTTTCAGAACGTTACCACCAGACATACTTTTTCTCATTTGCCCATCTTCTTTCGCTTCTTCTTCAAACTGCCATTTTATTAAATTGTTCTCTTCAAGGATTGCTGTTCCTGAAGTTCCCATGATCTCGATGCGTTTTAATGCGCCGGGAAACACCGCCGTTGAACACTCTATGGTTCCCAATGCGCCATTAGCAAATTGCAGCGTTGATACAACCGTGTCTTCTACTTCTATTGTTTTGTGTTTTACGTTGGCGGTAACCGATTGTACCGAAACTACATCGCCCATGTACCACTGCAACAGGTCAACCGAATGGATACCCTGGTTCATTAATGCTCCGCCGCCGTCTAAATTCCATGTACCCCGCCATGCCGCTGATTGATAGTATGCCTCGCTCCTGCTCCACTTTACATAGGCACCGCCTAGTACCAGCTTGCCGAACCGTTGTTCGTCTATCGCTTTTTTTACCTGCTGAGCAGCTTCATAAAAACGCGATGGAAAAATGACCGCCGTTTTAACGCCAGCCTTGCCGGCAGCCTCAATAATGCTATCGCACTTTTCAAGCGTTACTTCCAGCGGCTTTTCTATCACACAATGTTTACCCGCTTCTATGCATTTTATGGCGGGATCAAGATGTACTCCTGAAGGCGTACAAATGCACACAATATCTATTTCAGGCACAAGCAGCATCTCCTCCAGCATGTTGTACGAAGCGCAATTATGTTTATACGCAAACGCCTGTGATTTATTTTTAGTAAGGCTAAACACCCCATGCAATTTTGCGTTGGGGATTGCTTCAATCGCCAGCGCATGAATGTCAGAAATTGTTCCCGCGCCTATAATGCCAAAACCAAATTGTCTTTCTTTCAACGTTTAAAAATTGATCGGTTACAAAAATTAATTCGTTACACAGCTTGCGCCATATTTTTTTGTTTACCAGCCAATCGCACTGTAGCAACAGCCGTTGCGTCGCTCCGTTCAACAATTGTTATACGGTCAACTTCAGTATCGGGTGCAGGCATCTCGCGTATTGCAATGAACATTTTATTAGTAACAGAGCACAATCATCGTTCAAAAACAATGTTTCCTTTTTTAATTACTGTCTCTATTTGTATCTCCTTTCCGTTTAATCTAAACAGCACAAAATCTCCTTTATCATCAAACATCTGATCGTTTGCTTTAAGCATGTTCGCTACATTTATCGATGCCATTTTCCACGCTTCTCCCAGGGTGCAAAGCCGGTGATCGACAAGGGTCTCTACATTTTCCAACAACAGCTTTGCAGCGCCCGCCATCAATCCCGGCGTACTTTTTAGCGAAACTCTTTTTTCTTCATCCAATATTACAGCGCCACCAATATGGTTCTGATATTCGCCCGGTTGCATTCCTGCAAAGCGGGTAGCATCGCTAACAACCAAAGTCTTGTCGCCTTTGTTTTTTATCACCACTTTAATAAAAGAATCGGGGATATGCAAACCGTCGGCGATGATGCACGCATACAATTCGTCAGCAGCGAGCAGATCCCATAAAATATTTGGGTGACGCGGCATCAGCAAAGGCACTGCGTTTCCCAAATGCGTTGAAAGAGATGCACCCGCCTTTACAGCCAATTCGATGTGTTTTGCACCTGCCATGGAATGACCTATAGAAACAAGTACTTTTTGTTCCCTGCATTTTTCGATAAAGGCACATGCACCGTCCCATTCGGGCGCAATGGTTATCAGCTTTATTCTTTCTCCGGCTGCTTCCTGAAATGTTTTAAATAATTCCCAATCAGGCGCTTTAATATACTGTTCGTCGTGGGCGCCTTTTGCGCCCGGAGTGGTTGAAAGAAATGGTCCTTCCAAATGGATACCCCGGATACAATCATTCACTACAGGATCGGAAGAACAGGCAGCATGTATGGTAGCCACTATCTTACAAATGTTTTCGTCAGAATTTGTGATGACCGTTGGAAAAAACGTAGTCACGCCCTGCTTCAGCAAAAAGTAAGTAGCCTCTAATACCTGCTGTTCTGTTAACGAAGCGTCGTTGAAATCTATTCCATTCACGCCGTTAATCTGCAAGTCGATTAAACCCGGGCCAACGAAAAGAACGTCATCTCCCTTTATGTTACTCTCAATTATATTCTCAACAGTGCTTCCACGAACAGCGAATGCCATTGTTTCACCTGAAATGCAATTGATACAAACGGCGTCATAATCTTTCTTATCGTTTCCAGTTGGCATAGTTGTATTAATTCTATGAAGATTTTTTAAGCGCGTTAATAAGGTCGGTAACTTTCGCAGGTACTTTTCGAGTGACTAATCCAACACCAATAAATACCACCAACGATACCATTGTTGGTAGCCCAACCTCTAACGCAAGGCTATCGAAATGCACCTGTTTGCCAATAACAAAGGTGAGCAGTCCGGCAGCAATTGAAGCAATCGCTGCTTTTGGTCCGGATGATTTAAAAGCAGGGAGCAAGCCAAATAATAAAGGCAATGCAGTTGGACCTAATAAAGCCGCAAACCAATTAATGATCAATCCTAGTACGCCGCCAAAACGTTCGTAGTTTAAGGCTATAATTATGGTAGCAAGCGTAAAAATGAAGGTGGTGATACGTGCCGTGCGCAGTGAATTCGGATCGTTGCGAAATTTAGGTGAAACGACAGGAAGAATGTCACGGGTGATAACGGCGGCAATGGTATTTACATCAGAAGAAGTCATACCCATGGTTGCTGCAAATAATGAAGCAATTACCAGCCCGATCATTCCCTGCGGCAGTATTTTCAACATTAGCAAAGCGTACGATTCATTTGGGTTTTCCAGTCCTGGCAAAATAGTCGGCGCCGCCCACATCGGGAAGAATAAGATCAATGGCCAGAAGAGGTACAAAATGCCCGAAAGCCTGGCCGCTTTTGAAGCTTCTTTTTCATTTGGAGAAGAAATATATCTTGTTGCCAAACTCCAGATACCACCGTTATAACTTAAGAAACAAATGAAGAACATTACGGCCACAAACCCTGCCGAGTACGGATCGTTGAATAGTTGGCTATGCGCTGGCGGCAATTGGTCCCATAAGGTACTAACAGAACTTATTCCACCAAGGTGATTTACCACCAGTACGAACATCACCACTCCGCCAATCACCTGTACAAGAAATTGAATAAAGTCGGTAATAATAACGCCCCAGAGACCTCCAAACGTAACGTAAATAATCGTAACGACTCCTGAAATGAGAATGCCCGTTGTCATGGAGATACCGGCGACCACATGTAGTAAAATACCTATCGCGGCCCATTTTGCACCTACATCAAAAACCTTCAGTATTACACCCGCCCATGCTATTATTTGTTGGGTTGCTACATTGTATCGTATGCTTAAATACTCGAGGGGAGACTGTATTTGAAATGCTCTTCTCAGGCGGACCCAATAAACCGGAAAGATGTGGGCAGTACTTACAATTACAACTGCTACCGGAAGCGCCCACCACATATACATGGTAAAACCGTGTGTATAACAAACGGCTGCGTAGGCCACAAATACGGCACCACTATGGCCCGAAACGTGATGCGAAATGCCGGCTAACCACCAGGGCAAATTGCCGCCCGCAACAAAATAGTCTTCAGAGTTTTTACTTTTGAAATACGACATGATGCCGACAACGACCATGCTTAAGAAAAAAAGAACGATGGCGAGCAGGTCTAAAAAGTTAAGCGACATTGGGGGATTTTGATCGTGAAATAAGTTGGTTAAAAAAGTTACAACTGATAGTTTGTGAATTAACGGCGTCTACTTAGTGCTGCTGTTGTTGCTGTTTTGTTTTGACGTACAAGTGAGTGACACAACGATGATGGTATGAAAAACAATCGTTCGTAAACAAAAAAATTTCTAAACTAGACTTTTGGCTCCCAACCTGGCGCATATTCTCTCCTCCAATATTTATTAGCTTCTTTGTTATTGAGTATATGACCGTTTTTAGGATCAATATTCAAAGTATCGCCCGAACGTAAGGCAATATTACCTAGCTGTACCAGCAACGTACTTTGATGACCGCTAACGATATCTGAATTTACTTTAGCACCCTTACGAATACCATCGAAGAAATTTCTTATATGCAAGCTGTCTAAACTTTCAGCGGGGTTTGCGAGGTTACGGGGATCTATTTTGGTGGTATTTTTAACGTCTTTTACTATCTTATCGTCGAGGTCGAAAATAGTGTAAGCATTACCTGCCTCTATCAGCAAAGAACCTGTTTCGCCATAAAACATCACACCTACGCTACTGCCTTCAATCGTTTTGCCATTACAGCTACGACCTTCCCAGGTCATGAAGGTGTTGTTTTCAAACTCCAGGTTTATTACCTGTGTATCCGGTGTTTCCCAGTCATCTTTGTACCGGTAGCGGCCTCCGTTTGAGCTAACTTTTGTAGGGTACTCCACCCCTAATCCCCAGCGGGCAATGTCAACCATATGGGTTCCGTTGTTCAAAGCTTCGCCGGTGCCCCAGTTCCAGAGCCAGTGCCAGTTATAATGAACGATATTATCCTTGTACGCTTTACGAGGTGCGGGCCCCTGCCATAATTCATAATTGAGCCATTCCGGAACAGCCACTTCTTTACCTATTCCTATTGTGGGCCTGTTATTGGTGTACCATGTCTTTGCAAAATAAGGACGACCAATTGCACCCGCCTTTAGCTCAGCCATAGCAGCAATCACATTGGGAAAAGATCTTCTCTGATTGCCCATTTGCAAAACCCGATCGTATTTTTTTGCTGCTGCAATCACCAATTCACCCTCGTGCGGGTTATGACTACATGGTTTTTCGAGGTACACATGTTTTCCGGCTTTACATGCAAGAATAGCTGCCGGAGCATGCCAATGGTCGGGAGCTGCCACGATTAATGCATCGAGCTGCTTGTCTTCCAGTGCTTTCCTGAAATCAGGTTCGGCTTTCGGTGCCTTCTTTGTTATTTTCTGAATTTCAGCAATGTATTTGCTGGCGGCCCTGGTATCAACATCACAGGCATACAACACTTCACAGTTTTCCTGTTTAGCAAAATTACTACCCACTGCAAAGCCCCGGCTGTTTACGCCCATGCTGGCGACCATAATACGGTCGTTCGCACCTATTATACTTGCGTAGCTTTTAGCGCTAAACCCCGGCAGAATACCGCCTATAGAAACTGCTGTGGCAGCCTTCATAGAATTTTTAATAAACGCTCTTCTTGAATCTTCCATGACAAAAATTTTACCTGTTAGATAATAAATGTTTCCCGTTATAAACTCAAATCAAATAATAAATTCCTTCTGTAATTTATCGCCTCAATGTTTGGCTGCTGCCCCTTTATCCTTACCCTTATACTTTAAGAAATAGTCAAAAAACAAATAAGCCCGTTCATTCGATAATGGTGTTGGTAAATGTTCAGCGCGGTCGTTTGTCATGGCAACCCGGTCGGTATAGCCCAGCAAACGATTTACTGCTAAAGAATGATTTAAAGGAACCCACCGACTTTCTGTGTCTTCTGATCCCCCGGAAACAAGAAACGGACGTGGTGCCATTAGGGCATGTAGTTCGTGCAGATCGTACCCTTCTTTTACAAGCTTCGGATATAGTCCGTAGGCTGGATTTTCTTTTGTGATCATTCCCCTTTTGCGCCAGGGCTTGGGATAATAGCCCAAATACCAGGGTTCCCAATAGTTAACATCGCCCCTGGTTTCGTCAAATACAATCCCGGCATCGGACCAAACCGCACAAGCAAATTTTTCGAATAAGCAGGAAGCAAACATCGCCCACTTACCTCCAAATGAAAGGCCCATGATGCCGATCTTCGAAGAATCCACATCGCGTACTTTTGAAAGAACATACCAGGCATTTGCCGCAGCACAACCCAGCATTGATAATGGTTGCACCTGCGCATGTTCTATGTTGGGATAGTACAATGAGTACGTGTTAGCTTCGGTAGCTTTAGTTGTTCCTATAGAAAGGGTTACGAAACCTCTTTTTACCAATTGATACGCAAAGTCAGCTTTATTTCTTGTTCGTTCCGATGTTCCCAATCCAGCCGCCGTTTCGGGCTCGTAAAACACGGTAATTACAGCCGGCTTTTTACCTTTTCCATCAGGAACTAAAAGATAACCTTCGGTTTCTTCGTTCGGCAGCCATTTAAAACTTATCCGAAACTGCGTATATCCCTCCTTTCTTACCGTATCAACAAACCTCATCTCCTGGTCTTTAAGTAATGGTGGCCACTCTCCCATCATCTTATTCCATTGACCAAGAATTTCTTTCCGCCTTTGTTGCCAGTCTTTGGCTGTTTTTACCGGGCGTCCGTCATAAAAAATTAAGGGTGAACGATAAGAACCGGGTTCACCCTTGTACTGATTGGGGGTTACAAAAAAAGGTGCCATCTCTTTCCATATTGCTACTGGGTTATCAAACAAAACAGGGACTTTTAAATTTTGCCCTTGCAAGTTTAAAAAGCAATAAAAGAAGCAGATTGACAATAATATTGTTTTCATCGCAAATTCATTTCGTATTACTCTGAGTATAAAAGTTATCGTTCATCATCACAAAAGCAACACTAGTAGCGGATACTCCGACTTTTCTTCTTTGCCCGTTCCATTACCGTTTCGAGGTTTACAGGAATACCGCCTTTAATTTTACTTTCATCAGCAGCTTCCATGAAAGCCAGTGTTTCTAAAGTTTCTTCGGGTGTTACCGGAACTATTCCTGTATCAAAAAACGCTATGATTTTAACCCACAACGGATCGTACCCCGGCGACTTATCAAGCACTTCTATACCTTTTTCTCCAAAAACGGTAGCACCCATTTTCCCGGTACCAAAGCGGGTTCCCCTGAATGTTCCAATGCGATCATCCTTCCAGGTTCCCACAGCCAGGTCGCTGTTATTAATATGGGTACGTGCAACACTTTTACAACCGGTGCCCATAAGGGCGTATAGCATTTCGACCCCGTGGATACCATAATAAAACAGGTCGGGATGGTGAGGCTCGATATAACAATTTCCGTATGTATCGGCGCCATGCACTGTGCCTATCTTTCCCTCAGCTATTTCTTTGGCCCCAGGAATATACCGTAAAGAAGAGGCTGAAAAAATGGGCACATTATATTTTTTGGCAGCATCAAAAATAACCATTGCGTCGGCGAGGGAAGATGCGATAGGCTTATCGATAAACATGCGTTTTCCGGCTTTTAATACGGGCAATGCTTCCGCCAGATGCCGGCGGCCATCAACCGATTCCAGCAGCACCACATCCACTTTTGTTAGCAGGTCTTCTATCGAATCAACGATTTCAACACCTAGCGCCTTTACTGCATCGGTAAAGCCGGCAAGCCTGCCTATGCTTTCCTTCATGTCGGCGCTGCCTTTTGTAGGATATGCAGCCACCACTTTATAACCACCCCAGTTTGCAGTTACATTCGGACCGTTTAAACTATTTGTGACAGCCGTAACGTGCGACGTGTCGAGACCAATAATGCCTACCCTTTTACCGGCAGCAACGCTACCATTCGCAAATAAAGACGTTGCATTTCCTAACAGACCGAAGCCGACACCTCCCATTGTTGCTTTTCTTACGAAATCACGACGGTTTAAATAATTTTGCATAGCTATGTTTTTTGTTACGAAACCTTGTCTTCAACTTTTGACAGGTAGTTATTTAATGGTTCAATTAGCTTCAACTTTTGGTGAATAGCATGGTTTGATTTGATAACAGCTATTCTTGCACTTTTTACAATCTCTGTTATACCTAAAGGTTCCAGCAATTTTTCAACAGCATCGGTTGTTTCTGCAGAACCGGCTACTCCATATACTGTGTACTCGTCACCCGTACTAATACGCCTGGCACCATAAATATTCAACGCATTTTCTATTGCTTCATTTGTATCGCTACCAGCCACTTTACACAACAGTTGCTTTTGCCATACAATTTCTTCATTTGTATTAAAAAATGTTTTAAACACATTCACTTGTTTATTGATCTGCAGCATCAGCTTCCTTGTTACCTCTTCCGTTTCATTAATCACTATTGTAAAACGGTGTATTCCTTCTACTTCTGAAGCAGCCACGTTAAGGCTCTCAATATCTATGCGGCGCCGAACAAACATGGCAGTTATTCGAACAAGCAGGCCGATCGTATTTTCTGTATATATTGTTATGGTAAATGTCTCTTTCAATATGATGTATGGTACACTAAGGGTAAAACAGTAAAATCTTTTTTTATGGGCCAGGCAACATTGCTACTATGATACATTCTTGCGTCGCACTCTTGTACTGCAACAAAAAATCAACACGTTCAATTTGTTTGTCTTTAAAGCCCGTTCAAGGGTTTTCTCCCGCCACATTAATTGTTCTGCATTATCCTTAATTTTTCTTTTACCAGTTCAGTTACACTATTTGTCGCTTTAGGAAAAACTTTCCTTAAATCTATTTCCTCGCTGTTTTTAAGAACAGACTGAAGCGTTTTCATAAAAATGTTTTTGATCTCCGTAGCCAGGTTCACTTTACAAATACCCAGCGAAATGGCTTGCTGCAACTGTGCTGCAGGAACCCCAGACCCCCCATGTAATACCAGTATCGAACTGATACGGGAGTGAATGTCTGCGAGCAATTCAAATTGCAGTTTTGGCTCTTCTTTATAAAAGCCGTGTGCGGTTCCGATAGCTATTGCCAATGCATCCACTCCTGTTTCTTCCACAAAAGTCACTGCTTCTGCTACCTGTGTGAAACCATGCAGTGCGTGCGATTGCCCTAGCTTGGCTACGTACCCCAGCTCTGCTTCTACGTTTGCATTATAGGCTTTTGCCCTTTTAACCACTTCTTTGGTGATCTTAATATTTTCATTCAACGGCAGTTCGCTGCCGTCTATCATCACCGAATCGAATCCTGCGTCGAGGCAAGCTTGCGCCAGATCTACTGAATCACCATGGTCCAGGTGCAGCCATCCTTCCACCCCATAGTCCTTTAATCCGGTTCTTGCCGAGTTAACCGCCGTGTTCAATCCCATATAGGTTATTGAACTGCTGGTTAATTGTAAAATCAAAGGTTGCTCAAGTTCACTTGCTGCCTTCAATACCCCCTGAAGCGTCTCTAAATTATAAAAATTGGTAGCCAGTAATCCTTTCTTTTGTTCGGTGAGCAACCGCATTTTTTGCTTTAAAACCATATGTTTAGATTTCTATATTGAAGATTGTTCTTGCTTTCTTTACAAAAGAAGAGAGATCAGAAAATGCACCGGTTCCGCCGGAACCAGTGGTGTTTATGGCGCCGGTAAGGTTACCAAACATAAGGCTCTCCTGTAACGACTTTCCTTGCAGGTAACTGCTTATAAAACCGGCATTAAAGCTGTCACCTGCTCCTATAGCATCCACAAATAAAGAATGGAGATATGGCTCCGCTTCTGTATAAGTTCCTTTGCTATAGGCCAAAGCACCATGCACCCCTCTTTTTACCACAATTGTATTAGCAAAAGCATCAAGTACATCAAAAGCATCAGACAGTTGAGCTGTATCGGTTAAAGCCAACACCTCTGCTTCGTTTGGCAGAAAAAAGTCAACATACGGAAGGCATTGTTTATAAGGAAACGCCCACTCATTTGCCGGGTCCCATTGTATATCCAGCGAAGTAGACAAACCGTTTTCACGTGCTGTTTTAAACAACCGCACGATATCTTTTTGCAGACCTTTTTGCAGAAAAAAAGAGGACAGGTGTAAGTGTCTATATTGAGAAAGCTCGTCTACCGGTATGTTGCTTACATTGAAATGCTCCATCGCCCCGCAGTGCGTAACATTGGCGCGGTCTTGCTCATAATTCAGTATTATTGTAACCCCCGTTTGATACTTTGATTCCTCTGTAATTAACCGGGTATCGACCTTTTTGTCATTCAGTTCAGAAAGAATATATTTTCCAAAAATGTCATTACCTACAATCCCACAAAAAGATGTACCGATGCCTAAAGAAGCAAGGTTGGAAGCAAAGATGGCAGAAGAACTGCCCAGCGTAAAGGTCATCTCATCGGCTAAGATCTCCTGCCCTATTACAGGAAATCCCCTCACCTTGTTCAGCAAGATGTCTACGTTTAATTCACCTGTTACTAATACATCTTTCTTCATAACACTTTGCAAGTTTGCTCTTCGGAATGCTTGTTACACCAACTAGAAACGCGGCTGTCTGCGAGACATGTGGCGGGATCCGGATAAATAGTAACCCCCTGAACAACCCGGCTAATAGACCCGGATACTGAAGGATTATCGGGCTGCAATCCAAGGTATATCGAATGAAAAAAACCTAGTAACTGCCCAACCAATGTTGCGTTGATAAATGCAAGCTCATTTGAAGAACCGGCAGGTTCTGAAAATGTGACGTCGAGCACCGAATTTTTCAGGTTTTCTATATAATGGTTACAACTAATCGTAGGTATATTCCTTGCATCAGCATCAATAGACAAACACAAATCCCGCTCGTACAAAAGAACATGTTCATCGCCCGAGAATAAATACACAATCAGTGACCCTTCGTTTATAACCGCTCGTGGTCCATGCCGGAAACCAAGGAAGGAGTCATGCTTGCAAATAACTTTTCCATCTGTTAACTCCTGCAATTTTAAATGGCATTCTCTTGCTACCCCTAATAACGGACCCGAGCCTAAAAAGATAACTCTTTCATAAGGCTGTTCTGATATGGCTTTTATCCTTGGCAAATGCCTTCCAATTAAGTCTCTGCCTTCATTTATCAGCACTTTTAGCGCAGGCTCGAGGGTCTCTAACAAATCAATTTTAGAGATTAGAATAACAGACAAGAGCATTGCTGTAAAGCTTCCTGTCATCGCCAAACTCTTATCGTTAGCTCTTTCGGGCAGTATCAGATGATAAGCATTTGGAAGATGGTTTTGCACCAGTTTGCCATCCTTGTTACAAGTAATGACGAAGTGAAGAACATTATCACAATATTCGTCAGCCAGCTTAGCTGCTGCAAGACTTTCAGGGCTATTACCAGACCTTGCGAACGACACCAGCAATGTGGGCATTTCTTTTAAAAAATGCAGTTGAGGATGTGTTATAAGGTCGGTGGTGGCTATGGCCTGCGTTATTCTCTGCGTATTTGCCTGAACAATTCCCTGTGAAGCTTCTCCTATAAATGCAGAAGAACCGGCACCAGTTAATATAATTCTCATGTCGGCATTAGCACGCAACGGGGACAGAAACTTTTGGATACACAGTTTTTGTGAAAGGATCAAATTGTATACTTCCTGCCAAAGAACCGGCTGCCCTTCAATTTCGCGGGCTGTATGCAGTCCCCCTTTTTCCTCAATCTCTTCTTGTTTGAATTGTAGATATGGCATAACTCTTAAGATTCTATTTTACTTCATTGATCATAGCAGCTTCTGCTACTTTAATATTACTTTTCTTTTCCATTTTAGACTCTGCATTTCCCATTAACAAAGCGGATAAAATGGCTAAAGCTATTCCTGCTATGATTAAAGGATGGGGCACAACCGAATAAATGATTAAGGATATAACCACTGTGAGTACGGGAGATAACGCTGTTGTCATGGGTGCTATAATGATGGCTTTTCCATAGCGAAAAGCATATACGAGACAAAGGGCACCAAATGCATTTAATATTTGTATCCCTGCTGCCAGGTAAGGTCCATTTAAACCGTAGTTAATAGGCTTTGAAAAATCGGTCATCCACAACGCAACCGGTATAAGTGCAATGGAACTAACGGCCATGTAAAAGAAAATACTTTCGGCCTTCATCTTCTCATTGGCAAAGCGCATAACGAAACCCTGCGCACCCCATGCTACCAGCGGTATAATGGTAAACAGTATCCATAAATAACCCGAGGTTTCTGAACTTCCGGATGGCATATAGGATAAGAGAAATATGGCTAAAACCGCTATTGCTATTCCGATCCAACCAATCAATCCTGTGGATTCTTTTAAAAACAAAACAGCAAGAAGAATTGTAACAACAGGTGTTAAAGACAGTATAGGAAATACAATGTATGCCGGCGCAATCTTCAAAGTAAAAAACAGTACCAGCTGTCCTATAGCTCCGAGAAAACCAGCCAGGCATCCAAATATGATAGACCTTCTGTCATAGTCCAGCTTCCACTTGTTGATAACGAGTGCTACAATAGTTGCTGGTATCATAGTAAGTGACCACACAACATAACCCAGCGTAGCAGGAAAGCCGTTTTTTTCCGGAAGCTCAATAAGTGCTCCCCATGCACCCATGAATATCACATGTATAACAACAAAACTCATCCATGATCTCGTTTTTTGCATATTGCTTTCTTAAAATAATCCTGTTGTTTGTTATGCTATTGTTGCTCCTGCCGAACAATGCTACACTGGTACAAGAGTGCGACGCAACGATGTACCATAGTAGCAACCTGCCTGGCTTCAAAAATTTCCACCGGCTTTTACCCTTTATTTACATTATATCATTCGGCCAAATATTTATCGAACCACTCAACTGTGCGTGTTAGCAGGTCATACCGGTTCAATGGCTTTAGATCCGGCCTCCATCCGTGGCCTTCACCAACGTATTGGACAAGCCTGCTTTCAACGCCTAATTTTTTTAGGGCTATGTACATTTCTTCTGCCTGCGATACAGGCACTTCGTTATCAACCTCGCCGTGTAAAAACAATGTGGGCGTGGTAACATTTTTTACATTTCGCAAGGGAGACCATTGCCAAAGCAGTGGAAAATTATCGTAGGCGCTACCGTTAAACTCAGACTCAATGAGAGAATGATACAAAGAAGTGCCGGCAAAACTTACCAGGTTACTGATGCTGCCATCGGCCACCGCCACTTTAAAACGATTGGTTTGCGTGATGATCCAATTCGTCATATAGCCGCCGTAGCTTTGTCCGGTTACTCCCAAACGATCCGCATCTATCCAACTATTTTCACTGATTGCCGCATCTACCCCTGCCATTAAATCTTTATAATCGCCGCCGCCCCAATTTAAAACACAGCCGCTGGAAAAAGACTGGCCATAGCCACTGCTTCCCCGGGGATTGATAAATAAGACTCCATACCCGTTTGCTGATAATATCTGCATGCGGTCTTCAAACTCGTAGCCGAACATGTTGTGCGGCCCTCCGTGAATAACCAGTATAAACGGATACTTTTTCTCAGCGTCAAATTGCGCTGGCTTAACTATCCAGCTTTGTATCTCCAGGTCGTCAAAGCTTTTAAACCAAAACGTTTCCGATTCCTGCAGATGGCACTTTTGTAAAAGAGTATTACTGTTATCGGTGATCTGGCGGTTTTTATTCAAACTCACATCATGCAGAAATATTTCTGTAAGATGTGTTGTATCTGTACTGATGTAGCAAATCTTATCACCAGCTTTACTTATCGCATACTCAAGTATGTGACTTGCTTCTCCCACAACATGTTCTACGTTGTTAGTGTCAACAGCAACTTTATAAATGGCTGTGGTGCCTTTATTACCTGCAGTAAAATATATCTCTTGCGATTGTGGATGCCAGCTTATTTGCTCTATTCTACGGTCAAAGGCTTGTGTTAAGCAACGGGTAGAACTACCACCTGACCCGACTATATAAAGCTGGGTATCTTCAGCAGGGCTGTCGTTTGTACCAACTTTATTGCGTGTTGCCAGGAAAGCGATAGTAGCTCCGTCTGGAGACCAGGCGGGCAGATAAGCTGTGCCGATATTTTCGGTATACCTGGTGATATTTTGGGAAACCAGGTCTATGCTCCACAAATCATGCAACTGGTTGTTATCAACATCGCTTGACCTGTTACTAACGAAAGCTATTTTAGTACTATCGGGAGACCAGCAGATAGAATGCTCATTAAATGTACCGTTAGTAACAAGTTGAATTTTACCATCAACTACCGACACCACCCAAATATGAGACAGCCTGTTGTCTGTAATAACGGGTCGGCCCCGCCCACCCTTTGTTTTATACAGTAACCTGTCAATCACATGCACATTGCTCACACCTTCTTGGGTAAAAGCGCTGGTGCTAACATAAGCAATCTTTGATCCGTCCGGTGACCAGGCAAAACCCTTTGCTGCGAGGTGCCCCATGAAATAATGTGATTCATAGACAGGTGCCAGGGGGCTTTTTTTACCTGTATCCAAAGTATTTACCCAGATATAATTCTCGCCCGTGTGGTTTGCCAAATAAGCAATCTCATTATTAATCGGCGACCATTGCGGAGCCGATCCTTCCCAGACACTTACTTCCATGCCTGTGTTTAGTTCTATAACAGAAATAAAGTCGATATGAGTGTTTTCTTTCCAGTCAGCTTTAGAAGTAACATAGGCTAAAAAACGTCCATCGGCAGAGATAGAAGCAGCGCTCAACATGGCAACATGTTGCAGATCTTCCATTGTCAATGGTCGCTTTCTTATGTCTGGTTCAATATTCATCAATTTTCAAAAAATTACTTTTATAACATAGCTGGCAATAAGGATTAAAGTTTTATAGACAGCTTATTCTGTTATTGCTATTGTTCCCATTTTATACCATCCGTCTGCTGTCTTGCCTGCTATAGCCAATTGGATAGCGGGCTTTTTTGTACCAGGTGCAACAACTCCAAGTTCAACTTCATATTCACCCGCCTCGATTGCAGAAGGAATTGTTACAGTTGATTTCACCTCCGCAGTTCCTGGAAACAGTTTTTTTAAATCTGCATCAGTAGCGATGGTAAACCTTTTGCTTCTATCTGCTTTTGACACCAACTGTATCGCTAGCTGGTAAGTATTGTATAGCGGTGCAACGCCCTTGTTTTGCCAGTTCGTAGCACAGGTTATTGCTTCACCTTTTTTTGCTTTGGATGGATAAGAGAACTCATTTAGTACAAAGCGATAACCTAGCTTCTTTTCAAATTCTTTTACCTTGGGATACCATTCTTCGGGGATTGCTTCTGTACCATTATTTACTCCGGTAGCATGCCACTCGAGTGCTTTATTCAAAATATAATCTAAGTCCCAACCGCGCTTATACCACTCGTTCATGGTCCAGCAGGTTTCAAAAGCAATGGGCCCGTTCTTCCAGCTATCGTGTGCATTTGCGCCATCCAAGGCTTGCGGATATACACCCTTCATATGGTTCCAGCCAAGCGAATCCATGTCGCCCCAACAATCTGCCCGCCAGCCTGCTCCTTTGGAGGTTCCATATTGAAAACCATATTTTTGCTTAAATGCAATTAACGAAACCAACGGCGTTTTCTTAAAACTCAAAAAGTAAGCGTCAATAATTTTCCGTGCATTTTCGTCTGAAGGAAAAACGATCTTAGAAGGATCTTTTGCATCAGGGTCAATATGCCATTCGCCCCATTGACCTACAGTGCCAATATCAACAAAACAAACGCCGGGGTTTCCATCATAACGTTCGCCTAAAGCCTTGATTAAATTAATGTGCTTCTCTATAAAAACCGGATTATCGTAAAAGGGAGATTTTACGCCGGCCTTTAATGCCCATTCAGGCACTTTCATATCCGTATTCTGGCTCATTACTCTAAAGTTGAGCATTTGCCCATTACGTACAGATTTTGCAAGCACACTGTCAATAAGTGCATAGTTTATTTTACCTTCCTCAGGCTCTAACTGGTCCCAGTAAAATCGTTGCTGACTTACGCCGCAAAGCGGGTGTACCCTGTTACCAAGGTTTTCGTTAAACGTATTACCGGTAGATGTAAAACCACGACCCGGATTAAGTAATGTACTATCTATTTCAACCGGTTTCACAACAACATTCGTACTACCAGAACCACAGGAAGTAAACAATGAGCCTGTCAACAGCAGGGTTAAAACCGCCGTATGTGTTTTTTTAGAGATTAGCATTACTGACAAGAATTATTTGCGTACGTTTTTTATAGCCTGGTTTATAAGCTCCCCCAATTGATTTCTGCTGTCATCCCACTTTTGGGGATCGTAGCTCCAAACATCCAAATTGCCAACGGCATTATCTCCAAAGGGTCTATTGATTACGTTGTTTACGATACTGCTTACCCGTTTGTCATTTTTATCAATCCCAGAAAGCATCTTCATATACTCGTATTCCTGTACACCATCACGCATTGTTTTCAGCCTGATAGAAGGACATGCACCCGATACGTTTGGTATTATTCCCGGTGCATATATCAACATTCCATTTCCGTTCATTTTCTTTTCGTCGTAGCCGTCTGCGTTTCCACCATCGTTAGCGCTCTTCCAGGTTTCAGGATCGTACCAGCCGGCTTTCCAACCAGCACCTATGCCCCAGCTTAACCAGGAGTGCGCTTTATACTTCCATGCACTCCAGCTAATAGCGCGATCATTCACCAACGGCAGGTCGGTAAACGTTGTACTACCCACCCAACTGTTCACCTTACTTTCGTAGATCATTGGTCCGTACAACCATTCTTTAATGCCCATTTTGCTATACTTATTAAACCTGTTCTCATCAAACTCGATGGTATGAACCGCCCATGAGCTAATAGCGTTTTCAATTACCGCCATAGCAGTATCTGTATAAGCACCGTCTACTCTAAATTCCGCTTCAGGATATTCTTTCTTAAATAATTTTCCATAATAAGCCATCCTATCCCATGCCTCCGGGAAATACGATTCGTCCAACCCATTTAAGTAAACAGTTACATCAGTTGTCTTTGGGTTGATCAATGGCTGCACATGGCTTCTTACACTGCGCACCACATTTACATACGCTGCCCTGTTTTCAGGTTTACGTTCAACATCCGGTTTACCCACATCAGGCCAGCCTGGGGTGTGGTGTTTGCCGTACACATCAAATGGCAATGCAAAAGTTTCTATAGGAGTTCCATATCCGGGACCGTACTCATAACCATGTGCTTTGGTAAAAGCTTCGCCGGTTAAATATTTTTTAAGGCGGGCGTCAAACTTCTTCCAATCAACCACCACCGTTTTGCCAACCTTCTTCATTTCGGGCTTGTAGGTTGGGTCCATTACACCAATCCTGTTTCTCTTCATCAACTGGTAAATTTCCAGTTCAGCTTTTTCGTTCATGCTGCTTACAAAACCTTCGTGTTGTAAACTCGCCTTCAGCAAATTCTCATTGGGAATGGCAAAATCTAAAACGTTTAACTCAACAGGAATAGATTTGGTAACCCCTTCGATAGCAACGGAGATGTTTGTTGAATACACACCGCTTTTAGCTGCAGCTTTTTCAAAAGGAATATATTGATCTACCCAAACAATCAACGATTTCTGCTGATCAATACGATTATTAAAATCAGGAAGTTGCAAAGGATACACCCAGGCATTTACACTCAGGGATTGGTTTCCGGGCTGAATGTATTTGAAGGGAATTAGTGCATCAGGATACCAGCCGGTACCTAAAGCAGCGCGCGGATAACCAGTACTTGGCGATTTCACTTCTACCGCCCATTCTAAAAACAATTCAGGAAGAATTCTTAGGTCGCTGCTGTTATTTTTAAAAGGTTTCATGTGAACTTCAATATTTTTTAAAGGCGTTGAAGTTTTATTGGTTAACACCAATTGAAACGAAACATATTCGCCTCTTGCAGCTTGCAACGAAGCCACTTTGCCGTTATACACCCAGTTACTTTCGAGCAACGACTCAGCGGTCATACTCTTTGCATTTGTTGCTACATAAGGCTGATCATACACGCGATGTGTTGAAGGATCAATACGAACCGAAGATGGCAAGATAGAGATGCTCCAACCCGGAATGCTATCGTTGGCTTTTGACTCGCCCAGCACTAATACAAGGGATAATAAGATGGCAAATGTTTTCATCATAATTCAAATACCGCTAATTTTTTAATAAAGAGCCAATGAGAAGACTACGTTTAATTTGGTGCAGGAAAGAGATTACTTTCCTACGGGAAAAATGAGTAATTGACTTAAAGATTCATCTTCGCCCATTACAATATATTTTCCATCCTCTGATGCAGTAATTGTTCGCAATTGAAAACCTCTCCAGTCGATACCTTGCTCAATGCCAGGTGCTTTTAAGTTAAATTGCGGATTACCAAGATCTTTATAACCTTCAGTTTTTTCGTCATAACTAAACAAATGCGCATACCCAGGCAGCGCTCCGGCAATGCCATAGAGTTTTCCGTCCGCTCCAAAGCTTAAACCTCTCAACCGGTTCATCATTATAGGCTTACCCAAATTTTTAACTGTATTGGTGCCTGGCTGTAAACTAAACAATTGACCATCGCCGGCATTGCCACCATACAGGGTACCGTCGTTCGCTTTCGCCCACGCTTCTACCCTACCAAGGCTACGACGTCCCCAAACTTCAGGAATGTTGGAAACCGTATGAAAACTTTCATCAGCAGGATCAAAGTAGAACAACTTATTAACCGAGCGGCTTCCGTATACCAAACCTTTGTTGTCTACAGCGAGAGAAGCGCCTAAGTATTCCTCGGGCTGCATGTGAAATTCGTTCTTCAACACCTTTAAATCTGCAGCCGTTACAGCAACGTCTTTATAAGTCTTAAATGCTTTTGAGCCTATGTTGTAACTAAAGAAAATACCCGACGGATACGTGATGCCATACAACACACTTGTGTTACTGTTGCCGGTTAAAGCAAACACACCTTCGCCTGCCACAGGAGTACCTAAATCTGCCACCTTAATGCTGCCGTTTGATCCTACATTAATTTGTAAAAGATGTCCGCTTGCATTAGAGCCATTATTCGTTTTATTCGCAATTGTGCCTGCAAACAAAGTATTATTCGCTGCTTTAAAAAAGCCTGATTGTATGCTGCGTTGCCCCGGTAAAACTTCGTTCAGGTCCTTCAATTCAACCACCTCTCTTTTACTTAAAGAGGCAACAAAAATGTACGGCGCCAGCTTTTCGTTTGCAGCAGTACCGCCAATAATGTTATCGCCAATTACGGCAAGAGATGCAATTGAATTTCTATTTACCGGCATTCTCTTAAGGTCAGTATTGGACAGTGATACTTCAATACCAAATGCATCAGGAGGTGTAAAAAAAGTGTACTGCGCATAAGAAGGAGCCGCCGTAAAAGCAAACGCAGAAAAAGCCAAAACCTTTATATATGAAAACCTCATTTTTGAACTTTTTTAGTAGGATTGAACTTGATTAAAAACGGAACAGAACGATCTTCTTTGTCTAAAACTCTTCTACCAGCGAAATATAAATTTCCCTTTTTATCTTTTGTATCAGAACCGGTTGCTTCACCCAATTCACCTACTGGATATTCATAAATAAAAGTGTGTTTTTTTGTTTTGGGATCAAATTCCATTAACACCGTTTTATTTTCTACTACATAGTTTCCGTGGCCGCCAACGATGTAATACAACTTGCCATTGTCGCCAATGTTAAGGTTGGGAACATAAGGCTGCCATGGTTTTATGTTGGCGGTTGCAGGTGCAACACCACCTAGGTCAACCACTTTACCCATACCATTTTTTTCGGGGTAAAAGGCAACTATTTTAGCACCGTAGGTAACAAAGTAGATCACATTGTTTTTTTGATCTTTGGCATAAGCCGTAATACCTGTAACAATTTTATCGCCGGGTGTACCGTCAAAAGCAGGCAGGCTATTGCGGGCAAATAACAAGCTGTCGCCTCCTTTTTCATACTTCACCAAACGCTGGCGCCAGTCTACATAATAACAGTTGCCCCACCAGTCGGTAAACACCACGCGCGGTACATGGGAACTACCCAATCTTCCAAGATCGCGCATATCATTTTTCGCCGGATCGTACACCAGAAAACGCGCCTGCGGATACGAAACGCCATACAGTTTTCCAGTTGCAGGATCAATGTCCATGTCCTTAAGACTTTCGTATTGCATGCCCATTCCCAGGTTCACGAAGTTTTTGGTTTGCGGATGCCATTTCATGAAAAAGCCGCCTGCATAACCGCCAGGATGATCCATTAAATATTCTTCTTTCGACTCTCCACCATCTGTAGAAAAGTACATATATCCATCGGGACCTTCAATGATTTTGGAGTGAATTTTTCCCTGCCATTGGAAACGGCGCAGGTGCGCAAGATCGCTGATAGCGCCGTTGTTGGTCATTTTACCAGTAGTAACATCGTAATCAAACAACGCAATTTTATCTGCATGATTCGTTACGCCCACCACCACTTTATTATACTTGCTGCTAAAGCCGATATCGTTCCAGGTTGAGTGACCTTCAGGAAAACCAGTGTACTCGATAAAGGCAACATTTGCTTTGGTAATTTTAGCTTGCCCAAATGAAACCGGCATTTGCAAACAGCAGCAAAAAGCGCAGGAAAGAAAAAATTTGAAATAGTTTATCTGCATTATAGGAACTCTTTGAATTTGGAATTTATATACTTTGGCGCTCTTTAAAATGTACACTGTATTTTTATGAGCCCTGCTTCCATGGTGCTATGAAGCAGCGTTGCGTCGCACTCTTGTACACTTCATTCATTCTTGAGCACATTTCGATACTATCTATAATTACTAAAAACCAGTGCTCATTATTCTTTTTACCTGTATTACCGATCATATTAACCCCCGTCTGATATCGTGGATGGCTCAATATTGAAAAGAATGTACAAGAGTGCGACGCAACGATGAAACTTTGTAATACTATAGCCTGGCACAAAAAAGCACCCTACTACTTTAAGTATAACCAACTTTTTAATTAATAACCTGGATTTTGTGTGACTTGTGGAGCCATTTCTCTTACGATGGATGGAATAGGAAGCAATAGGTGGTGCGCATCTATCGGAGATGCTAGTCCAATTGTGTTGGCATCACTTAGCGGCTTCACTTTGGCATTCATTACAGATAGTGCTCTGCCGGTACGAACGAGATCAAACCAACGATGACCTTCGAAAGGAGATTCACGACGTTCTTCGAGGTATACTGCCTCCCTGAACTGATCTTTTGACAAACCTGTTGGAAGCGGATCGAGGCCCGCACGAGTTCTTACCTTGTCTATGCTGCTATATGCGTTCGTTGGCCCCTCAGATTCATTTACAGCCTCTGCGTACATTAACAGCACATCAGCGTATCTTAAAATGTACCAGTCTTTACCCGAGTTACCATCACCTGTGCCCGCGCCTATATCTACATAGTTTTTGATAAATTTGTAAGGATAATAATTGGCAGCTTTTGTAAAACCATCGCCAATCGAATTTCTTCTTACATCTTTCGACTCATACGTATTCTGAATATCTGCAGTCGGTTGGTTCCAGCCGAATGCAAGACCTGTTTGTATTAAAACTGTTTCGCTGCTTAAAGGGGCACTGAAATTAGGAAAACTGGAGCCTAAACCAGAAACGCCCGCTATATAATAAGCCTGCCAGATCGTTTCGCTGTTACCCTGCTGACCCGATTTAAACAGATCGGCATAGTTGGGCATAAGGGTATATACATTCATGTCGATCACCTTCTTAAATTCAACTGCGGCTTCGGCATATTTCTTTTGCGTCAGGTATACATTGCCAAGCAAACTGGTAGCGATACCCTTGTCTGCCCGTCCCGAATTATCACCTGTGCTCCTGTTGGTAACAAGGAGTGTTTGTGCATCTTTCAGATCGGTGATGATTTGTGAATAAACCTCATCCACCGTATTTCTGCCCTTCTTATAGCTATCATCGATATTGTCAAATCTCCCCAGCACCAACGGTACTCCACCGTACAAACGAACCAGGTTGAAATAAGCAAGCGCCCTTAATACTTCGGCTTCGCCCCTGTATTGATTTTTCTTTAGGGGATCAATACTGGAACCAGCAACAAAAGAAATAATATCGTTGGTTTTTTGGATGAGTGAATAGCTCACATTCCAGTAGCCCAATAAATGCTCGTTGTTAGAGGTAAGGGTGAAGTCATCATACTCAGACTTTGACAACGGCCCTCCGGAACCTCCGGGAACATATACCGAAGTGTTATCTGACCTGATGTCAGTTAAGAGAAAATAAAAATTACCTGAATGATATAAGCTAGATAATGTTGAGTAACTGCCCACCACTGCCTGCTCAAAATCTGAAGCTGATTTATAGAAGGCCGCTTCGTTTGATCTGTCATACTGCTTCGTCTCGAGGAACTTTTCGCAGGAAGACATAGATAATACTGTACCCAGCAAAAATATCTTCGTAAAAGCTTTTATAAAATAATTATGTCTCATTGATTAATACTTTTTGAGCCAATAAAAGAACTGGCGATTTTAGAATGTCAGGTTTAATCCTAGTGTGATCGTACGTGTCAGCGGGAACGTTCCGAAGTCCATACCCGGTGTCAGGTTATCTGTTCCTTCTACAGTGTTAACTTCCGGATTATATCCCTCGTAGCTTGTAAAAGTGTGCAGGTTCTGAACGTTTAGATAAGCCCTTGCGTTTTTGATAACCTTAGCTCCAAAAAGAGTTGGTAAACGGTATCCGAGTGTAAGGTTTTTAACTCTTACAAAAGAGCCATCTTCCACAAGCCAGCTGGTGATCACCGGATTATTGCCCTGGTAGGCAGCATAGGTAGGACGGAAGTTCTGGCCATCACCAGGTTCAGCCTCAGATTTCCAGTAATTCTTAAAAAGTGAACTTACCGCCTTGTAGTTGCCTGAAGTTTTCAAAAGGTTTAAAACTTCCACGCCCTGTACACCTTGAATTAAAATAGTGAAATCGAAATTTTTGTATGTAACAGAGTTAGTAAAACCGAAGGTGAAATCAGGTAAATTATTTCCAAGATTTGTTTTGTCGAAATTGTCAATAAGGCCATCTGGCTTTCCACCAGGACCAGAAAGATCTTTTAATCTTGGATCTCCTATGGCTGTAATTCCTGAAGCAAGTTTTGGTCCTGCTGCTAATTCCTGCTTATTCTTATAAACGCCATCATATATAAAACCATAATAGCTCGCCATTGTTTCGCCAACCCTTGTTCTGTGGGTAATCGCATTCACCACACCGTAGTTAACACTGAATATGTCGTCATTATTGGCATTCAGTTGCTCAACTTTATTTTTATTTGATGATATATTGAAATTGGTGGTCCATACAAAATTCTTCCTATCAATATTCCTGGTTTCAATATTCAGCTCGATACCTTTATTTCTGATTCTGCCGAGGTTTCTAAGCGTTTGGCCGAACCCGGTAAAAGTTGGAACCGGTACTCCAAATAACATTCCTGAAGAAACCTTGTCATAATAATCGACCGTAATATTCAACCTGTTTTTAAACAGTCCTGCATCCAGGCCTATATCCACCGATTTTGATTGTTCCCAGGTTAAAAACGAGTTACCAAGGTTGTCCTGCGATAATCCGCTTACCCGTCTTCCATCACCGCTACCCAGAATAGCAGTTCTCGGACCGACCTGCCCTATAGCGCCATAGTTACCAATTTGGTCATTTCCGACAATACCGTAGCTAGCCCTTAATTTAAGATCACTTATAGCTTTAACAGCTTGCATGAATGGTTCTTGTGAAACGCGCCATCCTATTGCCGCTGAAGGAAAGTTTCCCCACTTTGCATTAGCACCGAACCTTGATGATCCATCTCTTCTGAATGTTGCTGTTACAAAGTATTTTTCATTAAAATCATACTTTACCCTGCTTATTAAAGAAGCCATGCTCCATTGTGATTTGCTGGCGCTGCTGCCTGTAGTAATACCTGCATTTACGGTATGAACCAGGTTGTTCGGAAATTGGTCGGCAGAGATTCCTGCGGAAGTGAAAGTGGCCATTTGTTCAGAAAAACCGCCCAGTACATTCAGATGGTGTTTCTCGTTGAACGTATTGTCATATGTCACGGTATTTTCATTGCTCCAGCTCAAATTGTTACCGGTGTAAGTGCTGCCATATAAATTATAACCACTAACAGTAATGGTAGACGGAACAAACGCATCAGTATTAATATTGGTAACGTCTGCGTTAATGCTCGATCTAACAGTCAGATGTTTCGAAAGGTCAACGGTTGTAAACAAGGTACCCACCGTATTAAACATCCTCATTGTATTTTCATATTCTCTGCTCAGGCCGAGACCGTTCGAAAAGAAAAGGGTTTGAGGAGGCGTACCATCATCAAAGGTTACCTGCTGCATATTATTATAGGTACCATCTGCCTTAAATACAGGGAAGATGGGTGGTGAAGTAACTACTGCTGCTGTAACACCACCATAGTAGGAAAGCCCGCCGGCGTTTGAAATTCTGTTGACGCTATAAGAAGGAGCGATCCTGAATCCTACTTTGATACGATCTGTAATATTTGCATCTATATTACCTCTCAGTGAATATTTTTTAAAGCCCTGTCCTCTTGTAATGGCTTCCTGGTTAATATAATTTCCTGAGATATAAAAACGTGCGTTATCAGTTCCTCCTGATGCAGACAACTGATAGTTGTTCATAGGAGCAGTCTGGTACACTATATCCTGCCAGTCATTGTTTGGCAGCAATGAAGGATCTTTGAATTCCTTAGGTATTTTGAAATTTGCGTTGCTACCACGCACAGCATTCGGGTCAGATGCGCTTCTTCCGGGAATGGCTACACCATTGAGGTAAGTGTAGTTATAATTCCTAATATCAACTTGCCTTTCAGCCCATCCTGCAGTAGATAGCATGGGAATTTTATGATCGATATTTTGCCAGCCGTTGCTCACATTCAAATTAACCTGGGTTCTGCCTTTCGCACCCTGCTTGGTGGTAATGATAACGACACCATTAGATCCCCTCGATCCATAAATGGAAGTGGCGGACGCATCTTTTAAAATGTCAATCGACTGAATGTCTCCGGGATTGATAGATGCCAAAGGGTTTGTTGGAACATTTGCTCCACTGGCTCCCTGGGCAGAATATGAAGCCGTTGTATTATCGAGTGGCACACCATCAATAACATATAATGGTGTATTATCAGCGCTGATAGAACCAACGCCCCTGATCTTTATGCTTAGACCGGCACCAGGCGCTGATGAAGTCTGCTGTACCTGTACGCCGGCAACCTGGCCTACAATCGCTTCGCCGAACGACACCACCGCTTTATCCTGTAGTTGTCTTGAACTAACTGAAGCTATTGATCCGATAACATCTTTCTTTGACTGCGTACCATAACCTACTACAACCACTTCGTTTAAAGATGAACTACCTCTTTCTAATTCTATATTAATGGTCGCCTGATTTTTTACAGAAACCTCCTGGTCAGTAAAACCAACATAAGAAAACACCAGGCTACCACTTGCAGGAACATCAACGACAAATGCGCCATTGTTATCTGTAGCAGTACCTGTTCTTCCTCCTTTCACCTTTACAGTTACACCCACAAGCGCTTGCCCGGAAGCTCTTTCTGTAACAACGCCTTTAACACGCGTTAGTGCACTTCCCGCGTTTTGAGCCACGGCGAAGTTTGTCGCAGATATCGAGAAAAGAAAGACAACGAAGAAAAAAGGATTGTTCCGGTTTTTAAAGTACGCTACGCACGTTAAAAACCTTTTGAGGATTGACTTTTTACCCATAATGTAAGTTTGGTGGAGTTTTGAATGGATTGTTTCCAAAAGGTTGTTCACAAATATACGGCGAAGCGCAAAAAAAAAAAATATAATCGTAAGTTTTTGAAAAAAAACATTTATTATTCGAAAGGTTACAAAAGGTATAACATAAAAAACACAACTAGAACTACCAATAGGTTTTCAAATTTGAATACTTTCGCGTTTTGCAACCGTAAATAGAAACAAAATAGCTTCTAACGAAAGCTTAGCGCTCTTTTGATCAGCAGATATTTTTCATTTTATTGTTTTTTATAATTAATTTGTTAGGCAAAAGCCATTTTATACATGGAGGTTAAAAAAAGTATCTCAACGGTTGAGCGCCGAACACTCATTATTGAAAAGTTAGATGCAGAAGGACAATTGGATGTCACTTCTCTTAGCAAAGAACTTGGAGTGAGTGAGGTAACCATACGTAATGACCTCAACTGGCTGGAGCAAAAAAACATGCTCATAAGGGCACGCGGAGGAGCAATAAAAGTTGAGCGCGTAGGGGCAGAGTTTAGCCTGTCGGAAAAAAATAAACTTCATTACCAGGAAAAGCTGAAAATTGGGAAAGCAGCGGCAGCGCTCATAGAAAGTGGCGACACTATCATATTAGATTCAGGAACCACTACAATGGAGATCAACAATAACCTTTCAAATATTGAGTCGTTAACGGTTATAACCAATGCACTTAACATTGCCAATAAACTTGTTGAGCAGGAACACGTAAATGTGATTGTTCCCGGTGGTTTTTTAAGAAAAAATTCTTTATCCCTGGTAGGCACCACAGCAGAAGAGAGTTTCAGAAATTACTTTTGTGATAAACTGTTTTTGGCGGTTGATGGCTTCAACAGCACGTTTGGATTATCTACGCCAAACGTAGAAGAGGCCCATTTAAACCGGGTGATGATTTCTGTTGCCAAACAAGTTATTGTTGTGACAGACTCAAGCAAATTTCACAAAAGGAGTTTTGCTTTTATAGCCCCTATATCGGCAGTAGATATAGTGGTTACGGATGCCGGAATTCCTGAAGAAGACAAAAAAAGACTGGAAACGGCAGGAATTAAAGTGCTTATTGCCTAGTACGAACAATTATATTGGTCTATTCACGAATCGGTATAGTGTTCTTTCAAAGCCCTGTAACCCGAGGGCCAGTCCTCGCTTTCATCAAAGGTACTAACGAGCCATTTTGTTATTAATACCACAGGAGAATTTCTAAGTTTTGGAGGTCTCCTTAATTTGTTTTTATAGTACCAGGTAGACACCAATCGATAACGAAAGGCGATTAAAGGCAAACAGAAATCGCTATTCACTTGACACATAAACGTTTCTCGCTTTAAAGCCCGTAAATGGGTTATTACCAACGTGCTGAGGTGCTGAACCACAGAAACTGAATGTGATGGTTGCTGGAGGGCATTAAGAAAGAGTTCACTTTCGCTGTTGGACCCACACAGAGGCCCATTTCAGAAATTATTTTCCATTAAACTCTTTCAGGCTTCCGATGGCTCTAATATAAACCATCAACTATCTACCCAACGTGGAAGAGGCACACGTGAACGGTATGAGTGAGACATCTAAGCAGGTAGTTGTTGTAGCAGATGCAGGCAATTCTACAAAAGAAGCTTTGCCTTTATCGCACCTATAGGCAAAGCAGATGCTTTAATT